>NZ_KZ672763.1:0-27823 GCF_001811085.1 Streptococcus sp. HMSC062B01
ATCTTTCTTAGGTTGTTCGCCGTCTTCGCTTGGAACTAATGTATTCCCCTTAGTATCTACAAATGAAGTAATTGGACGGACAGTCGGAGTGTATTTTGCAGTTATTTCTGTTCCGTTCTTATCAACTCGTTTGACTGTAACTCCTGAAGCCTTCCCAACAAAGTCTTTTTCTGGTGTGAAAGTTACCACACCATTTTCATCAATGGTATAAGTTCCTTCTCCCGGAACAACTTTCTTAGTTGTCCCATCATCAAAGGTTGGTTTAACATTTTCATCAATTTCAACAGTCTTTTCTACACCGTTTACTTCAACTTTACCACCAGTAAAAGTTGGTGTACCGTTTTGTTTTTGCCCTTTAGGTCCTTCAGATTCATCGTCTGTAGAAGTTGGTTTAACAGGTATTACAGTTGGAGTATACGTTGCTGTAGCAGTTGCTGTAATATCAGTATCATCTGCATCTTTTCCTAATTTGGCAGTAAGTGAAACTGTGACAGGTGTAGCTGTACCGGTAAATGTCTTCAATGGAACAAAAGTTACTTCACCTGTTTCATTATTAATTGAGTAGGTACCCTGACCATCAATTGTTAGAGTATCAACAAATCCACCTGTTTTTGGATCTACTAACTTAGCAGGCGAAGAAGCACTCGGTTTTACTGGTGATCCATCTCCAACAGATGTAAAGGTTGGAGTTTCATTTTGAGTAGCACCTTGAATATCAGTCGAAGTCACATTATGTCCTTCAATCGTATCAGTTACTGTAATATGGTAGGTTGTTGTAGCGGTTGATGAATCAACTCCATGATCAACTCCCGACTCAGTTCCACCGATTGTTGCTTCAGTAGTATAATTTCCATTACTATCAATAACATCAATCTTAACAGTATATACTCCTACTTCATTTAAGCTATATCCACTAGCAATATTATAGTTATTTGCATCTTGTTTGGTATCAAATACTTTTTGAACTCCTGAAGGCGATGTTACTGTGATTCGAGTGATATAGGTAGTTTTTCCATATTTAGTATCTTCAGAGTCTGAGATGCTTACTGCAGCTTTTGCTTCATTACGAAGGTCAACAACTGTACCTTTTGTTGAAGTATAATCTTGTGAAGTTGCTGTTGGTTTTGTATTTACTACAGTTGCCACATCAGTATTTGTTGCAATCGTCCCTCTAATAATACCACCAAATCCTGACTTAGTATGAACTTCCCAAGAGTCATTTTCAAGCTTAGTAGCAGTCACTTCAGTTCCATCAGATGACGCCCAGGTATTTGAATGTTTATCGTAAGTGACAGTTACTGACATTCCATCTCCTACCTGATTAGTATTCCTAGAAACATAAATCGTTTCTGGACGAGTTGGCGTTTCTACACTTGTCACTTTCCCAGTGCTATCAAGCTGTCGAATGTACTCATAGATATAAAATTTCATACCACCGTCTTGCTGAGCTTCTGTGTACACTTGACGTTTAGTCCATCTTGTCGTACCATCACCATTCAGTGTTTTACTTTCAGCATAGTCGCCAGGTAACTCCCAGTGTCCGGTAGCCTTATTAAAAGTCGCAGTATGTTTTTGCCCATCCGTTCCATTTAACTCAACTTGTTCACGTAAGAAAGTTCCCTTAACATTTTCAACAGATGCTTCCACTTTAATATTGTTCACACCAACTTTGGCAGTTGCCTCTGATGTCACAGGAATATTAAATACTGTATCTGAATCAACAGTACCTAATTCTTGATTCTCAGAAACAGCTGTGTTGGTTGAACCACTGTCTACGAGCCATTTGCCATTAACTGCTTTTAGATTGGTTACAGTACCATCCGGCATTGTTATCTTAGCACTTGACGCACCTTTAGAAATTTTAACTGGTACAACCGTTGAGTAAGTTTCAACGTTTTGAACCTCAACCTTTGGTTTCACAACTAATGTTACAGTAGCATGTGCTTCTTGTCCAGATTGGTTCCAGACATTATTATTAGCCAACTTATCATAATCTTTTGCAAATACGGAGACTGTGTAAATTCCTGCTTCAGTTAATTTCCCAGAAATGATTCCTCTCCCCATATTCGTTTGATCAGCAGCTTGCTCTTCAGAAGTACTATTCGCAACACTATATTTAGTTCCTGGAATTAATACTTTGGAATCATCTAATGCTTCACCAATAGTATTATATCCCGAAACTCCTGTTACTGATTTAGAGAATCTTTGAGGTACTCTTACAACTTTGCCTTCAACCGTCGTATAGTTATAAGTTCCTCGACTATTTGCTGGTGTTGCACTTGCACCTGACTCATCATAGAATTGAATATTTACATTAGCATCGTCACCAACATTACGATCATAACGCTTAGAATCTGATTTTATTTTAGGAGGCGTACTATCTTGCCACCCGACCCAACCAGCACGAAGATTCTGAATTTGGAAAGTTACCGTACGACCATCTGTATTGGTCGCAGTAATATTAAATCGTAAATCATAAACTCCATTTTCAATATCCGCTATAACTTTTCCTTGAATTGTGTCTGTTTCTGAATCGTATGTCAATCCCGGCACAAGGTTAGTTGGAGTTACAGAAGTTAAACTCCAACCAGCTTGCTTGGCATTTTCAGAAACAGCGATACGATCTTTCAAGCCTTTAATTAGTACACGATCAATTCCTTGTTCGTAACCCAATCCATAAATTTCTGTAGCTAGGTATTCATAACCACCATTAGCAGAGTAAATCGATGTTGCAGCGTTTAAAATTCTTGACCCATCCGCACGGAGTTTGTTTCTCCAAAGAGGGGCTTCTTCTGCTAATTTTTTAGCGGCATCAGGGGTTAATGGATAGTCTACACGTCCTTTGTTGTTATGACCAGTCTTTCCACCTTGTTCTGTATGCATCCCATTTCCAGCATTTGTATCATTACCAACCCGCTGATTAGAATAGACTTCAATCTCTAGCCCTGTAGCATCAGTACCCGTAATTAATTTAATTTCTTGTACTGGAATCGTATAGGTATCCTTACCTGTGTGATTTGAAGCATTTATTTCTGAGACACGAGAGACATTTGTTCCTTCTTCAGCATAGAAATCTTGAGCAGCCAAAGCTACTCCAAAATTCCCGTCTTTTCCAACTCCTGCTTTTTTCAGATCATTGTAGACAGCAAGAATGGAATCATTTAAGCGTGATAGTTGGGTGTGAATTTGCTGTGCGGTAACGTTATCAGCTGCTAAAACTTTCTTAGCTTCCGCAATAGCTGCTTTATTGTTGACTACTGCCGCTTCGATGGCTGCTTTGCTTGCGTCTTCAACCTTATTTCTACGAACTGCTTCATCTGCAAGAACATTTGTCACTTCCGCTTCTGACGTGACCTGTTCCAAAACCTTTTTAGATTCTTCTACAGCTTTTTCTGTAGCAGTGGTCGCCACTGGTTTGACTGCTGTAGTTGTTGCTGTTTCCTCAACTTGTTTCCCAGCTTCGTCTGACTCAACTACAACCGTGATCAAAGCTTCAACTTTAGCAAGTTCTGCATCAATATCAGCCTGTTTTGCAGTTTCGTTTGCAAGAACTGCCTTTGCAGCAGTCAATACTTCATTTGCTGTAACTATCGCTGTTGCATCAGCTTTCTTTGCAGACGCAACTTTTGCTTCTAACTCAACTACTTTTTTAGTCAGAGCAGTCTTATCAGCTTTTTTAGCTTCTACTATCTTATCTTCCTTCTCTGCAGTTGCTGGTGTTGCAACTTCAGGTTTCACCGCTGTTGAAAGCGACTCCGGTTTTTCTGCTAATACTGTTGTTGGTGGTGTCACAACTTCAGATCTCACTGTTGCTAAATCTGACTCCAACTTATCCGTCGGTGCTGGTGTTGCTGGTGATTTAGTTACTGTTACCGTAGTATCAGAACCTTGTACCTCCGTAGCAGATACTGCACCATTACCTAGGAACATCAAACCGGCTGCAATTGCCACCGATGCTGCCCCAAAGCTGTACTTCCGAATACTATAACGAAGGTACTTCTCCTTTCTAAAATCCTGTTGTTTTCTCTTCAAAAGACAACCTCCTTATTTTTTTAAATGTCGATATGAAATACACAGGAAAACAGAGACTCCTGCACTCACAGAAAATCGTTTTCAAGGAATTATTTATTTCCCGTGTTGTAAAATGAAGTGCAACAGAAAAGATATGTTCGTCATTCATCACATGAAAGAGGTTCAAATGAGAACTTCAACGGGCTCCTCAGAGAGTTTCTCCCTAAAGGCAAATCTCTCAATCCGCTGACTGACGAAGAACTCGCTCAATATCTCTCAGCTATTAACGAAAGACCTAGGCGACTTCATCAGTACAAAACTTCAAAATTTCTGTTTGGGCTAGCCCAAACAGCCTAAACAATGGAATCCTAGTCTATCCATGAACTTGTTGCACTTGACTTGACAATGTGCCAATTATTTATTTCAAAAAGTGATCTAACCACTCTCAACATATGTATTATAACATTTTTAAACTTTTATTCAACTGCTGTTGTAAGATGAAGTATAACACAAAAGTCATATTCTTCTGATATATAAGAATTCTCCAATTCAGTATAAAAGTAGATGAACATACCCACTAATCATTCCAACGAAAAATCAAACTATTCTTAATTATCAGACTCTGAATGTGGTAAAATGAGCGCTATCTCAAGATGGGTGAGAAATCTACAGAGATTGCTCGTCTTATTAGGTAGACATCACTCACGATTACTCATGAAATCAACGGAAAAAAACAGTTTTTCTGCGTTTTTATGGCATACTCAAAATATAGGCTGTTGTATAGCTAACAGTTTTAACACATTTTTCTGACATACTATAAATTTCAAAGAAGTAAAAGAATGTCAATTAAAAATCATTTACAAAGAGAATTCAAAGGTTCAAATTTTGAAATTTGTGAAACACTAATAACAGATACCTACTTCACTAGCTTTTTAGATTACGTGAGTTTACCTGAATCAATCTCTAAATTAATTGAAGAAGGCTATGCTGATAAAAGAAATCAGTTAGATGAATACATTGATTTTGCACTTCATCATAATTTAATTACTATGCAAAATAATATTATCCAAGCTACCGATCTTGGTTTAGCCTAGGTGTGGTGGGCATATGCACCAGTTGAAGGCGATGATTGGATTTAGATAAGAGAGCACTATATTTTCTGCATAAGATAAAACTAACAAAGGAATTATATAGTCTATTTTGTTGTAGAAAAAAATCCCCGCCAAGATCTAACTTGGCGGGGATTTGGTGGGGAATAACTCCCCTATTTAAGATTTAAATCACCTTAAGCAATTCTTAACCTTAATATACTAGGCTTTCGCATTCAATTTGCGTTACTCTATTATTTAAGAGTAATAATTTGCAAATCCTATTTTCTCCCAGTATTAGTGGGTTAATTCCTCAATTTTCAACTCTGGCAGGAATTTGGTAGGTAAATTGATAATCCAAGATTATCTAAACTGCTTGTAATCTCTTCTGAAATTGTTGAATCACCTGAATAATACCAATGACTATATGTATTCAACGTGGTTGACTTATCAGCATGTCCTAATCGATATGAAACATATAAAGTATCCTTATGTAACACATTTATAAGATAAGATGCATGACTATGTCTTAATCCTTTCCCCGTAATTTCTGGTACACCTGTAATCTTAGCATGCCTTTTTATTATCCTAGAGATTGTAGACTTACACAAGGGCTCACCAAAACGTGATATTACATAATCTTTATCATCATTCTTGATTTGAACTTCTCGCCATTTTTTAAGTATTGTAATTGTAAAATCATCTAAATCAATTTTACGATTCCCTGCTACTGTCTTTGTT
Organism: Streptococcus sp. HMSC062B01; assembly: GCF_001811085.1. NCBI lineage: Bacteria > Bacillati > Bacillota > Bacilli > Lactobacillales > Streptococcaceae > Streptococcus > Streptococcus sp. HMSC062B01. The sequence continues at coordinate 5,841 of NZ_KZ672763.1, forward strand.
TGTTGTTTAGCATACCATACACCGTTTTTATCCTTCTCAATCGTCGAATGAACATGAATCCATTTACGTTCAAAATCAATATCTTCCCATTTAAGAGCAATACCCTCACTAACTCTTAAACCAGTCATAAAATATAACCAGATCGTCATGTAATTATGGAGTCCCTCATACTCACTAATATCAAAAGAGTTTATTACCTTCTTAAATTCATCAAATGTCCAAAATTTTGTATCAGGGTGCTTTCCTCTAGGATTATCTAATCCTTTAAAAGGAACTCTATCAATATAACCCAATCTTTCTGCATAGCCCAGACATGCTTTAAATCTAGACCACATATTTTTAGCATAGTTACTAGAATACATGTCTATAATAGCTAAGCGAAATCTTTCACAGTCAATAGTACTAATATCTGATAATTTTTTACTACCAAATTGCTTAATAAATAACTGATGATGTGGTAAAGCGGTTTGATAAGTTACAAATTGAACTTTTTGTTGATAATATTTTAAATAAATCTCTTCCATAAACTCTCTAAAAGTTAGAAAACTATTATTAATAGTAGAGTTCACAAATTCATGTTTTAAACGAAGTATCTCTTCATATGCTTCCTTAAAAGAATTAAACGGTAGTCCCTGTTGATTTTTCCTTCCTTTCTTTTGAATTCTTTTCCCAGTTATTGGATCAACTCCTAATTCAATTTGAAAATAAATTTTTCCTTTTGAATCTTTGTATACACCTTTATATTTCTTTGTCTTTGATATAACCATTTTTCTCACCTTCTATATCTGAAAAAGAAATACCAATTAAATTTTCTACAATATTTTTAGGAGCAATGCCTAACCTTTTATTATCGAAAGGTGAACATCCTAATTGTACCGCATTCTTATTATTTTTTCTAGCTTCTTCAAACTTTTTTACCGCAATCTTTTTTGCTTGTCTAATAATATTTCTCGATGTGTGCTCTGGAAAACCAATCGCAACTAAATCTTTATAGTTTACTGTTTCCATGATTTTACTACTTCCTTTCTTAGATTTTTTCACCTCCATGGCATGACTGATGAAGTCATCATAAGAATTTCACTTGCTGCTCTTTTACGGTGGCAGCCTGAACGGTCAGAAGTATCATTGTATATCATTTGTATCATGGCATATAAAGTATCGCTCTATTTTATTGATGGTTTTAATGTCGCTCTTATCATGGCGAGCCATTCAAAACTGCTCCACAAATGAGGAAAGTACCATTTTGGACTATTTAATTGTCAATGTGCTTTCTTAACCTAATACTTTTTGGAGTAATGGTCTTCTTTATTATCCACTCGACCTACAAGGTAATCTAAACTTACATTATAAAAATCTGCAAGTTTGATAAGGTCATCTATAGAGATTAATCTGGTACCTGATTCCATTTTAGAATACGCTGATCTTGTACAATTTAAGATTGTTTTTGCAACATACTCTTGTGTCAAATCAGTATCCTCGCGTAAATCTCTAATCCTTTTCAACATCTAATGTCTCCTAAAACAAGTATAATATAGTTATTTTCTTATTTTTAAATATGTGACAAATTGGCACATGAAACTATTCTATATATACTTTTTAGGAAACTGTTTACTCTAAATGTATCTCATTTTCCTCAATAGATTTCATATTTTGTTTTTTCTTATATTTCTTTATTGTTTTATTAAACATTTCAAATAAATTTATTGCTTCTCTATGTTGTTCCTTCAGTTTTTCAATCTTTCCTTTATAAATGTATAAATCCTTCTCTATTTTATCTACTGAACTTTTATCTTGAATACTATTTTCTAAATTGCTAGAACTATTTGTCGTATATTTCAACAATACTTCCTCTAAACTAGTTAAATCATTAATTTTATTTTGAACTTGTTCAATCATATTCTCTAGATATGATATTTGGGCAATGAAATCCTTTGATATATCTTCAAAATCATTCGAACTATTTTCCGCAGATATAAGAAAATCTAATTGTTCTATTTTTTCTTTAATTTTGCTAAGAGAAATTCTTCTATACATATACTGCGGTTCATACTGAAGATTAAATTGTCTAATCAAAGTTTTACCTTTCATAAAGCGATTTTTTTCTGCTGAATCTTTATGATATACGTAGTAAGAACTAGTTTCTCTGAGAAATACTTTAACTTTTTCTTCTTCCATATTGATTTGAATATTTGGTACAAAAATAAGTCCTTCTTGTCGGATACCAAACTGTACCTTAATGTAAATTCCATCGTCTACTACTTCTTCTATTTGATTAAGATTCAACTCTACTTCAAACTCATGAACAGCATCCCTATTTCTCTTGAAATCTTGATAGGATTTCCATACCACCTCTTCTGTCGGCAACTCTTTTTCTTTAATTAGCTTTTCTTCATTGTAAAGTTCAACTAAATTTTTATTATCTAAGACAACAGTTTCATTTTTGTTATTAAAATAGTCTTGAAAATAACTAACACTATACCGATTCGTTTTTACAAATTCCTGCTCTGAAACCTTAATCTCATCAAATTCAAATTGAACATGTTTTTCTTTCGGAATTATTTTTAATCCAAAAAATTCTGTTCGTTGAATCAATTCATTCATATTCTTCGTTTTCGGAAGTAAAAATTCTAAGATGTTTATGATTTCCTTTTGAACAAACTTTTTCTTAAAATAAGTTTCATTATAAGGTTGTTTTCTACTCAATTTACTATCACGTACGACTTGCTTCATATTTGAATCAGTCATAAAAAAAGTAACATGCTTGTGTCTAAAATCAATTTTTAAATGTAAATCTTTTGCTTTTTTCTTGAAATCTTCAAAATTTTTCGAGTTCTCGATTAGAAAATATACTCGTTGTTTTATTTCATATTTGTAATTTGTTTTGCGATAAACTTCATACTGATGATGAGAATAACGATTTTCTATAATTTTTGCACCTACAATTTTTGAAAGACGATCTGAAACCATTCTTAGATTACGTTCTGCTTTATAATCCCATAGAAATTTTTTATCAGAATTCTTATCAATTGAATTTAGGATGATGTGATTGTGGATATGATCTTTATCGACATGAGTTGCTACAATGAAACGAAATCTACCTCCTGTCAATTCTTTAACTGTCTCATAACCAATCCGATTGATTTGTTCAGGAGTGAGATGGTCATCTGGAGAAAAGGACTGAATGATGTGATGAGAGTGAATTTTTCGTTGATTTACTTCTTGCCTATCATGACGAAATTCATAAAGAGTATCATTACTTAAAAAATTATCATTGTACATCTTCACTAGTTCTTTATAACTAGGAAAATCTAAATAATTTCTCATACCAAAATCTGAAACTAGTGATAGTTTTTTTGTTTTATTTGGATTCAAAATATATTTGATTAGTTTACTACGATAATTTTTTCCATGAATCGCAAAGTGTTTAGTGATGACCATAAAATTTCCTCAATTTTTCAGATTGGATAAGAAAATCTTTCTCCACTTCTACTATTAACTCTTCTATACCTTTTCTCAATTCATATAATTCAACTTCCGTTATTAAATTAGAATAATTTATACTCCTGGCTATTTGATTAATATTATTTCCTATTCGTTTTAATTCAAAAATCAAATCTTGATAACCAGTTGTATTAATGGTGATAAAATTCATGCTAGGGTCAAGTAGGGTTCGTCGAGCATATTCTGAGAATGATAAGCAGTTACTTTTTGAGATATTTTCATTCAATTTAACTAATTCTAGATCAGATAGAAAGACTTTTTTTAAATTTGTTCTATATCGATGTTCCACTCTACTACCTCATGTATTTGTTACGAAAATTTTCACTAAGAGGACTTGTATTTTCTACCTCTTTAATTAATTCCTGAATACAAGTTAACAAAATAGAAACATGTTCGTGAGTAACCTGATGATTTGTTTTAGCAATTATGAATACTTCATGAACATCACGGCTAATTTGTTCCAACTTTTGTTTTTTCCAAAGGTTGAACCATTTTTCCATCTGTTTTTGTCCATCAGATAATAGTAAGCTTTTACGGAGAAAATCAGAAAAATTATCATCTCCTTTCTCTCTCATTAAATCTAGTATTTGTTTTTCTTCCGTTTCTGTTAAGCGAAATTGCTTCCGAATACTACGTATATCTCTTTTCATATGATTTATCCTCTCTCATAGATACTTGTACTGACAATGTAAGCTTACAGACACTGTCAGTACGTTTTACAAAATAGATTCAACTTTTTTGTAAGGCTTTGCGAGCTCAGATATTGTGTCCACAATATCTCAAAAATCATATCGCCAGCCGACCAAAATCCTCCAATTTTGACAGCCAACGATAAGATAACTTGGTGGCTCCGCCCCCAAACCCCCAAGATAAATCTAAATTAAAAAAAGTATAACAAATACTTTTTGATAAAATTATCACAGAAAAAAGAGCCCTGTCGGACTCTTACAAACTAAAACAATGTCTCTGATACTCATACTGTCTAATCCCACTACTGTCTTTGTTCATCTTGATAGAAAAAACAAAGTAATGGTCACGACCGTCTAAAGATTTACTTTTATTAAGTTTAAAATAATGTTTTTGAGACATAGCCATTGTGCGTAAAATATCATCAGTGATAAATGTTAATGGTATGTCTAAAGCAGAATACTTATAAAAATCTGACTCAAACCTTAAATAAGAATCAGAAAAATAGTCCAGCTGCAATTTATCATCATATAATTCTTTACGATTCATGTAATTCCTCACCTTCTATCTGGATATCGAGTATATCTGACCATTCTAATCGAAGAAAACCAGTGTCTGATTTAATAGATATAAACTCTTTTCCAATCTCTTTAACAATACCCGATACTACTTTTCTTCTATTGGAGAACTTAAAAACAAAAGTTGCAGGGAACACATTCGTATAAAGTTGACGAACAAATAAAACTTTCTCTTCCATTGATAGGGAAATGGAGATATCTTCTTTATTTTTTTCTTCCCAAAGAGAACTTGAATGTTCTGACAAAAAGAATCCCATCCACTTAGCCATCCCACGATCTTGATACTCTCTTGCAGACATAAAAGGTAAATAAGAACGATTCATCATTTTAAACCATCTAATCCTCCAGCTGAATGACCACCAATGAGTTTACTTCTTGCAATGGTTCTAGAAGCTTGATCCAGGGCATTTCCTTTCAATAATGAAGTGAAACCAAATTCTGTTCGAATAGCATCGATTGCGGACTGGAGCCTTTCTTCTTTTTCTATTTTTTCAATATCATCAAATAATGAAATCAATACAAAGGATTCATCCACTAAACCAGAATAGTTAACCGCAACATTCCTGATAGCTCCTGAAGTATATTTAGTGTGAAATAACTTTAAAACGTAGTTTGTCAGTAGTGCTGTTTGATTGGTTGGTTCAATTTTCATTTGAGTATTGATAGAACGCTTTTGTTCCACTTTAGAGTAGCCTAGATGTATAGAAACTACTGTTGCTTTTTTACCAGCTCTTCTCAATCTAACTGCAACTTGTTCTGCCATCTCACGAAGTATAATTTCAATATCTCTTTGTTTAATATAATCTCTTGGTAAAACTTGAGAGTTCCCTATCCCTTTTGACTTTGGCTTATAAGGTTTATGAACATTACTTTCATCAATCCCATTGGCGTGGAACCATAACTCTAGACCCATGATACCAAGCTCTTTTTTAATCAAGTCAGGATTAGCCTGAGCCAATTCTTTAATCGAAAAGATACCTAAATTATGTAATCTCTTCTCCATGCGATTTCCAATTCCCCAGAAATCTGTCATTTTAGGGATAGTCCATACTTTCTTTTCGACATCCTCATAGGACCAATTGGTTCTCATTGTCGGAGTCTTTTTCGCTTCATTATCTAGTGCTAACTTAGCTAATAAGGGATTGGAATTAGACATGCCTACAGTTGAATAGATTCCAGTTTTTCTCCAAATCTTTTTTTGAATAGCAGCCGAAATAATATCTAATTTATCTTTCCTACTAATACTTTTATCTGGTACAAAATAATTTAATGAACTTGTTAAATCAATAAATCCTTCATCAATTGAGTAGGGATAAATATCATCTGGTGCTGCAAAATCTTGAAAGATTTTTTGAATCTCCATGTTGACAGCAATGTAAGTATCCATTCTCGGAGAAACAATCACGGTTGATTTTGCCCATTCCTCTATATAGCGGACATAGTCTATCGTTGTCGGTAAACCTTGCTTCTTAGCATTATAATAAGAGAATTTGCGAGTCTTTACATCAAATGGTAAATCATAGGAACGTCCAACGTTCGACTTTCCAAAGACCTTTTTAAACATAGGAGAGGAAGCAAGGATTAAACCAGCAGAATTATCAGCACGACTCATAACACAAAGTGAAGTCTTAAGTGGATGCAGGCCTCTATCTACACATTCTACACTTGCGTAAAAAGATTTCATATCAATAAAGGCAATGTCACTATTAGGTTCGAGACTATAATCAAACCAACTCATACTTAGTCCTCTAAAGGAATAAAGTTCCCAACGATTTTCCCTATAATGCGAGGATTCTCATCATAAGGTGCAAACTTATCTGAATAGTTCCGATTGAGTGAAACTAAACGAAGTCCATTTTCTTCACGATACACTTTCTTAATATAGGTTTGACCATCCCAATCTATCGCATAAATAGCTCCATCATAATCAAATCCTGTTTGCTTAATAAGGGCTACAGAACCATTTTCATACGTCGGTTCCATTGAATTACCAAACACCCATGATGCAAAGTCATAATCAAATTGATGATTGAAGTAAACTGTATCGTAATTACCATCATCAAAGTAAGCTGTTCCTGTACCAGCTGATAATTTTTCATAGACCTTATAAGCAAATCGTTCAGAAACTTCTACAACTTTAGAGTTTTGATTGTTCAATAAGTCTTTTGCATAATGAAGTGTCGCTTTTTGATTCTTTTCAGTTAGCTTGAGATAAGTTTCAACTATTTCATACTCTGATTCAAAATATCGAGGATCAACATTCAAAATCTGACTCAATTTGGTTAGATTGTTTTGATTAGGCTTTGTTTTACCTGATTCCCAATTAAAGTATGAAGCTCTACTGATTCCCAAACTGGATGCAAGTTGAGATTGTGATAATCCTTGACTTTCTCTTTTTTCTTTTAATTTAGTAGGTGAAAACATTTGTTCTCCTTTTGTAAGTTTATTAACTAACAAAAGAATACCATAGCTGCTGGAAAAAATCAAGAGTTTAATAACCCCCAAGATTTAAAATAATCATAAACTGTGCTTAATTTATACTTACATTGTTAGGAAACCATCACTTAAGAAAGTTATAACTTTTGAAAAAGATAAAGAACCAGAAAAAATAGAAAATAAAAAAAGAATCGTTGGTGCGTTATTGATTGTTTTTCCTAAATCTCTCTAAATTCTTCTCCAATTGTTCCTTATGAAGTTGATTCTTAGCTTCTTTTAATGTGTCGTCCAAAGTTTCTTCTCTGTAAGTTGCTTCTGTTTTTAGTTGTTCTGATCCTTGATCTGGAGTGAAAATGATATCTAGCAGTCGGTCTATTTTTTCAAGATCTTGGACAGACATATCAGATAGTCTATGAATCAGCTTTTTAAATACATCACTATTGTCGTGATTTTTCTTAAAAAGTTTTGTAAACATCTATAACCTCTCAAAAAAAGCAGCCTATCAGGACTGCTTAGTGTAATTCGGAAATCGCATCATAAATTGACTGCAATTTCTTATTGTCTTTATTCTTTGTGTCAATCAGCGTATGTAGCTCTTCAATTTTCTTTTGACTACTTTGAATATCGCTATTGTTATCTGCAATAAGTCTTTTAAGATGTTGCTGATAACTTGTAGTGATATCTGTCTCTTTTCCTGTTCTAACCTCTGTAACTTTGGGTTTAGAACTAGAATTTGATTCCGTCACAGGTGCTTGTTTGCGCTTTTGAAAAGCTGCTTCATAGTTTACATCATTACCTCCTTGATGATTTCCAAATAAGGACGCAATTTTATCTGGATCTTCTTGATTTTCTGATTTACTTTCCAATGGTTGATTAAAATTCCAATCTTTTGTCATTCACTCATTTCATCCTTTCTAAATTCAGAATCATCGAATTGTCTTTCTTTGCCAAATGCATGGTCAAGAGCTTCTTCAAAACTCATGTGACTAATGCTTTGACGCCTTTTGAACGTCGCAAACATCGCTGTCTCCAGTTGCTCTTTGTAAGCAGCTAGTTTTTCTGTCTCTCTTGCTACCTTACTTTCTTGCCTAGTGACCTTTTCTTCTAAGCGTTCAATAATGGTCATATACGATCCTCCTTCATTCTAATATTAGCTAAAACATCTTGATTTTGTTATCACAATTCTAAACATTGAGAGGTTTGTCTTACTGGTGGATTTCCAAATGTCTCTTTTGCATTCTCGATCATCAATTGTAAATCTGATTTCTTTTCTCGAAGAATATCGTTCCAGTCTACTTTTTCTTTCCCAGATTCATTATCAGGTAAATCCAGTAAAACAGGCAATCCAGCTTGAGATAACTTATCAGAAAAATCTTTACCTGCATCATCACAATCTACTGCCAGTGTCAATAAATCAGGATGATTATCAAAATAGCTGGTTGTATCACGAATTGTATTGATTAAAGGCAATAACTTTGAAGGTATTACTGTATCTAAAAATTCCAATTTCTGATTTTCTTCAGCTATCAGTCGTAAAGTTTGATAAGCGACAACAGACCTTTTTAATCCCTCCATAGATACCAAACGAACATCAGATAGATTTTGTTGATGAAGTTCGTAATAGCTCATCAAATCGACGAACGATTCACAAAAGACCAGTCTATTTGGTTTACCAATATCAAAGGATATTCCAACATATCCATGGCTTCCTTTTAGAATCGTTTTCAGCCTCTCTCTAGGAAGAGAGTGATTCTTATAAATCCCCTGTAAGCTTGCTGCCTGCAGCTTGTGACGATGATCAAAGATTTTAAAAACAATAACAGGTTCAACTGTTTCATTTGTTTTCCAGCTGGCTTGTGCTATTAAACCTTGTTGAATCATCCTTTGTACGATTTCTTCTGAAATTCCTCTACATTCTGTTAAGTAATATCTGGCCAGACTACAGTTAGAATCTTCTATTCTCTTTAAAGGATAATAAAATGGTCTCTCTCTTTTTTCTTGAACAGCTTCTTTTTGAAAAGGTTCTTCAGAAAGAAAGGCTAGAGCTTCTTTAAAGGAAATTCCCTGAACAAGTCGAACAAAATCAATGACATCACCTTGAATATCTCTTGAAAACCATTTAAAAGTATTGGTAGTTGAAAAAATCCGAAATGAATCGTGTTCAGGATGTTCATAGACACTGCTCGAAACTTGTTTAAAGGAGATACCTAAACGATTGGCTACATCAAGAATTGAAATTTGCTTACATTCTTCTATTTCCATGCAATATCATCATTTTGTTGTAGTATTTGGTAATGATGGAACAGATGAGGATTCTTCTAAAGTTTTGGGAGTTGCCTTATCTAAATCATCTAACCCAGATTTCCAAACCTGTACTTGGTTGACCAATAACTTACCAGGTAGTTTAGAATAGGACAATTTAACAGTTCTGGTTTCTGTTTGATTTGTCTTTGATTGGTTGGCATTCTTTAAATCAGATACATAGGTTACATTATAAGAGACCATGGCAATGGCTTGATTCGTAGTCTGATTGACAAAGATATCTGCTTTTTCAAAATGATAATCCAAAATATAGTCCTTATAAACTTGGTTCATGGCATCATTTTGACTTGACAATTCTTGAGAATAAGCTGATTCAGTCATATAAGGTTGAATACGTGTATTATTTTCTCCGAGCTTTTCTTTCGTATAGTACTGTGTCAAAAATTCTTTTACAGTATCTGATGACAAAATGCTGGCTTTATCTTCTGCTTGTTTGTCCTCTACAAGTTTAGCTGCAGCCAATTCGATTTCTTTGCGACTTTGTTTAGCAGTAGAATGTTGACCAGCAGTATATCCCATCATGAGAATAAAGCTAGTCGCAGCCACTGCTCCAACACTAATTAAGGCTTTAGTTTTGACTTTATTTAACATCTTAGACCTTCTTTCTATAAAAACTAGGTCAAGAATAACAAAAAGAACTTGTAAGTTTTATCACATCACAACGAAAGGTAATTCCTACATTTCAGGCGCAAAATCGTACAGTTCAGAGAAAAATATCAAAATTAGCTGTCTTCAGTTTATAATATAAATATGAACAAATTAAAAGGAGAAAATTTGAGAAGAGCTCTTTCTCATATTGAACGACATAAACAAGCCATAAATACAAGTAATAATAGTGAGGATAACGATTTTCATAAATTATTACTCCAATTTAGTTATGAAGTATATGAAAGAATCAAGGCTAATAAAAAACCTTATCCGAATTTAAATTCAGATAAAGTCTTTTGACAACAAATCTCATGTTACCTCCTTGTTTATTATGACTGAAGGTTCTTACTGTGTTTTATGATGTCAATACAGAAAAAAACGATCAAATCAGTACTATTTTCCTTTGTGCTCTAAACTGCATAAAGGGAATATCGATGAGTACTTTCATTGATCATTATTATTATTCAAATTAATTCAATAATAAAAGTAACTTCATCTAAGTAATAAGAGCAATTAATTAGCTCAGCGACAACGATAACCACAGCAACTCCTTCTAAACGATGAAAGGAATATCCGCCGTGGCTATCTATTTACTTTTTTTCTTTTACTTCTGTAAGTTACTTTTGTTATTTTTACTTTTTCTGTATTATATCATATTTTGATTAAATTGTCATCTAAGAAAGTGATTTTAAAAAAACTGGAAATTTTTTCAATTGTATATTTTGACAATAAAAAACACTTTTATGTCAATTTAATGATTTTAGAGCATTTTTAGCTTATTTGATTTTAAAGTTGTCGTCTATTCCTTAGAATTACTTGAAGAACAGGAAAAATTCGACAACAAAGTAAGTCGATCTATTCAGTTATAAAACCTATGAAGGTCTTTCTGCTGGAACTAGCCACTCCTACTTTGGAGATGTAGATTATACTCTTACTTATTCAACTGAGAATATCCCTCATGATTTCTCCTCATGTGGTGCTAGTAAACTTCTATATTATAGAACGAAAGGGATAGAGTTAATGTTTAAACTTAAACTTTAGAATGAAAATATTTTTTCTTACCCTACAGTATCCGTACAAATTTTATAGGTTTCATCTCATAAAAACTTGTACCTTGCTAAATTCAACAAACTGAAGCTTGTTTGTTGAATTTAGCTTTCTACTATGTAAGATTCTTGCTTGATAGCGGAGTAAATTTTCTATTCTACACCAAAAGCAAAAAGGATATATTTTTAATAAATTCCATTTGAAAACAATTCCTGTTCTATTATAGTAATGGTAATTCTAACTTTACACTTGCACCATGTTTATCCGAGTTGTTTTCTAATATGATGCGTCCATTATGTAATAACATTATTTTCCAAGAATTATATAAACCTAAACCATAGTTTGTAGCTGAATGTCTACTCTTATCTCCACGGTAAAATTGTTCCGTTCCTCGTTTTAAATCCTCATTAGAAAATCCTGGGCCTTCGTCTATCACAGATATTGAAAGTATCTTATCTGTAGTCATTATTAGTAATTCAATGTTGGATTTGTCTGGTGAATATTGAATAGCATTGCTAAATATATTTTGAATGACTCTTTCAAATAATTGTATATCTATCATTACATCTGAATCTTCACAATTAATAGATTTAGATATAGTACGGTCATGTACTAGTGTAATCTCTCTCGCTATTTCACTAACTCTTTCGATTATTTCTGACACCTTTACTTTTTTTAAATTCAACGAGTTTAATTTAATTGACTGATTCATCTCCATCAGAGCTTTTGTATAATCTGATATACGTGTTGAATTTTTTATAATGTACTCTACATAATCTTTTTGTTCATCAGTTAGATCAGTTACCTTTAACAATTCAGCATTACCTTGGACAATAGAAACCGGAGTTTTTAAGTCATGCATTAATGCCGATATCTGACTTCTCTTATTCTCTTCTTTAATCCAATTTTCTCTTAATGAATCACTTAAGGCTTTTTTCATTATATCAAGGCTATTTAAGACATCATTAAATTCTTTGATATTTGAACTTCCTATTTCAAAGTCTAATTCTTGGTTGGCGATTTTATCTGATGCCTCTAGCATTGGCGATAATTGCCTTGTTATTCGTTTTGCCCAGATTAGAGTAGCCACAAATGCACTCATTAAAAAGAAAATGATTAATAAAAATATTAATAGTAAATCTACACTAGGGAAATATTTTTCCATCCAATCATTATTGTAGTGTGGCTCCAGTGAATAATGGATTAATACATATCCATCATTCCTTTTAAATTCTATAAATGAAGAATATGGAGTTGAAAATCCCTCATGATTGTGAAAATTCTTAGCTTTCAGTTGAATAGCTTCATCCATATTAGTTTTTATCACTTCACCATCTGGCGATAAAAACATATAGCTAGCTCCTTTAGGTATCAATGCTTCATCAAAGTCTATTTTATTTAAAATTTTATATTTATTTTCTTGTAATAAATTTTCTGTATGGTTAGCCGGAAGAATCAAACCAACACTATAAAACGCTGTAAAAGTTAATAAAGCTAGTACGATGGCACATCCTAAACCAACTCCAACAGTCATTAAGTATTTAAGAAATACTATTTTGAGCGACTGTCCTTTTCTAATTAATTCCATTTATAACCAATCCCCCAAACTGTAGAAATTGGATTTTCACCAAATTTTAAGAACTTTGCTCTAATATTTTTTACATGTTCTGATATGGCAGAAGAATCACCAATCCCATCAAATCCAAAAATCATTTCATATATTTGTTCTCTTGAAAAAACTTGTCCCTTTCTCTTTGCTAAAAGCTTCGAAATTTGATATTCAGACTTTGTCAGATGAATTTCTTCCTCCTTCACAAATACTTGATTGGAGGATAAATCAAATCTTATATTCCCTAAGTTTAAACTCGAATGTTTTTCTCTTTGTTCTCTTCTCAGATGAGCTTCTACCCTTGCTAACAATTCACCAACACCAAATGGTTTGGTAATATAGTCATCTCCTCCACTTAATAAGCCATCTACTATATCCGTTTCCATTGCTTTTGCAGTTAAAAAGATAATCGGACAATCCACTTTGCTACGTATATTTTTACAATAGCTGATTCCATCAACCTCTGGCATCATTACATCAAGTAATATTAAGTCATATTTCCCCAAACTATTTTCATCAATATCTACCGTGGTTTGGTAAATATCAACAATATGATCTCCTTTTATTAAAATATTCTTGATTAGAGTCAGCATATCTAATTCATCATCTATAGCAAGAATTCTTGCCATACCAAACCACCTCCATATTTATAAATATTTTATTATTATACCATATTCCATTTACAAATACATTTAGAGCTATTATTCACTGATTGACTTTCCACCCCACCTATTGAACCATAATAAAGAGCCAGTAAAAATGACTACTGTAATAGGTATTGCTACATAGCCCCACATGGTAAACTCTTTAATTAAATATGAGCTATCAGCCAATTCACTTCCAACAATATATGTTGCAGATAATCTCGATGCCCAAGTACAAGGTAAAAAATACCAGATATTTTCACCTAAATTGGTTATTGAAAGTAAAGCAATCAACGTTTCCACAAATCCCAATCCAATAGATGCACCACCACCTAACATAAGTGATACCCATAAATGAATCATATATGTAGATAAACATCCTATAAAAACTAATAATAATTCAATTAACCAAGCCATAGTCGCTTGATTACCAAATAGCATTGCAAATATAAAAACTGCTAAACTTATAGAAAATAGAAAACTCAATAAGAGCATTATAAGTTTTCCGCCATAAGCCTTGCTTCTGGATTTTGTAGTTGATAGAATCACTTGAAATCGTCCAGCACTTGCTTCCATGTCAACAACCTTAGATGTGATAGCACCAAATATTATTGGTAAGATAGCACCTAAAAGCACAAAATAATTCAGTATGATATCCATATAAGAAAAATTTTTTAGACTTGTAAATGTTGCTGCCCCATAAAATATTAGTGCATATAAAACAGGTAAGATAAAGTGAGCCCAGGGAATCCATGTATGCTTCAATTTATAAAACTCTGATTTTAATATATTCATCATTACTTCACCTCTTGCTTAGAAAACCATTTTGCAGTAATGAAAGTCAATAATGTAAACAAACATATTGATAAAATACAAGGAACAAGTAAGGATGTGTTTAAAATCATTGGATTTGATACTTCTGTTGGCACACCGTTCGGTAAAATACGCATAACGGGTACCATCAATCTAATCCCCCAAGAATAAGGGCAATAAATCCACATAGAACCGTCAGCTAACAAAATTCCTACCACAAGACCTAATACAGCATTTACTACAATGCTTGCTATAAACCCAAACTTTTTAGCTAGGAAAAAACAAAACGGAACTTGCCATATGTTAGTTATAACCAATAATACACTTGCGAATAATAATGTCGTGAATGCATAGTTTCCTGTTAATTGTTCTCCAATGAAAAATTGAAAAACAAATACTCCTAGCATATGCAAAATAGCAGTTATACTTAGATAAATTGAAGCTGTTAGTATTTTTGATATCCATATTTTTTTTAAATCAACATTAAGTGAAAAAACTGCTCGGTAGTTTAATTTTCTTTCCTCTTTTCTATGCATCATTGCTGGTATTAAAGCGAAAGTTGCTGGCATAATCATCACATACCACCAATTATATGCATTTACACTAAAATATAATGGCATTAATACAAACGCAACAAGTAAAGATATAATTGGTGCAATAAATAATATCTTCAACAAAAAACTGTGTTTGTGTTTCAAATTTTCTGCAAAAATATAATTTTTCATTAAGCTACACCCTCTTTCCATTCTTTACAACATCCATAAAAAGTTCTTCTAAATTTTCATTATGATTAATTGTGTTTTGATATTTTAATTCTCCATCATGTATAATTCCTATATGATCAGCAGTTTGTTCCACTTCTGCTAAAATATGACTAGACAGAATTACTGTTATTCCTTTTTTTGGAAAGCTTCGTATTAAATCTCGTAACTCTTGAATTCCTAATGGATCTAATCCGTTTGTCGGTTCATCTAGTATCAATAGTTTAGGATTATTTAATAAAGCAATTGCAATACCTAATCTTTGTTTCATCCCCAAAGAAAATTGACCGCTTTTCTTTTTTCCGGTATTTTTTAAATCTACAATTTCTAAAACTTCATCAATTCTTGCATCAGGTAATCCAAGTAATAATGTTCTAACTTTTAGATTTTCTCTTGCACTTAAATTTTCGTATAAGGGTGGCATCTCGATTAAAGCACCAATATCTGATAAATCATTTCTACTCCATTCATGTCCTTCAAACATAATTTCACCTGACGTCTTGTGTAACATACCTGTAATCATCTTTAATGTCGTAGATTTACCTGCACCATTAGGTCCTAGTAATCCATATACTGAATTTTCCTCAATTTTTAATGACACATTATTTACAGCTTTTTGTTTTCCAAAAACTTTTGTTAGCTCATTTGTTTCCAAAATATATTTGCTCATATTTTGTTCCTCCTTTAATCTTGTAAATAGTATAAAAAATATTTTTAAGGATTCTGTAAGGAAAAAATATTTTTCAAAAAGTAGCAAGAAAATTCTAATTTATTAAACGTTTTGCATTTTTTCTTTAGTCTTTTATGCCATATTTCATATACTTCATAAATAAAAAAGGCAGAACCAGAGTTCTGCCATAAATAATCATTATTTATCTTACAACTTCAATATCCACCTTTGCTCTAAATAAAATTTTAAGGAATTGAAATATTCTCTTTCTAATCTATAGTTATACCTATTCTGTTCGAGTTTCAGCTAAATATATTCCCCATTCAGCTAATTCTTCAGGCAAATCATAAACAGTTTTTCCATTACTTTCATAGATTTCAGAGATTCCTGGGGAGGTCTTAGAAAAAGTTTTCCAAGCTGTCACTAGTTCTTCAACAAATTGAATATTATGAGGCTCAAAAAAGTCATTAAATTTCGATAGTTCTTTACTATAAATTGTCACAATATTATAGCTATCAAGCATGATCTCATCATGACTTTTATGACCACCAAATCCAAACTGACTAAGTCCATCATTAATATGCAAATCACCGTATCTAATCAACAGTGCTAGGCATTCCTCTCTTGAACAACCATCAATATAATAAACATCCTTATGGGATTCCTTGATAATATTCTTTGCTATCACTTTTTCTCTATCAATACTGACAGGCAATTCCAAAATAAAAAACAAGGGCTCGTCATGAATCGCAATAAAGTGTTGAAAAACCTCTAATATTTTTTCTGCGTGTACATTCGCCATCAAATGATGTTCAGTTAACTTTGTAAATGATTCAAACAGGTTTTCTACCAAGCTAACTTGGTGACCTTTTACTAAATTCAACATTACACATCCTCCAGAAAATTAAAACAATATCGACGTTTATAATCTCATTATATCATTAAAACCCAAAAAAAGACTGCAACTTCCCGGTCACACTCTCTTATAAATCCACTTCAGTTCCTTCAAGGAAAGTTACTACAATTTGTCCAGTTTCTGAAATAGATTGATAGCATGTCAGACTATAGTATCCAGAAGCCATACTTGAACTATTACTCTGATTCTTACCCTCTATTCGATTAGAGAAGCTACCTTCACGCTTTTCATTCTCCCTTTCGTTCAAAGGTTTCTAATCTTTTACAAGCAGTGATACCGCCTCAACGTGTGCTGAGAGCTTTCTTCTATACTAATAGACGAAAGGGTGTGAAAATGATTTTTAAATGATACTGTGGAACGGAACAGTAGCCCTAGTATTGACTACTGTCGTTTCTATTCATATTGGCTATTCTAGGACTGAGATGAAAAAATCTATAAATGCTCAGAATAAAATTGAACCCGCAAATCTCCCCAAAACAATGGTGAGTCATGTACTTGTATTATTCCGAAAAAATACACCTCTGGTGCAGTGAGACAAATTGGTGTATCTTATAGTGGCTTCGTAGATGAAAGCTATACTCTACTATCACTCTTTGATGATGTAGAACAAATTGAAAAAGATAATAGACTTCAGACAGCTATTGATGTTGTCAGAGAACAGTTTGGTTTTTTAGCCATACAAAAAGGAACCGTCCTAACTGAAGGTTCCAGAAATATTGAACGCAGTAAACTTATCGGTGGTCATTCCGCGGGTGGATTGGAGGGATTAAAATGAAACAAGAAAAAAATACAGTACAATTTTCAGAAATCCGTAGCAAAGGATGTAATGATATTGAAATGCTTGAAAGATTTTTACATGGAATCGTTGAAACAGCAACTTCAAAACTTCGTCAGAGAAAACTCAAAACAACTGAAATATCGATACGACTAGTACATGCTAAATCTGAAAACCGATTACCATTGGAATTTACATTTAGCATTAAGCCAACAAGCTCATCTGTGATAATCTATACTGAGGTAATCAATCGCTTTAAAGAATGTTACACAGGTGGGGGAATTCAAGGTTTTACGATTCAATTTGATAAAAATACCCTTGCCTCTGCATAGAAAGGATTTGATATGATTGACCGTTCATATTTACCATTTCAATCAGCAAGAGAGTACCAGGATACAAAGATGCAAAAATGGATGGGCTTTTTCCTATCTGAACATGCATCAGCACTCTCTGATGATACAAACAAAGTAACGTACATGTCTGACTTATCACTAGAGAAGAAATTATTACTCCTCAGTCAAGTATACGCCGGGCAGCTACGCACACGCATTCAAGTGATTGAAAAAAACAAGCGTGTTTCCTACACTGGAACAATACCAAGTCTGACCAAAGATTTCATTTTGATAAAAACTACAACAGGTCACATCAATTTGAAATTAAAAGACATTATTAGTATTGAACTTGTCGAGGAGGTGCTCTATGAATCAGCTTGAGTTTCAGCGTAATCACCTACAAATGGACTATTATAGCGAGAGCTACCAAGATTTTGAACGTGACTTCTACCGCTACTCTAACATGAATATTCCATTGACCTTCCTAACTGATGATATCCTAAAAACAATGGCGACTTCACGTAAGAATTACTTTGTCCTCAATAAGGAAAAGTCCAGAGATAACCGCGATCACTTCTTCATATTTGAAGTAAGTACCGTAGATGAGAATCCGCTAATCTATCATTATACATATAAGAAAACTACAATATATTTAGCAGAAAAATAGGAGCAGTTCAATTGACTGTTCCTATTTTTAATATTCATAAAATCTAAAGTCTTTATACTCTTTAACAATGGAGTCGCCAACCAGAACAGACTATACTGACCAGCGACTACCTTAAATTTAATGTTTCAGATTTATTTTCTTATCTCTAATTTCATAAACTACATCTGCTACATTTTCGAGTAATCGTTTATCGTGGGTGATAAACACGATAGTTCCGGTGTACTCCTTCATTAGTATTTCCAAAGCCTCTAAACTTGGTATGTCAAGGAAGTTACTGGGTTCATCCATTATTAGGATGTTATATCTACCCATGAGCATTTTAGCAAGCAACAATTTTATAATTTCTCCACCGCTTAAAACAGATAAACTTTTTCCAATATCGTTCTGTTTGAACCCCATAGATGCTAGCACTGAACGAATTTCTGATATATTGTAGTCACAATCCTTCTGCATAAACTCCATAACATTCTGATTACTGTTGTACTTGTAACCATTCTGTGCAAAGTAACCTATTTTTGCCTTAGGCGAAATAGAAATTCCTTCTTCATGGTTTAAGATCATTTGGATTAAAGTTGTTTTTCCGATTCCATTACCACCAGTTAACGCCACTTTTGCTCCTAACGGAATTTGAAAAGATGCATTTTCAAACAGAGCCTTATCCCCAAATACTTTATTAATTTCTGCACCGACTATAGGGTATGGATTATGGAGCTCCAATGCTTTACTTTGCCTGAAACGAATTCTGCGAATGCCTTCCGGAGCTTCTACTTTTCCTAAGGCCGCAATCCTGTGCTCTAGGGTTTTAGCAGCATTATACATCTTTTTTTCCTTACTTCCTATTGATTTTTGATGAGCTAAACGCCCTCCGTCTTCAGTACTTTTTTTCTTTGAAGAACCTTTTGCCTTCTGTTCTATTTTACGAGCCTGTTTTCGCTTTTCCTCCGCAGCCCTTTCCAATCGGGCACGTTCCGCAATAAATTGTTCGTATTCTGCAGCTTGGCTCTTACGTTCTTCCTCTTTCTGACGAAGATAATCAGAATAGTTTCCCCAATACTCAGTGATTTTGCCATCTTTCAGTTCCCATATTTTATCTACTATTTCATCAAGAAAATAGCGGTCATGGCTAATAACTAACAGTGCACCTGTAAAATATTTTAGCTGTCCTATTAGAAAATCAATTCCTTCACGGTCTAAATGGCTCGTAGGTTCATCCGCTAAAATACCATGAACCTGTGCCGATAAGGCCTGTGCTATTTTAAGCCTTGTTTCTTCACCACCGCTCATAGTCTGTATATTTAATTGCTCAACACCTAGCTTGCCTACAAGTGCAAAATCTTTTTCCTCCTGCAGAGTTACTTCGTCCAACTGGGGAATATAGGCAAGTTCACCCAGACGATTCATTTTACATCCTGGGGGAGTTAATTCTCCTAAAAGTACCCTGAGTAAAGTGCTTTTTCCAGCACCATTTGCTCCTACTAAACCAATACGGTCATAATCATATACTTCTAATTCATTTATATCTAAAACATCGCGTCCTTTGAATTCCACACGAATGTCTTTTGCTTTTAATATTAATTCCATAACATTTCCTCCTGTCTATAATCGCATGCTTTCATTTGCTTGTATGCAGGGAAAACCCTGCGATTTTAGCAGGAAGAGTTACATGAAAATAAGATACATAAATATTCCTCCAATATTGTTTATTTTAAATCTAATTTTCTAACCTCAGTTATCATTTGGCAAACTATAGCAATGCCAATAATTAAAATACCTGATAGTAAAAACCAATGATTTACACCGATTTTATCAGCAAAGAATCCAGAAAGAATTAACCCAATTGGCATAGCAAGTGACATGATACTTCCGATCAAAGAAAATACACGTCCTAAATATTCAGGCTTAATTTTCTCCTGAAAAAGAGCTGTTTGCACACCGCTATAAAATGGCACCGAAAGCCCCATTATTGCACAGCAAACTACGAATATTACAAATCCATTTGGAGGAAGTATTCCCGAAACGGCTAAACTGGTCCCCATTATAAAAAATGAACTTGTTATTAGTAATACATGCTTTTCGAAGCCCCCTAATCTTCCTAATAATAAGCCTCCTGCTAGCATCCCAAATGCAAAGGAAATTTCCGTAATAGAAATATGCACAGGCGTTCCATTAAAGTGTTCCATGCTTATTAAAGGAAATAGTGCATTGATTGGCATATAAACAAAAGTATATAGTGTTCCTAAGAGTAATAAGGCAAACAATCCTTTGTTTTGTCTCAGAA
This sequence comes from Streptococcus sp. HMSC062B01, assembly GCF_001811085.1. NCBI lineage: Bacteria > Bacillati > Bacillota > Bacilli > Lactobacillales > Streptococcaceae > Streptococcus > Streptococcus sp. HMSC062B01. The sequence continues at coordinate 26,525 of NZ_KZ672763.1, forward strand.
CCACAACTCCTTCTTTCATCTCCCTTATGAAATTTGGTTCTAAACTTTGCACTTGATTACCCAGCTTAGGTATACGTACAATTGCTACCGTAATAGATGCAATCACAGCACCCAATACGTCGATGGCAATAATAGCATTTAAATCCCAAACGGAGTATAAGAGTGCTGCAACTGCCGGACTAACAATATAGCTTATAGACTGCAAAGACTGACTATAGCCTGCGCATTTCGTTAGCTGTTCTTCTGGTACTAAAAGTGGTGTAACCGCATTGAGTGCTGGGGTATGAAAAGCTGTTCCAATGCTACGGATAAACAATACTATCATAATCATCCAGACAGGTAGCTCCATACAGAATGCAACAATAGCAAGCACTGCACCAGCTGCTGCGATAATTAAATCGGCACCAATCATTATCTTCTTCCTATCATGACGATCCACTAGCACACCAATGGCAGGTCCCAAAATCGCATAGGGTAAAAAACCTACTAATGAAGCCATAGACAAGACCATCGCAGATCCTGTTTTTTCTGTAAGGTAAAAAATAATCGCCATTTGCAGGATGGCACTAGTGATTAATGATACTGCTTGCCCTGCCCATATTGCATAAAATTTTCGTTTCCAATTGTTGTATTTTTCCATTTATATTATCTCCTGCATATTATTTTGCTTGAATTTCTATTTTGAATAGCATTCTAGGCAATAAAAAATGCAGGCCAAACCCCACAATGTGGCTTTTGGTCTGCATACATACAATTTGGAAACATTCATATTAAAGACATAGTTAAATAAAGGTATAGTTAAATAACCAATATCCTCACCGTAACTAATGAATGCTCAATATCGTATAAATAAGCACAACAAAAAAGCCTATCATCGGGTATAGATTCTGCTTTTTTTATTGCCAGCTTATCTTAAACGCATTGAGGCTGTCATAGTTTCGGTTCCTCCTACATCTTTGTTTATATCAATTTATAGTATAACACAACAAGATGATATGTTCAATATAAAAGTTATGGAATGAGACTCATACTTCCAATTCGATGCCAGATTTAAAGGATATGACGAAGTTTTCTTCATAGACTGTAACGCTCTGGATTATCTTCCTTAGTAGCAAGCGATTAGCTTTCACAAAATCTTCTGTTTGTAGTTTTAAAAATTCATCAGGATTTTCTAACTCAACCTCAAAATATTTCATTTTACATTCCCTCATTTCATTTATTGATAAATTGAGTTTGCAAAAAAGAGTGGACAATTTTTGTCTACTTGTACTGACCCCAAAAAGTTAGACAATTAATTTA
>NZ_KZ672764.1:0-648 GCF_001811085.1 Streptococcus sp. HMSC062B01
ATGCACTCGTTGACGCGGACTCGCTTGCTGATACTGAGGCGCTCGTTGAGGCCGATTCGCTCGCACTTACTGAGGCACTCGTTGACGCGGACGTACTTGCTGAAACAGACGCACTCGTGGAGGCTGATTCGCTCACACTTACTGATGCACTCGTGGAGGCCGATTCGCTTGCAGAGACTGATGCACTGGTCGATGCGGATTCACTGGCACTGACAGACGCGCTCGTTGAGGCTGATTCACTCGCTGATACTGAGGCACTAGTGGAAGATGATTCGCTGGCACTTACTGATGCACTGGTTGAAGCGGACTCACTCGCTGATACTGAGGCACTCGTGGACGCTGAAGTGCTTGCACTCACGGATGCGCTCGTGGAAGCAGACTCACTTGCAGAAACAGACGCACTTGTGGAGGCAGATTCACTCGCACTTACGGACGCACTGGTTGAGGCGGACGTGCTTTCACTTACTGAAGCGCTCGTGGACGCTGATTCGCTCGCACTTACGGATGCACTCGTGGAGGCGGATTCGCTTGCTGATACGGATGCGCTCGTTGAGGCTGATTCACTCGCACTTACAGACGCACTCGTGGAGGATGATTCGCTCGCTGATACTGAGGCGCTCGTTGAGGCGGACTCACTCGCACTTACCG
>NZ_KZ672764.1:748-1285 GCF_001811085.1 Streptococcus sp. HMSC062B01
CGCTCGTTGAGGCGGACTCACTCGCACTTACCGAAGCGCTTGTGGAAGCCGATTCACTTGCAGATACAGATGCACTGGTTGACGCGGATTCGCTTGCAGATACAGATGCACTCGTGGAGGCCGATTCGCTGGCACTTACAGATGCACTCGTGGAAGCGGACGTACTTGCTGAAACAGATGCGCTCGTCGACGCGGACTCGCTTGCAGAAACTGACGCACTCGTTGAGGCTGATTCACTGGCAGATACTGAAGCGCTGGTTGACGCGGATTCGCTGGCACTTACAGATGCACTCGTGGAAGCGGACTCACTCGCACTTACCGATGCACTGGTGGACGCGGATATACTTGCTGAAACAGACGCACTCGTGGAAGCTGATTCGCTCGCACTTACTGAGGCACTCGTTGAGGCGGACTCACTCGCACTTACTGACGCACTCGTGGAAGCCGATTCGCTCGCACTTACAGACGCACTCGTAGACGCGGACTCACTCGCAGATACAGACGCACTCGTGGAGGCGGACGTACTTGCTGAAACAG
>NZ_KZ672764.1:1385-1691 GCF_001811085.1 Streptococcus sp. HMSC062B01
CACTCGTGGAGGCGGACGTACTTGCTGAAACAGAGGCGCTCGTAGACGCTGATTCGCTGGCTGATACAGATGCACTGGTTGAAGCGGATTCGCTGGCACTTACTGAGGCACTCGTGGAGGCGGACGTACTTGCTGAAACAGACGCACTCGTGGAAGCCGATTCGCTCGCACTTACAGACGCACTCGTGGAGGCCGATTCGCTCGCACTTACTGAAGCGCTGGTTGACGCGGACTCACTCGCAGATACAGATGCACTCGTGGAGGCGGACTCACTTGCAGATACAGATGCACTCGTGGAGGCCGATT
>NZ_KZ672764.1:1791-2445 GCF_001811085.1 Streptococcus sp. HMSC062B01
TTGCAGAAACTGACGCACTCGTTGAGGCTGATTCGCTCGCTGATACTGAGGCACTTGTTGAAGCGGAATCACTTGCAGAAACAGATGCGCTCGTGGAGGCCGATTCACTGGCACTTACTGACGCACTCGTTGAAGCGGACTCGCTCGCACTTACTGAGGCACTGGTTGAAGCGGACTCACTCGCACTTACTGATGCACTGGTGGAGGCCGATTCGCTCGCACTTACTGAAGCGCTTGTGGACGCGGACTCACTGGCACTGACAGACGCACTCGTGGAGGCGGACGTACTTACCGATGCGCTCGTGGAGGCTGATTCGCTCGCACTTACCGATGCGCTTGTTGAAGCTGATTCGCTTGCAGATACAGATGCACTGGTTGACGCGGACTCACTCGCACTTACCGATGCGCTCGTGGAGGCCGATTCACTCGCACTTACTGAGGCACTCGTTGACGCGGACTCACTCGCACTTACTGATGCACTCGTGGATGCAGATTCGCTTGCAGAGACTGATGCACTGGTTGAAGCAGACTCACTCGCTGATACTGAAGCGCTGGTTGACACGGATTCGCTCGCACTTACAGATGCACTCGTCGATGCGGACTCGCTTGCACTTACTGACGCGCTGGTTGACGAGGACTCGCTTGCAGAAACTG
>NZ_KZ672764.1:2545-33235 GCF_001811085.1 Streptococcus sp. HMSC062B01
GATTCGCTCGCACTTACTGAAGCGCTTGTGGACGTGGACGTACTTGCTGAAACAGATGCACTCGTTGACGCTGATTCACTCGCACTTACTGAGGCACTCGTCGATGCTGACTCGCTAGCACTTACAGACGCACTCGTAGACGCGGATTCGCTCGCACTTACAGATGCACTGGTCGATGCGGATTCACTGGCACTGACAGACGCGCTCGTCGATGCGGACTCACTCGCACTTACTGACGCACTCGTGGAGGCCGATTCGCTCGCTGATACAGATGCACTGGTTGAAGCTGATTCGCTTGCTGATACAGATGCGCTCGTTGACGCGGATTCGCTCGCACTTACTGACGCGCTCGTTGAGGCAGACTCACTCGCTGATACTGAGGCACTCGTTGAAGCTGATTCGCTCGCACTTACTGAGGCACTCGTTGAGGCGGACGTACTTGCTGAAACAGATGCACTCGTAGACGCGGATTCGCTGGCAGAAAAAGATGCACTGGTTGAGGCTGACTCGCTGGCTGATACAGATGCACTGGTCGATGCGGACTCACTCGCACTTACTGACGCGCTGGTTGAAGCGGACTCACTAGCACTTACCGATGCGCTTGTTGAAGCTGACTCACTCGCACTTACTGACGCGCTCGTCGACGCGGACGTACTTGCAGATACAGATACACTCGTTGAAGCGGACTCACTCGCAGAAACAGACGCACTCGTTGACGCTGATTCGCTCGCACTTACAGACGTACTCGTTGATGCGGACCCACTTGCCGATACAGATGCACTGGTCGATGTGGACTCACTGGCAGAGACTGAGGCGCTAGTAGAGGCAGATGTACTTGCTGATACAGATGCGCTTGAGCTAATGTAATTTAATTTTGAGGTCACTAAACTTGCTGAAGCGCTCTCACTTTTGGAAAGAGAAACACTGATAGAATTGGAAGTGCTCTGAGATTTAGATATACTTCCAGCTCTTGTATCAATAAATTCACTTCCGTCAATAATGTCTTTTCTACCATCTCTATAAGTGATAGTCGTTGTACCATTGTTTGAGACAGTAATACCAGTGACGTAATTGGAATTTAGAACATCTTGAGCTCTTAAATCGGGATTGCTCTTCTTGACAGCTTCACGAACTAAATTTTTTTCTACTTCTGTTAATTGATTTGGATTATTGACAAATACGGTATTTTCGGGTGTTTTAATTCTAAATCGAATAATCAGTTTAAACTGACCATTTACCGATGTCTTGGCAACAGCAGCATTTCCCATTTCTGTTTGTGTTGCATTTACATTTCCCGCGGCATCCGTAGCTACAACATAACGAGTGTAATCACCAATTGTTGTGTCTATTGGAACATTACCAAAAATTCTAACTTTTAACTGATTCCCTACTTGAGTCACAGAATACTGCAACCATTCAGTGCCTCTACCAGGTTGGTTATTATATAACCAGCGAACAACCGTTTTAGCCAAATCAAAAGCATTTGAATTATCTGTTACTGTCGCAAAATATTCAAATGACTCACCACGATAAACAGTAATTTCACTTGGAACATCAACAACTGGTCTTTCTGTGTCCTTTTCAACAATCGTTGTGTTATATCCTGCTTTATCCCAACTTCCATTTGTCGTAGCAGCAACTTGTTCAAACTCAAGCGGTAGGTTTGTATTGGTAATTTTTTTTATCACTTGTTACTAAGCGGAGTCCAAGTTTGACTTCCCCACCGGTATCGTTTACTTGAGTAGTGATTCTGAGAACATTATTGTTAACAGATTCACCAGTATACAGATTCCAAGCGCCGCCTGAATTGTAGACTCCACCATTTGCAGCATTTTTACCGTTTATCGTTACTGTACGAGTTTCCTGATTACCACTGATAGATACTAGTGCGCCAAGATTAGACTTCACTTGTCTTGGTGTTAGGTTAATCGTCCAAGTCAAAAGTCTGCTAGTGTCATCAAAACTTGTTGTGACACTTTGAATCATGTCCCCTTTTACATCGTGATACTCAACGTTAGGAGCACTTTCAGTAACAGCTCGACGCGTTCTTCTCCGCCCTGTTTGACTAGAAGCTTCTGTCGACTGTTGGCTACTTTCGGATCTAGTACTCTCTGATGTAGAGGTGGTAGATCTCTGACTGGCTGAGACTGACTGAGAAGCACTAGCTGACGTACTTGTACTTGCACTCACAGAATCAGACGTACTTGAGGACACTGAAAGAGACTCAGAGGCACTTACAGATTCTGAGCTAGACAGTGATAGACTTGAACTTGATGATAATGATGCTGATACTGAAAACGACTCTGATATAGATAAACTAGTTGAAACTGAAGAGCTAGCTGAAGTGCTTTGACTTGCTGACAAAGTATCTGATAAGGATTCCACTGGATTAGCTTCTGTAGATGACAAAGTAGTTACAGCTTCTTCGCTTAAAACTGCTTCTCCCCTAGTTGCTAAAACATCCCTCGTATCAATCACTTTTTCAAGGGCCTGTTCTTCTTCAGCATAAACAGAAGAGCTTGTTACAACCGCTCCACCAAGCACTGCTCCTGTCGCTATAATTCCTTTCAGGTAATTCAGTCCACTTTTTTCTACAGACTGCTCCTCCACTACCTTCACTTCTGTGGAAGAAAGATCAGAACCCTTCATTAATCTTAAAAGGCCGAACTGTGATGTAGCCGCACGAAGCCAGTGTTTCCCAGACTTAATCAGTTTAAAACGCGTAACACGTTCAACTTCGTGGTATTGACCCTTTTGACGTTTAAAAAACATGTAATCCCCTCTACTTAATTTAATATCCCAAAAAATTAGTATTTAAAAAAGTATCGTATCTATAGTATCATATTTTCAGTGGAAATAACGGCTTTTCAAGCATTTTTTACGAAAAAAAATTGATTATTTTTAAATCCTCAAATACTAAAAAAGACGAGTTTATAAACCGCCTTTAAATATGCATTTTTTTATTGCTGATTCTTTCTATTCAAAGTATTTAAACTATGTTTGATATTTAAAATTATTTTCTAATTGTTTCACTAATTTTCTTAAATATTGGATAAAGGATAGGAACAGCTATAACTGTAGCCAAGCTTGAACCAAAAGTTCCAACTATCTTAACAAGAGCTAAATTTAAGGAAGCACCTAAAGTGAGGTTGCCGAGCATTCCAATCAAAGTATATTTGAATAGATTTAATACTATTTTGGTCAAAGCAGCTACAAAACCAACAATCACTAACCTTTCTCTATTCTCTGGCATTGCTTCATAAACAAAATGAACAACAAGAATAACAACTAATGCTTCCAAGATTGTAATCCAAACTACTGAAGCATAGCCGTTTAATATATCAAAGACTCCTAGACCAACGGTTGCAACCAAAGCACCTTTTCTTGCTCCGTAAATGAGAGTAGCTACCACAACCAGAGCATTTCCAAAATGAATAAATTGAGGACCAACAGGAATTCTGAAAAACTGAATGCTAAGTGCAATTAGGGCCGAAAAAAGACTCAATTCGACTATTTCACGGGTAGTAAGTTTATTATTTGTCATTAGAAACCTCCAATAATCTTTTAAATTCTATAAATAAATCTCCCAAATGGGGCTGGTAATATACTCCATAACGAAGATCAAAGTGGCAATCCAGTGTCGTCGCTAGACTTTTCTCTATGAAGTTGATAAAAACCGGAAGACACTTTTGCAGGTCAAGCCCCTGTACAAATGCAGCCGCTACCAAGCCAGTCAACATATCCCCTGTTCCAAAGAATTGTTGCTCAAATCTCTTACCTTTATACAAACTAAAGACGCCTTCTGCTTTGTCGAAATAAGCAACACCTATCTGATCGTGACTCAGTGGAAGACCGGTCAATAGAATTTTCTTTGCACCTAATTCACTCAGACGCTGAGCAAGATCTTTTAAAAATTGCTCTGTCAAATCATTATCTTGATAAGGCAAATCAGCAAGAAAACAAGCTTCTGTTAAATTGGGCAAAATCAAATCTGCTTTTTGACAGAGAGTACGCATGCTAGAAATATAATGATCATCAAAGCCTTTGTATAGCTCACCATTGTCACCCATTATAGGGTCTACAATCAAGGGGAGGTTCTCATGCTCCAGAAAATCTATAAGAGACGTTATTTGCTGACTTGATTTAAGATAGCCAGTTACTAATGCAGAAAAGCCGATCTCTAAGCTCTGCCATTGCTTTAAAAATGCCTGCATCCCAATGGTGTAGTCATCAATGTAAACATTAGGAAAACCACCAGTGTGAGATGATAGAAGAACTGTGGGAAGAACAGAGACTTCCAACTGACATACGGCAAACAACGGCAGGGCTGCTGTCACAGCAACTTTCCCTAAGCCAGAAATATCACTAGCTAAAATAATTCTCTTTGGCTTTGTCATGATCATTCCATTCGTCCCTCTCCGTTTCTACTTTTTTATTGTAAAACACTTTAAAATAAGTTACAATATGAAAAAATCCAATCTGTATGGGGACAGTTGTATGTTGAAGCCTAAATATCAAGAAATTTCAGATCATCTGATTGAACAAATCAAAAATGGCCAGCTTAATAAAGGAGATAAGCTTCCCTCTATTCGACTTTTGTCTAAAAGTTACCATTGTAGCAAGGATACCGTTCAAAAAGCCCTTCTAGATCTGAGTTATCAGAAGTACATCTATGCCGTTCCCAAAAGTGGTTATTATGTATTAGAGCAAGCTCAAGAAGAAAATAATGATCTAGAGCTCCCCTTAAGAAATGACCGCCATCAAGTCTATGAAGATTTTCGCATCTGCCTCAATGAAACCTTGATTGGGCGTGAGAATTACCTTTTTAACTATTATTCTCAACAAGAAGGGCTAGAAGATTTGAGACAATCTGTCAAAAATCTACTGCTAGAATCAGCTATTTACCCAACCCTAGACAAGATAGCTTTGACATCTGGTACCCAGCAAGCACTCTATATTCTATCTCAAATAGACTTCCCTAATCACGGCGATACTATTTTAGTAGAACAACCAACTTATCACAGAATAAATGATTTGCTCAAGGTTCAAAATTTGAAATATAAGACCATAGAACGAAGTCCAAAAGGAATTGACTTACTGGAATTGGAAAATATCTTTCGTTCAGGAAACATCAAGTTTTTCTACACCATTCCTCGCTTTCACTATCCCTTAGGCCACACTTACAGTCGTCAGGAGAAGGAAGAAATTCTCCGTCTAGCTAAGCTTTATCAGGTCTTTCTTATTGAGGATGATTACCTAGCTGATTTTGACAATAAGTCAGAACTAAGTTTTCATTATCTAGATGATAGCGACTCAGTTATTTATATCAAATCTTTTTCAACCAGTCTTTTCCCTGCTCTTCGAATCACAGCTTTGCTATTGCCTGATAGCGTCAAGAAGCCATTCATCGCTTTCAAAAGCATTTTGGACTATGATAGCAATCTTATCATGCAAAAGGCTCTCTCCCTTTATATCGATAATCAAATGTTTCAAAAAAACAGACTGGCGCTACTGCGTTTACAGGAGGAAGAAAAAGAAAATGCCCAACATTTACTTGAAAAAGCTGGTTTTGGACTACCTTACCTACTGACACCAGGAGGTATTTTATTAGATCTAAAAACACTAACATCCATAAGCTCTCTTAAACATAGTGGTCTCCCGCTTGACTTCTTTGAGTCTGCTTATATTGATCCTTGCCCTTATCGCTATGTCAAAATTCGATACCAAGACCTAGAAGCCTCTATAGAGGGACTAAAAAAATATGTAAAAAAGGCTTAGGAAAATTCATTCCTAAGCTTTTTCCAGCATTCCTGCCTGAAGTTGATACATTTTCTTGTAGGTGCCATTTTGAGCTAAGAGCTCTTCGTGACTGCCAGATTCGATGATCTGGCCCTTATCTAGCACATAGATACAATTGGCATCCTGAATGGTAGAGAGGCGATGGGCGATGGCAATTGTCGTTCTGCCTTGTCGCATTTTTTTCAGTGAGGCTTGAATCAACTCCTCTGTCTCTGAGTCAATATTGGCAGTAGCCTCGTCTAAAATCAAAATCTTAGGCTTGGTCGCTACTGTCCTAGCAAAGGCTAAGAGCTGGCGCTGACCACTAGAAAATGCAGCTCCTCGCTCTGTTACTGGTGCATCATAAGTCAATGGCAGTTGATGAATAAAGTCATGAGCATCAACAAACTTAGCAGCCTCTTCAATGTCCTGTTGACTAAGTCCTTCTTGGTACATCTTGATATTGCTAGCAACTGTCCCATGGTAAAGGAAGGGATCCTGAAGGACCAGTCCAATATGTCTCCTAAGCTCTGATTGACTATAGTCTTTTATATCGTGTCCGTCAATCAGTATTTGTCCTCTTTCAAACTCATAAAAGCGTAAAAAGAGGTTGATGATGGATGATTTTCCCGATCCAGTAGATCCAACAAAAGCGATCGTTTCACCTTGCTTGACCTTGAAAGAAATATGTTTCAAAATATCTCTTTTACCGTCATAAGAAAAACTAACATCTCTGAATTCTATATCACCTTTTTGGATTTTCAAGTCTTTATTTTTTTGGATTGGTTCATAGTCTCTCCTATCAATGACTTCAAAGACACGCTCAGCAGAGATCATAGAAGTCTGAAGAACTGAGTAGTTTTGCATGACTTCAATCAAAGGATTAAAGAGTTGGTTGGCATACTGGATAAAGGCATACATAATCCCTGCTGTAATCCCAGCAGTTTGCCAAGTCAGACCGAAATAGGTTAGAATAACGCCGTAAGCCAGAATTTTCAAAAGAGACATAGCTGGACGTAAAAGCAGACTGTTGACATCCAGATAGCGATTAGTGTAGTTTAGATGCTCCTGATTGATTGCTTCAAATTCATCAATCAAGCGCTTTTCCTGACCAAAGGCTTGGACGATTCTCATTCCTTCAATAGTCTCAGAAAGTTTTACGTTTAAATCACTCAACTTACTACGGACTTGCTTGAGCAAGCCAGTAGATAGTTTTTGATAAAGCAAGATTGAGGCCAGCATGATTGGTAAAAATAAAAGGATTAAAAGAGCCAGGCGCCAGTCCAGAGCAAACATAGTTGCGGCAGTTACCACTAAAATGAAGATTGAGCTTAAAAAACTTGAAAAAATACTGCTGAACATATCCGCTACTGCTTGAGTATCATTGGTCAGACGAGAAACGATGGCTCCAGCAGGTGTTTGGTCAAAATAAGCCATTCGTAGCTTTTGAATATTAGCAAAGGCTTCTTGACGTAAGTCGCGTACAATACTGTGGGCTACTTTAGCAAATGAATACTGCCCTAAAAAAGTCAAAAGCACGCGCAATATAAACAAGCCATAGTAAATAGCCAAGAGATAAAAACCAGCAGCGGCTTTCCCCAAACTAATGAACTGGTCAATATAAGTTCTAGCCAAAAGTGGTAGAGCAGTTGTAACTAAAGTGGTTAGAAAAACAAAAGCAAATGCTGAAAGTGTGAGCCATTTATATACAAGCATATAGCTTAGAAGTCGTTGAAAAGTTGATTTTTTTTTCATATTAGACCTCCTCTAAGCTTTCAGCCAATTGTTGATTTTGATAAGTGGTGGCATACCAGCCGTCTTGTGTCAGAAGTTCCTGATGACTACCACTCTCAATAATCCGTCCCTGATCTAAAACTAGGATCAAGTCTGCATGCACTACTGCTGATAAGCGATGGGCAGTGATCAAAGTAGTCTTACCAGATCGCTCCCTCTTGAGATTATCTAAAATCAAGTGCTCGGTCTTGGCATCAACAGCAGATAAAGAATCATCCAAGATTAAGATATCGGGATTAAGAATCAAAGCACGACACATGGCCAAGCGTTGCTTTTGTCCACCAGATAAGGATACACCACGCTCCCCAACCAAAGTATCAAATCTATCGGGCATTTGCATGATGTCTTCATAAATTCCGCAAAGTTTAGTAACAGCGATAACGTCCTCATCAGAAAGACTTGGATTTCCAAAGCGGATATTATCTCGAATCGATGTAGCAAACAAGATTTGATCTTGAGGAACATAACCAATCAAGCTCCGCAAAGCAGAAAGGCTGTAATCTCTTATGTCATGTCCAGCTAGGCAAATATTCCCATCTTGTATATCTTGTTCTCGAAGCAAAAGTCGAAGCAAGGTCGTCTTACCAGAGCCCGTGACACCAACAATACCTAAGGTCTGCCCCTGCTCAATTGAAAAATGAATATCCCTGAGGGTTGGTCGATCATCATATGCAAATTCTTGAATAGAATAATCCAGACGACCATTTTTAATGTCCTTAATGGGCGAATCTACTTCTGTCACATCACTTTCTTGGGCTAGCAAGCTTTCAATTCGCTCATAAGACACAGTTCCTCGCTGGCTGATATTGAAGAGATAGCCCATAGCTTGAAGGGGCCAGACTAACATATCCAGATAAGTAATAAAAGTGACCAACTCTCCCACCGTCAACTGACCTTGACTGATGAAAAGGCCACCAAAAATCAAGGTTAAAAGATAGGACAGGCCGACAAAAATCAAAACCATAGGATCAAAAAGAGCATTGTACTTTGCTGCAAGGATATTTTTCTCAAAAACATCTTGGTTGATCCTAGCAAAAGTAGCTGTCTCTGCATCTTGATAACCAAAAGACTTGGTCACTTTGATACCTGAGACACTTTCTTGAACCTTATTGTTCAAATCAGAAAAGGCTTCTTGGGCAGCCTTAAAACTTTCATGGTTTTTCCGACCGATAAGACTGGTCCCCCAGGCCATAAAAGGCAAGGGTAAAATAGCAATCAGAGTCAGCCTCCAGTCCAAGACAAAAAACATGGTAAGAACAGTCACTAGAGCTGTGATTGAAGCGTCTACTGCTGACATGACTCCTCCACCAGCAACCCCAACAACAGCATTGATATCATTGGTAGCATGAGCCATCAAATCACCTGTCCGATAAGTTTGATAAAAGGAAGGAGACATATGAGTAAAATGCTCAAAGAGACGGTATCGTAAGATTCTACCCAGACGATTGGCTGTCCCCAAAATATACTTACGCCAGACAAAACGCAAAGCATACATGGCCAAGGCTGACAAAACCAAAATAAAAAGTTGATAGGCTAATTCCAGATTCGTCAAATCTTTACTGGCAATCTGGTCAATCACTTCTCCAATCACACGAGGTGGAAGCAAGTTTAAAAGGCTGACCAAAGACAAGGCTAAAATACCAGTAATATAGGGCCACTTTTCTAATTTAAAAAACCAAGATAATTTCTTTAATAACTTCATACTTATCCTTATTTCTAATCTTCAAATACTATTCATTATACACTCATTTTTTGATTATTGACAGCGAAAAAGGCTGGAAAACTCAGCCTCTTATTTTTTCTTTGTTAAAAGAAAGCTCTCTTCTAAAAGAGAGAATAATTCTTGATCCGTTAGAGTATCGTCTAGCGGGAGACTCAGCCAATATTTTTTATTCATATGAAAGGCTGGGTAGATTCCTTTTTCTTGGACTCGTTCTGAGACCTGATTGTTCTTGACATTAAGAACCTCAATTGCTCCGCTTCGTCCTGAATCAAACTTAGACCAGTCAGTCGTTAGAAAGGCTCCATACCACTTCTTTGTACCTTCATGGCGAAATACAGCTGCCTGGGTAGAACTTTTTCTTGAAGACTTAGCCCAAAGGTACTCTAAACTTCCCTGATAACGCTCAGAAACGTGAGCTACCAAGCGCTGACTTTGTTCATAAAGGAAACCAATTTCATCAAAACAATGGCGACGAATATCTAAGAGAAGGTCCAAACAAGCTTGACGCACCTGGCCGACAAACTCGCCTGTCATAGATTCCATGTGAACCTGCCTATACTCATCCCCTGTCTCACAATCAAACAGCTGAAAACTGACACTACTATCTTCAACATTGATCACCATCTGAAAATCTCCAGACATGACTTTTCTTGATATCTGATAGATGCCTTCCTTTTCTAAAAAACCATACTTAACTAGCTTATCATAGTTAGCTTTATACTTTTCGAATAGTTCAAACATGTCTATAAAAAGGAAAGGGAGCCACAGCTCCTCTCCTTATCCTCCTAAAATACTACCTTGGTTCCATGTAGCTGATCCAGACCTAACTCAGCAACGATTTCATCGCGATTTTGAGTCGTAATACCACCGCCAGGCAGGATTTGAATTCGCTTGTCTGCATAGGCCACCAACTCTTTTAGCCAAGCAAAGTGTTCTTGAATCGTCTCTGTAGCTGGACCTCCATGAGTCAGAATGCGCTTAACACCATGCTCAGCCAACCAATCCAAGTCCTCGAATTGCTTATCTCTTGGAATAGAATCAAAAGCCATGTGAAAGACTACTTCTAAACCTTGTGACACAGCTAGCAAAGACTCAAGATTCTCTGTGTCTAGTTCATTCTCCCTTGTCAGTAGGCCATATACGACACCCTGACTTCCAGCTTCACGCGCCTTTTTAATATCTTCGATCATGATTGCTACTTCAAGGTCAGTATATACAAAATCACCACCTCTAGGACGAATCATGGTCATTATAGTGGTATCATAAGACTTAGCCAAGTCCACTGCAGCACGAATGACTCCATAACTTGGCGTGGTTCCTCCGACACTTAAATTGTCACAGAGTTCAACACGACGAGCTCCTGCTTGCATTGCTTTTTCAAGCAAGGTTACATTTTCAGCACAAAATTCGTATAGCATCTGCTACTCCTTTGATTTATTATGATATTATTCTAATTCTTTCTTGTTTATTATATCACAACTAGTGAAAAAAAGACGAATTAGCTGTCCATCCCATTCATACTTTCAAAGGAATTTTTACACCAGTCAAGCCATTCTGTTTGGTAGGCTTCCTCAGATAAGATACGGTCCTTCAAGTCAGCTATTGACAAGATCTTCTTTTCCTTACAGAGTCTAATACAATTGGAATAAAATTTTAAATTTATGTCGTCTCTGTCAAAATATATCGGTATTTCTGACCATCCTCTAAGATATGCAGTGAAAGCTCTGCTATGACCATCTGTCAGGAACCATTTCCCCTCCAATCTTTTTACTGGCAAAGGTTTTAATTCTTCTTGGTCAAACCATGTCGCAATTTCTTCTAGCTTTTTTTCTGAAAGGAAAAATTGGCTAGGCTGAATTTCAGAAAAAGGTAAAACTAAATCTAAAACATAACGATGTCCCAGATCCGTTTCTTCATAAGGATAAAAACCGAATGAAGTAAATAGTTTTTTAGAAGAGAGATTGAAATCATAAATGTCCTGAACCCGTAACTGACGATAAGACAGAGATCGAGCCCTCTCAATCAATGCTGCGATAACCTCTCGTCCAATACCAATAGATCGATAAGCCTCCACTCCAATAACAATAGGTAAGTCATTCTCTGAAAATGTCACATCACCAATTGGCAACCAGGAACCATCCTGCTTAACTTCAATGAAATATAGTTCTCCTCGCTGACTAAGGACCTCATACATCTTCTTGATCTTTTCTAGTGAATAGCTTTCTTTTTTGCCGTCAACGAAATAGACAAGCTCTGGATCCTGATACCAAGAAAAGGCCACTTGATAGTGGCCATCATAAGCTCGCAAACGCAAGTTGCTATTAATCTGAATAAAATCAGGTTGAGCTGAATTTACTATAGGCATAATCTCTACTCCTATTGACCCAGCAAACCTGACACATTCATTGTCAGCTTAACCTTAGCAGTATCATCCTGTATGTTAAGTCCTGTAATTTTAAACTGAGACTCTGGTAGAGAAACCAAAATTGTTTCTTGTTCCATGGCTAGATTGCTGGACTGGTCTTTCAATCTATTTTGTAAAATCGAAGCTACAATAGCTTTTGGTACTGGTAGATTTCCTAGACGAGAGCTAGCAAGATCAAATCGTAGGGTACGATTTTCGTAGGCCGCGTAGAATCGCAAATCAAGTTTGCTGTCAATCCCAAGGATTTTTATAGGGAGTTGCAATCTTAATTTATCCCCTTCAATGCTGTACGCACTCTCCAATAATTCTTGACTCTGATTATCAGTCAAAAATGGTTTCAGTAACTGATTCAATTGTTTGCTGTTAATCGTAATCTCTGTACTTAGACCATTTGTTCCTACGGTTGCATTCTGAAGTCCAGATTCAACCATACTAGACAAACTAATTGTGCTTTCTACATTCTTTAGCTGATCAGAGGATTGAATTGAGGAAGGTACCAAAATCAGGATCAGGCCAAATAATAAGACAAGAAGACCAACTACAGTACGTTTGATTATTTTTTTCATTTTTATTCCTTTTTGTAACAAGTCAGAAGTCAGATTCTACCTGCTCTAAAATCATAATAGATATATTTTACACTAATTTCCTATTACTTTTGTGACAAAAAGATGACATTCCTATGCGGTAACATGACAAAGCCGAGTTTTCCCTTGATAAAAAAGAAAACTAGAGCCGTTTCTAGTTTTCTTGGTTATAAATCATCTGCAATCTTATTAATTTTCCGAAGGCGGTGATTCACGCCACTTTTGCTCAGAGGTTTACTAAGGCTATCAGCCAACTGCTGGATAGAGTAATCAGGATGATTAACTCTCAGATGTGCTACCTCTTGTAAATCAATTGGCAGACTCTCCAAACCACTCGTCTCCATAATCTTGACAATATTATTGATAGTCTTCATACTGGCTGTCACAGTTCGAGCTATATTGGCAGTCTCTGCATTATTAGCCCTATTGAGGTCATTTCTAGTCTCCCGAAGGATTTTCACAGCTTCAAACTCAGCCATGGCCTCCATTGCTCCAACAACAATCAGAAAATCCATGATATCTTCTGCTCGTTGCAAATAAGTAACAGCACCTTTTTTTCGTTCGATGGTTTTGGCATCTAGTAAGAAACGCTGCATCAAACTAGCAAGTCCTTGGGCATGGTCCAAATAGACAGAAACGATTTCTAGTTGGTATTTACCGGATTCTGGGTCTCGCATACTACCGTTTGATAAGAAAGCCCCCCTAAGATAAGCTCTACTTGCTTCATCATCAGATAGAATAAGAGGATCAATCCCCTCTTGGATTCCAAAGAAAGCATCCGCCAGGTGCAGGTCTGACAAGATATCTTCAACTTTTTCATCTAGAAAAACCGTATAGACACGATTTTTTCGTAAATTAGTTTTCTGGTGATGACGTATGTCAGATTTCACCTGGTAAAAGCTCAAGAGCAACTCATAAATATGACGAGCAATTTTTGCATTCTCAGTAGTAATGGATAGAGTTAATCCTTGACTTGCAATTCCTAAACTACCAGACATCTTCATGATAGCAGCCAATTCACTCTTACTCTTGGTATCTAGTCCCAATAGTTCTTCTTTTACCTTTACCGTAAAGCTCATTTTCGCACCTGAATGTTCTTCATCAATTCTTCCACAACTAAATTACCATCGTGGAAGGCTCCACCATTTTCCAAACGTAAAAAATTAGAAGAAATAACACGGGGAACCTGTTCTTGAAGTCCCTTAAAGTCATGCTCAACTTGCACCAAATACTCATCAAATTTATTACAATTCATATAATCTTTTGGAACATTTTCAATATTCACCAGCACTGTATCAATAAATTTTTGTCCCAAATGACGATGCAAAACTTCCACATGATTGGCATCCGTGAAGTGTTCAGTTTCCCCTCTTTGGGTCATAATATTACAGACATAAGCCACCTGAGCCTTGGTTTCAAGTAGAGCTTGGCCAATCTCTTCAATCACCAAATTTGGCAAAATAGAGGTAAAAAGAGATCCAGGACCAAGTACGACCATATCGCTGTCCAAAATGGTCTGAACAACCTTACGACTGGCTTGGGGCTTTTCATCATCATAAGTATTAGTCACATAGACATGGTCGATCATGCCTTTATAATCGGCAATCCGACTCTCACCTGCCACTTCAACACCATCAGTAAAAACAGCATGAAGGGTTAATGGACTATCGCTGGATGGATAGATTTTTCCCGTTGTATGGAAAAACTTAGTCAGAATTTGCATGGCATTATAGGTTGAGCCCTGCATTTCAGAAATACCAGCAATAATTAAATTTCCTAAAGGATGCCCCGCTAAAGGTCCATCTTGGTCAGCAAAGCGATACTGAAAGACTCGCTCATAAAACTTTGGCATATCAGACAAAGCAACAAGTACATTTCGTAAATCGCCTGGAGGAGTCAGCTGGGTATTTTTTCTTAACTCACCTGAACTCCCCCCATCATCAGCAACCGTTACGATAGCAGAAATATCTACATCCCTTTTTCGTAAACTATCAAGGATAACGGAAATCCCGGTTCCACCACCAATAACAGCTATTTTGGGCTTTCTCATGAGCGATTTACCGTTTCCTTTCTACGGTCTTTGTCACGATGACTACAGTTGACAGGCCAGTTTTTAGCTAAATCGTCTGCCAAACGTTGAGCAAAAGCAACACTTCTATGCTGCCCCCCCGTACAACCAACTGCAATTGTCAAGACTGACTTCCCTTCTTTCTTGTAACCAGGTAAAATCGGTTCAATTAAATTCAGAAGATGTTGATAAAATTCGGATGACTCCTCGTGGTTCATGACATAGTCAAAGACTGGTTTATCCAATCCTGTTTGATTACGTAGTTCTGGCTGATAGTATGGGTTTGGTAAAAAACGAACATCAAAAACCAGATCCGCATCCAAAGGAAGGCCATACTTAAATCCAAAACTCATGACCTCAACACGAAAGGATTGTAGTTGAGACTGGTCAGAAAACTGTTCTGAAATAGTCTTTCGCAATTCACGAGGAGTTAAATCTGTCGTATCAACAACATTTTGACTGAGATTCTTAAGAGGAGCCAACAATTCCCGCTCCAACTTAATTCCGTCTAAAATCCGACCGTCTGCTGCCAATGGATGGCTTCGTCGTGTCTCCTTGTAACGAGCTACTAATTCTTTATCAGCCGCATCTAGAAAGAGAATTTTAAAATCAATTTCTAAATTGTTTTCCACCTGATCTAAAACGTTCTGAATTTCAGCAAAAAATGAACGGCTACGCATATCCACGACAAGAGCTAGTTTGTCAATATCATTAGTTGTTTCTAATAATTGCAGGAACTTGGGTACAAGTGTTGGCGGGATATTATCAATGGTAAAGTAGCCCAAATCTTCGAATGACTGAATGGCTACTGTCTTTCCTGCACCGCTCATTCCCGTAACAATGACTAGTTTCATCTCTTTCTCTGGCATATTCTCTCCCCTCCAGCTAGAGCTTTAATCTAGCTCAGCAATGACTTCAATTTCAATTTTAACATCACGAGGTAAGCGCGCTACTTCTACAGCAGATCGAGCAGGATAGGCGCTTGAAAAGGCTGTTTGATAAACAGCGTTAAAAGCCGCGAAATCATTGATATCACTCAGAAAACAAGTTGCTTTCACGACATGATCAAAATCAGTTCCAGCTTCTGTTAGAATAGCCTTGATATTTGAAAGAACTTGCTCAGTCTGTTCCTCAATCGTGCTACCGACAATCTCACCAGTTTCTGGTGACAAAGGGATCTGGCCACTTGCAAACAAAAGATTGCCAGCTACTCGTCCTTGAACATAGGGACCAATAGCTTTAGGTGCTTTATTTGTATTAATTATCTTAGACATTTTCATTCCTCCTTATTTCCCTATTATTATATCATAAAGAGACTCTCCTAGCTCAATCCTTCTATACCCGCAATTAAAAATCAAGAAAATTCTCTAATCCTTTAAAAATCACTTGGGTATTTATTCTGTAATTTATGACGTCTAGTCGACTTAATAAAATTTCGAAACAAAAAACTGAGACAAGCTGATCTCAGTTTATATTTAATGCTATTTACTTGTTATCTTCTACGCAGATATTGAGTTAATCTAAAGATTAGAAAGGCTGATAAAATCAAACTTACTAACCAAATCGTCCTCAGGTACCAGAATTGGATGAGATAAGTAGACGCGATGGCTCCCGTCACAAAACTAGCTAAAAGAGCCACAAAAAACAAGCCTTCTTCTAAGTAAGGTATTTTCTTTGTTCGAACGTAAGTCCCAAAAACAACCATGGTCTTCTTAAGATTACCTGTCATAAAGGAATTATTATAGGCAATGCCATCTACTTCCCCAAAAGCCGTCGCTACCAAACCCATACAAAAACCAAGAGGAGGCACAATGTAGATATTGGCGAAGTTTCCTGGCAAAAATCCAATTATAGAAGATACTAGAATTAGTGGTACAATGCTAGAAAGTCGCCACCAGGATTTTTCAAAAAGATTTTGAAAAACCGTCATTAAAAAGATCCCTAGCATAAAAGCTAACATCGTAGCCAGTTTTACTTCAATTTCTCTTGCCTCATGATTAATCAATTCAACTGAAAGGAAAACAACATTTCCTGTTTGCCCAGCTACCAAGGTCCCTCCCCTTTCAATGAAGGTATAGGCATCCACAAACCCCGCGCAAAATGTTAACAAACAGGCGAAAAATTTAGATCGGGAATGAAATTCTCTTTTCACAATATTTCTCATTTTATTTAAAAAGTCTAGCTCCTTACTAGACTTCCTCCTCATTAATTTCTAGCTTCTTTTAAGATTTTTTCAATCTTAGTTGTGATCAAATCAATGGCAACTTTGTTTGAAGCTCCCTCAGGAATGATAACATCAGCATAACGCTTAGTCGGCTCAATAAACTGATGATACATGGGTTTCACAACACCCAAATATTGTTCAATAACGCTATCCAGACTACGACCACGTTCTTCCATATCTCGCTTGATCCGGCGAATGATTCGAACATCATCATCTGTGTCAACAAAAATTTTGATATCCATCAAGTCTCGCAAACGCTGATCTTCAAGTACCAAGATCCCTTCTACAATAAATACATCTTTGGGTTCCTGGCGATAGGTTTTACTACTACGTGTATGCTCCGTATAATCGTAGGTTGGGATATCTACTGGACGGCCAGCCAAAAGCTCCTTGATTTGTTCAATCATTAGATCTGTATCGAAAGCAAAAGGATGGTCATAGTTGGTCTTAATCCTTTCCTCAAAAGTCAGATGAGACTGGTCTTTATAGTAAGAATCATGCTCAATCATAGCAATCTTTTCATTTGGGAAATTAGATAAAATTGCTCTGGAGACACTGGTTTTACCACCACCTGATCCACCGGTCACTCCAATAATAATAGGTCTGTTTTGCATTTCTTGCTCCAATATTTTTAATCCTATCTATTTTACACCAAATCATGGTATAATGAAAGGGCTAATCAGTAAAAAATAGAGAGATTTTTAAAGGAGGGAAGCATGTTAAAATTAGGTATTATTGGTACAGGACAGATTTCCCATGAGTTTATCAAGGCTGCTAAACTCAGTGGCCATTATGAGTTACAGGCTGTATATTCGCGGAGCTTAACTTCTGCTCAAGCCTTTGCCCAAGATTACCAAAATGTAGAGCTTTTTTGTGATTTGACTGATTTTTTAAATAGTGCGCTTGACGTAGTCTATATCGCCAGTCCAAATTCCTTACACTTTGAGCAGGCTAAACAAGTTATTTTAGCAGGCAAACACGCGATTATTGAAAAACCAGCTGTGTCGCTGCCTGAAGAATGGCAAGAACTGGTGGCTCTTTCTAAGCAAGAAGAGGTTTATATTTTTGAAGCCGCCCGCAACTATCATGAAAAGGCCTTCGCTACTATTCAAGACTTCCTCAAGGACAAGACTATCTGGGGAGCTCACTTCACCTATGCCAAATATTCTTCTAAGATGCAGGCACTACTTTCAGGTAAGGAGCCTAATGTCTTTTCTGCTAAGTTTTCTGGTGGAGCTTTAATGGACCTAGGTGTCTATCCCGTCTACACTGCTATTAGGCTCTTTGGTTCTCCTCAATCTGCCCGATACAGTGCTTATCAATTGCCTAATTCAGTTGACTTAAATGGAGTGGGATCTTTGATTTATCCTGATTTTCAAGTCGGGATTCAGGCAGGAAAAAATATCAATAGCAATCTACCTGCTGAAATATATACTGATCAAGGAACCCTCACTTTAGACGGGATTGAATTTATCAGCTCTGCTATTTTCCATGGACTAGATGGACAAGAAACCCTTCTTCCCATTCAGCAAGCTTCTCATACCATGCAGGAGGAAGCTAAAGCCTTTGCAACAGTATTACTAAGAAAAGATCGAACAGCTTATGAGGAATGGCTAAAAGCAGCATCTGCCGTTCACCAAACATTGTGGACCATGCGTAAGGATGCTGGCATTAGATTTGAGGTTGATTATGATTAAAAAATATTTTCCTAACTCTTGGCAAGACAAGTTAGAAGACTTAGGATTTTCAGAGCTTACAAGTATACAGGAAGAGATATTTGAGCCAATTTCATCAGGAAAATCTGTTTTAGGGATCAGTCCAACGGGAACTGGCAAAACTCTAGCCTACCTCTTTCCCAGTCTACTTAAGATAACGCCAAAAAAAGCTCAACAGCTCTTGATTTTAGCTCCTAATACTGAGTTGGCTGGACAAATCTTTGAAGTTTGCAAAAGCTGGGCAGACTCACTTGGTTTGAACGCTCAGCTATTCATTTCTGGATCCAGTCAAAAACGCCAGATTGAACGTCTAAAAAAAGGACCTGAAATTATCATTGGTACTCCAGGTCGAATTTTTGAATTGGTCAAGCTGAAAAAAATTAAGATGATGAATATTGATACAATCGTTTTAGATGAATTTGACCAACTGCTCAGCGATTCTCAGTATCATTTTGTTGATAAAATCGTTCGCTATGCACCTCGTGACCACCAGCTGATCTACATGAGCGCCACTGCTAAGTTTGACCACAATAAAATTGCTGAAGATACCCTAAAAATCAGCATTGATAATCAAGTCTTGGACAATATCCAGCATTTTTACATACAAGTTGAAAAACGTGACAAAGTAGAGTTGCTACGCAAACTGTCTAATGTAGAAGAATTTCGTGGGTTGGTTTTCTTCAATTCTCTATCTGATCTGGGTAGTGCTGAGGAAAAACTTCAGTATCGAGAAGCCAATGTTGTTTCACTTGCCAGTGATGTCAATGTTAAGTTCAGAAAAGTGATTCTTAATAAGTTTAAAGACCATCAGATTACTCTCTTGCTGGCCACTGACTTGGTTGCTCGTGGCATTGATATTGACTCCCTAGAATGCGTCGTCAACTATGAACTTCCGCGCGATTTAGAAACCTATACCCATCGCTCTGGCCGAACCGGCCGTATGGGCAAAGAAGGCTATGTCATCACTCTCATCAGCCATCCAGAAGAGCTGAAGACATTGATAAAATACGCTTCTGTTCGCGAAATTGTACTAAAAAATCAAGAACTTTATGTAACGAGTTAAGCTAAAAAAGCTTTGGAAATCTAATGTTTCCAAAGCTTTTTGCTTTTACTCATTACCAACAATGATTTCAAAAATCTAAACCCAAGAACTGTCTTAGTCTCTACCATAATAGATACGATGTGGCTCTAACTGACCCTCTAGCAACTCATCGACTGTCACCAGAGTGTAGCCATTATTTTGCAGATATTGGATGACACTCGGAAGGGCATCAATACTGGTCTGATGTATATCATGCATGAGGATGATAGAGCCTGGTTGGGTCTTGGCAACCTCCTGCATAATGGCTTTAGTATTGCGTGTCTTCCAATCTAGACTATCCACATTCCACATGATAAAGGATTGGTCAATCGCATTTTGAATCGTAGAATTAATTGCTCCATAAGGTGGTCTCGTAATCGTTGGCTTGATTCCTACAACATTATATATAGCCGTCTGGGTATCGAAAATTTCTTTTTTGACTGTTTCCATAGGCAGTTTAGTTAAAACAGGATGATCCCATGTATGTATTCCAATTTGATGGCCTTCATTTTTTACTCTCTTGACAATGTCTGGATTGCTTACTACATTTTGACCTAACATAAAGAAAGTAGCCTTAACACCGTATTTCTTTAGGATATCCAACGCTTGTGGTGTTGTTTTAGCATCCGGTCCGTCATCAAAAGTCAGAGCAACCATTTTTTCATGTCTTTTAGATTCATAATTCTGATATGCTTCCAAGTCTGCTCCTTTAAGAAAAGAAGGGTTGATTTGATTATAAAGGCTGGATAAGGGGACATCTATACTAGTCAAGCCTTGAATTTCCCTAGGTAAGCTAATAGAAAAATGACTATTCTCATACTGGAAATTCCACTGGCTTAAGTCACTCGAGGACAAACTGTTAAGAACTTCTGTCTGAGCCGTCTCATCTATCTGTCTAAAGGTGAGTTGGCTAGATATTTCACTTAGGAGGACTTCTTTTGCAACTTCTGCATCCTGAAAGACCTTATCTAAGGTGAAACGATTGCCATCTGAACCTAGATAGCTCCAAGCTATTTGACGAGTTTCAGCAGGACTAATTTTCCTGTTTTTAGCTTGATAGTCCTTTCGATGAACCAAAACTTCTTTTACATCAGTTAGACTGGTATCTTTTTCTTCTGAATAATAGAAAGTCAATTGATCAATCTTACTATCTTTTTTCTGGTTATTCTTGATGGTTTGACTGTCAGCATCCATCATTTCTTTGACGGTCGTATTGACTTGACCATCTCTCAATGGATAGAAAGTTTCAATATAGTGGCTCCCCTCTTGTCTACTCTTCTTCTCAGTATTTGAAGCGTATTTTTTCTCTTCCTTGGAAATTAAGGCTTCAATCTTCTCCTGGTACTCCTTATCTTGAAAATATGAGTAAATTCTCTTAACTCCAAAAAAGAGGGCAAGAACCACTGTAAAACTAAGTAAGCTAAAGAAAAGCAGTTTCTTTATATTAATTCTTTTTTTATTATGTTTTCTCATAAACCTATCCTATCTCTGTATCTCATTCCTAGAGTGTATTATCTATTATAACCCATCAAGCTACAAATTTATATTAAAATTTTTTTAAATAATAAATATTAGAAAAACAGCAAGTTGTTTAACCTGCTGTTTTTTATTAAATCTCCTAGATATCCTTTTCAGAACTTACTTCAAAAATTTTCTTATTTCCTTAGTAAGCTCATCAGGAATATAACTATGAATATAGTGCGGAACATCAAAACTCTTTAGCTGAACATTTTTATGATCTTTAGCAAAGTCTTTCGACATATCTTGCCAGTCTTTTCTAGCAAAACCTGTCCCTTGACCATTGGATACAAATAGTAAATAAGGAATGGCAGGGACTTTGTCTTGCTTTACAAGTTTTGCATTACTTTTTACTTCTTCTGCTTCCTTTATTACGGCATTAGACAAGGGATATCGATAGAATAAAGCTTTATAAATTGACTTTTCCTTTGGATTCAAAGAACCATTAGACAGGGAACGGATCTCTTTATCGGGAGAATAAAACCAGCGACTCAGGCCCAAGTTAGCAGCAAATTGCAAAGTCTTATATAGAAGCCGATTGGCTCTATACTTATCGAATGCTTGAGGAAGGGACATATCTAAACCAATAATCGCTTCAACTTCCTTAGGGTAAGAAGCAGACCAATGCATAGCTTCTAATCCCGACATAGAATGCGGAAGGAGAACATATGGCCCTTTGACATCAGCCTTCTGTAAAGCTTTCCTTGTTTGACTTAGAATAGTATCCAAATCACGATGATTAGACCAATCATCGCTAAAGCCATATCCAAACTTCTCTACCACAACTACTCGATAGTCCTTTACAAGTTTGGAATACAGGGATTTGAAATCAAGAATAGGTGAACTTGTCCCACTACCCGAGAGAAAGACCAGTGTTTTCGGTCCATTTCCAGCCACATAGACACTCATTCGCTTTCCGTCTACCTCTACTCGCTGACCGATACTAGAGGTGAGGAACTTTTTCTCTTTGTTCAGACTATATTGATGGTATAAAAACGCAAGAACTAGAATGAATAGAAGTAAGCTTGAAAGATATTTTAGAAACTTTAGCATAGAACTCTGCTTTTGCCTATCTTACTAACTCGCTTTTCAAATAAGCATCGACCATGCGCTCTGTCGCTTCAACCGAGTCAATATGAGTCCGCTCATAAGAGTGGCTGGATTCGATACCAGCGCCTAAAAGAGCATGCTTGACTTCTGCTCCTGCGCTCATAGCTGCAGAGGCGTCTGATCCATAAAATGGATAGATGTCCAGCTTGTAAGGAATGTCCTGATCCTTGGCCAAATTTACCAAATGCTGGCGGAAGCCATAGTGATAAGGGCCGGAAGCATCCTTGACACAGATAGAAACCGTATACTCATCTGTCTGCTGGTCGTCACCCATAGCCCCCATATCAACCGCCAAATACTCTACCGCTTGCTCAGGAAGGCTGGAGTTAGCCCCATGACCAACCTCTTCAAAGACACTGAAAGCAAAATGAGTCGTCACTGGCAGCTGAATATTTTCCTCCTTATAAACGCGCAAAAGATTGAGCAAAATAGCTGCGCTGACCTTGTCATCCAGAAAGCGAGACTTGATAAAGCCTGACTCGGTAACTGTGGTACGAGGATCAAAAGAAATAAAATCACCGACTTCGATTCCTAAATCTCGCGTTTCTTTCTCACTTGTCACCTTTTCATCCAAGCGGACTTCCATATTGTCCTGGGTACGTTCAACCGTCCCAGCATCCTTATAGACATGGCAGGAAGTTTGGTGAACTAAGATAGTCCCATTGACAGTCTTGCCACTGCTAGCCACATGGACCAGACAGTTTTCTCCTTCAATCATGTTCCAAGGGAAACCGCCAATCCGATCCAGCTTGAGACGACCGTCAGACTTAATAGCCCGAACAATAGCCCCCAGTGTATCCACATGAGCAGTCACTACCCGATGTTGGGCATCATTTTCACCCTTAACCACAACATGGACGCCACCTTTATTAGTCCGGATAGGCTCATAGCCCAATCCTTCCAAAGTTTTTACCAGATAGTCAGCCACCTCAGCCGTAAAGCCTGTTGGGGAAGGAATCGCCGTTAATTCTTGTAAATATTGAACAGTTTGATTCATTTTAATCTCCTCATATTTTTTTATCATTATAGCACAAAAATAGCTTTTACAGATGGGTTTATCAGTGTAAAAGCTAGATTATTTATATTATTCAGCTAGCATGACTTCTTTTAAGGTCAAGCCTTCAATAGTTTTGACATAGTAGGCAAGGAGCAATTCATATAAGATTACAAAGACTAAGAAGGCGATTAAGCAAAGCTGAACATCAAATGAATAATCGGGCACACCCTGAACATTCTTTACAATGACTTTGAGTAGTATCTTCATCAGGGTATACTGATATACCGTCCCTAAGACAAAACCAAGGTAAGCAACCACTCGATAACGAGCAAAAATAACGAGACTACATTCTTTTTTGCTATAGCCAAAAGCCTTCATAAAAGCCAAACTGGCTTTGTTTTCTTGGACGACAGTTCCTAGACAAAGGAGCAAAATCGAAAGTGACAAAAGAATGCCTATTCCCATCATCATAACTTGAATGGTACCATCTATAAAGTCTTTCATTCCTAGGGAAAGCTGCATCATGGCTGCAAAAGAAAATGCTGCAAAGACGACAAAGAAAATCAATAATTTCCTTTTATAAAAATGAACAGCCCCCAACTCTTTCAAAAAAGGTTTATTTGCTTTAGTCGTGCGATGTTTTTGCTTTACTTGTGCCAACTCTAATCTCTTCAGCAAATAAAGGCTTGGCTGCTTCAATTTTATCAAAGCATAGCCAATTCCTAAGAAGGCAAATAGAAAAAACGGCAAGATGACCATAGCGAGGAACAATTGCCAATGAAAATGAATTTCAATGTTAGGCAATAGATCTTTTTGATTGCGCAAATCATAAAAGTCCTTCATAAAGAAGAATGATGAAGCAAACCCAAGCAAGGCTCCTAGACAAACTGAACAACTAAAAATCCAGAAATGCTTGGCTAATTCAACATTTTGGTAGCCAAGAGCTTTGAGAATCCCTAACTCTTCCTTATGATCATCAATAAACTGCTTGATATAAAAGAATAAGAGAAGAACAGCTAAGAGAGAAAGCACTCCACCACTTACTAAGGAGACAAATTTAGCAATGAGAACTTGTGCATCGTAATAAGCCTTGGCTGGTAGAGATAATTTCTCAACCTCAATAGATTGAAGATCAAGGTAAAAATTGACAAATAAAGTCGAGACCAAAACTGCACAAAAGCTGATAATGGAGACAACAGATAATTTCCGTAAATTTTTGATACTGATTACCATAATCTACCACCCAATCTCTTCTACGCTCTTTGGCTCTTCATTGACCGTAATGTCCTGAATTTGCCCACTATTCACCCTCACCACAGTATTTGCCAGCTGGGCAATATGTTCATTATGAGTAACCATCACTAGGGTAAATCCAAGCTCTTTTTTCATTTGAGCAATGTAGGATAGAATCTGGCGACCTGTCGCCTCATCGAGAGCTCCTGTAGGCTCATCAAGAAAAAGTACTTTGGGCTTCTTGGCCAAGGCTCTAGCAATCGCTACGCGTTGTTGCTCTCCACCCGATAGTTCACTAGGATATTGATGGAGTTTTTCTTTTAAACCCATGGCTTCAATAATTGAAAGATAATCCTGATTCTTTGCAAGATGAGCTCCCATTTTAACGTTTTGCTCCACCGTCAACTCTTGTAATAAATAATATTGCTGGAAAATAAAAGCGATGTGATCCTTACGAAACTTTGTCAGCTTGCTTTCGCTCAAAGACGCAATATTTTCCCCATTATATAAAACATCCCCCTGATCTGGTTTTTCAAGGCCTGAAAGAATGTTTAGTAAGGTTGACTTGCCCGATCCAGAAGCTCCCAAAATCACTAAATAATCTTGCTTTTCTATCCGTAAATCGATACCTTTTAAAACTTCATTGGCTCCATAGGACTTTCTTACTCCCTTTAGTTCAATCATGATTTCCTCCTAATAATTCCTTTATAAGAGCTGTGAAAACTTGTGTCAGCATGGCAGTTAGTTCTGCTGCTGAAAAACGATAGATTCCTGCAGCAGTCATACTGGCAATGCCATGTGAATAAATAAATAGATGCTGATAAAGTTGCTCTGATAGCTGTCTTGAAAGTCCATATTCCTCTTGAATAGACAAAATCATTTTTTCATAACTGTAATCTTTGATTGGTAAGAACTCAGAAAATTGATGAATAGCACGTTCAGGCTCATTCATAAAAATCAATTGAAAAAGCTGGGGCTCCTCTGCTGCAAATCTGATATAAGCTATTCCCACAGCTCGAAAGGCTTTTTCTTCCTGCAAAGCAACTTCAACTTGTCTGACAAAGGTTTCCTCAGCAGCAATAACAATGGCCTTGTTAAGCTCTTCCATGCTATCAAATAGACCAAAAATGACCTTAGGTGAAGACTTCAATCTAGCAGCAACAGCGCGTGCTGTGACAGCCGACTTCCCCTCTTCTCGAACAAGATCTAAGCAAGCTTCAATGATTTCTTCTTTGGTGAATTTGTTTTTTGGAGGCATAACATTCCTTTCTGATACATTTGTTGCGCAACAATTGTTTCTTTAAAATATTTAACCATATCCTAATTCAAAAATCAAGGAAAATGTAAAAAAAATACTAGCTAAGTTTCCTTAGCTAGTATTAAAATGATTACTTATTAAAGATTGATTGTCTGAAGTCGTCTGTCTCACGAAGATAAGCATTATATATCTTCTTCTTGAGCAGGTTGACCCAGCTAGCTTCGACACGGCTGGTAGCATTGGTAATGTTGAGCACATCCTCTGCTACAGCTGCGTCCATCAGCTTCTGCATCTCTTCATAAGAACGAATGGTTACTTTCTTGGTACTGCTTGGATTTTTAAGCTCGTACTCAATGGTGATTGGTTTGAGCTTGGTCAGCTGATCAATCCGCTCTTGGTACATAGCTTTCTTGAAGGCTACCCAGGAATCATATTCGCCTTTGAATACATTTTCCAAGACTTTCTGATCCGTCACGAGACCAACATCTCTTCCAGACCATCCATCCCACGTTTTCTTCCCTTCATCAAAGGCTTCCTGAGAGTACTGACCAGAAACATAAGGGACAAATCCGTCATGGTAGCCTTTGGCTGCCAGTAATTCATAGGCTGTGCGACGGAACATAACGTCACCTGGTGCTCCATTTGGATTGCTCAAGGCTGAGTAAATCGGTGAGAAGAGGCTGAGACTGAGGTAGCCATTTCGACCATATTTCCCACTTTCCTTGTTCTCTCGACGAGTGATCACATCATTTTCAATCAGGGAATCAAAGGTCTTCAGCTGCTTGATTTCTTCAGCAGTGAAGCTTCGCGTCTGGTTACCAGCGTGGGTCTCCTTGCCATACTTATCTGTAATATAGTAATTCTCCATCTTCCTGAACCACTGTAACTTGGCAGCATCACTCTGCTTCAGCATAGAAGTACCTTCTAGATAGTCCAAGGTGTAGATCATGTCAAACATACCATGGACATAGTGTTGCAGGTCTGCTTCATTTTGAACACGTTCCTTGAAATTATAGGTATGCATACGTGTCTTAGAATCCTTGTCCACCTTGAAGAGAGTATTGAGCGTAATAGTTGGTTCATCTGCGCTCGGCGAAGATTGCAAGAGTCCGCGAGCATAGAGTTCCGCACCCAAGCCCTCACGACGACCATAACCTTCAAAGTAGATACCACCGTCAGAATTATGGGTCATCTCATGCGTATAGACAGAGTTTCCATAGTCTTCTAACAAGCGAGCAGCATCAAAGTGGGTTACACTTCCTGTAGCATAGGCATTGTAGCCCTTGCTTGGGTACCACTTGCCAGCTGGTCCGAAGAACTCCTGCATAGCCAGTGATTTTTTGTCATTAGCTGGAGCCCAATATCTTTTACCATCCTTGTCAACCAATGAGAATCCATCGTAAACCAGAACAGAACGGAAGAGCTTGTCCTTGCTTTCATCGCTTAGAATCTTATACCAGAAGTCATAGTGATCTCGCTGGTATTCAGCTGTTTTTCTCACTCGGTCTTCGACATATTCAGCTAGCTCTGCATCTGTCCGAACCCTGCCATTGGCATCAAGGCGATAGCGATCATAAGCTCCCATGGAGATGGTGGACATATTGGAGATAGCATAGACTCCCTTCTCAGTCATGGTCAAGAGCGGCAGTAGCATGCCCTTGTGTTCCCAATTATCTGCAGTAATCTTATCATAAACGCCAACAGAGTACTTGCTCTTGCCCTCAGCAGCATCCTGAAGTTGTCTAGCCTCTGCCACATCCGACTTAGCCTCAACGATGTAGGCTTTTGTATTGGTCTTGAGCCATTCATTATTGGTCTTATATGGCAGGAAGAGTTGACGATAGCCTTCAAGATAATTGAAGAGCCCTCGTTTACCAGTCGCTTCAGAGAGAGATGAATCATAAGCCATGTAGTTGTTCTTGGCTTTAAGATTATTAAAGCCAGACTGACCTAGTGAAATGATGGTATCCAGCGTTGAAGCATTATGATTTCCAAAGAAGTCAAACTTATAGGCTGACAAATCCTTGACATTGATATTGTCATAGTTGATATTATACCAACGGTTGAGATAGGTCAGACCAAGCAGGAATGCTTCCTTATTGGCTGTAATCTTCTGGGCTACATAGTCAGCCACGACATTGCCTTCAGTATTGATGGACTTGTCCATAGCCAGAACTTTGCGCAACTCTTCTGACAGCTTGGTCTTGACTTGGTCAAAGGCTGTATCCAGATAGAGATCATCCAGAGAAGTATCAGTATTCACGCCTAAAACAGTTCGCATAGTTGGTGAGTCAAGGACAACCTTGTTCAACTCCGGCAGCACTTGATTGAGAATTCTGCTATAGTCTGATAGGAAGGCTTCTGGAGTATAAAGGAGGTCTAAGCCGTTTACACTGTACTCTGCAATGGCCTTATATTTGAAATCTCCCTTATAGGTCAGATCCAGATATTCAACCGTATTATCCTCAAAGTGTAGCATCAGACGGTTAATCCCAGTCTTGTTGCTATTGATATCAGTGATAATCTGGTCGCCCTTCATCGGAACAACATCCAGCAAGTACTCCGTATTGAGCTTGTGATTATCTGGAAGTTTATTTCCATAAGCAACGATGGTCTCCTTATTGTAGAATGGAAGGATCTTTTCCATGTTAGCATAAGCTATCAGACGGTCTTCTCGGGCATTCTTTTCCTGGGCATAGTTGACAGAATAAAGGTTGAGATTCGTGTCTTCCAGCGTGGTCGTAATGTCTAAGCTAGCTAGCTTCTCTTCTGCCTCGTTCAGAGTCAGTGTTGATGTGACAAACTTATCATTGTCCAGTGTTGTATTTCCTTCAACGGCATAAGCTTCTGTGATACGGTTGTTCTCATATCCCTGATCGCCAGAAATACTGTAAACATTTGTGCCGCTGACATTGCTGATGACATTATCGATCAAGCCATTGAAGTAATTGGAGCCAACCACTCCGCCAATCTGACCGTTCTTAGTAGAGTTTTGAATCTTTCCAGCTACATAAGAACGGCTGATGCGGGCATTGTTTTCTAAACGGCCAACCAGACCGCCGAAGCGTTGGTTGTTGGCTCTAGCGCCTGCTAGAATGGTCACATCTGCCCTGCTTTGGCTAATCAAGGAGTTTCCTCCCTTAAGATTGGCAACCAAACCACCGACATTGTATTCTTTGCCCTGTTTGTCATTTGACACGATAGTTCCAGTAAAGGAACTATTGGTGATTTGAGTATTGTTAGCAATAACGACCAGACCTGCCACCTGAGAAGCATTGTCTTTTACTTCTACTCTACCTTGAACTGAAACATCTGTGATTCGAGCATTTTCTGAATTACGGGCCAGGGCAGCTGAGTCATAGGTGCCTACAATATTGACCTCTTTCAAATCCAGATTAGAAATAGAGGAACCACTCTTGAGGTTTTCAAATAAAGGCTTGGCCAGATTATAAATCGCATACTGCTTGCCATTATGGTTACCTGTCAGACTGCCTGTGAAGTTCCCTTTGAGGTAGACATAATCCGCAGGTGCCAGACTAACTTCGCTAGCATCCAAATCAGCCCCCAGAACATAGTTGCCAGCCATATTTTGCTTCATAGCGTCTATCAAACCAGCAAAGCTAGTGTAGACATTTTGCTGGCTAGGGACTGCCTTGCTGATATAGAAGTCATAGCCAGACTTATAGCCTGTCTCACCTTCTTGGACCAGCTCAGGCAGAGAAACGGTCACCTTATAGACATCCCTGCCATCCTTATGGCTTTCCGCTATGCTGTGAACCGGCAGGAGCATTTCCTTAGATTCACTTGATTTGACTTTGACGAAGTAGGTAGACAGATCCGTAGGCATAGAGCTCATGGACACGACGCGCTTAAACTGGTCGTTTTCTTTTCTGTAAAACTCTGCCGAATCAATATCTCGGAAGGCAATCTTCTTGTATTCCAATTCAAAATTGCGGCTGTCCGTTTCAAGGTCTGCGAAGCTGCCATTATCCAGTTCATAAGTCAGTTTAGTTTTCAGGGTATAGCCTGTGTAGTAGTCTAAGTCGCCAATCTTCAGACTTCCTGCGAAATTGGTAATCGGAAGAGTGCGAACAAGCTGATCCCCCTGGTATAATTCAGCAGTTGCTGAACGGAAGGACTGGGTCTGGTCTTCTAATCTATATTGGACAGTCACTGACTTGTCATCTGCATTTTCTGTCAAACTTAGAATGGAAACTGTCGGCTTGACTTTAGGAACTCCATTTAGAGCTTCTTTGGCTGCTGTCAGGCTAGCAAAAGCTTGGTTGACCTGCACTTGAGTGGCAGTTTGATTATTCAGAACTCCTTCTGCCTTGGTCAATTCGTCAGTATAAGCTGTCTGCTTATCTGAATCCGCATTTTTATATTTAGCACTTGTTTTAACAGTTGGATTTAAATCGTACTCGTTTTGAAGAGCTGTTTTAACAACCTCAAGACCGCTTAACTGAGCCTTGGCTTGATTGATTTGTCCCACCAGTTGATTGACTTCTGCTTGGCTAGCATGTGATTGACTCAGAAGCGCTTGCCCCGCCGTCAAAGCAGTATCATAGCTAGATTGATGACTCTGACTATCATTGAAATAACGGGCCTGAGCTTTAATCTGATCTGCTTCTGTTAATAGATTATGCAGTGGAATTAAATCGAACTCTTCTAAAGCTTCTACTTTTGGCGCATCGTTCGGTACCATGCTTGGCTTAGCCGTACCAACTTTAACAACTTGCGTTACTGGAGCTAGAGTTTCCTCGTTGGACAACTCCTGGCGGTCAACTTCTTGGCCGTTGGAGCTGTAAACTCGGGTCTTAATCGTTCGTTCGCCTTGAACACCTGGAGTGGCAATTTGACGGGCATCTCGAACAAGTTCGTCCGTTTCTTCTTCTCGAATTGTGAAGTTTATTTTCTCTACGCGGGTTTCGTCTGTGTAAGTCAGCGGATACTCTGGCAAAACATCTGCTTTTGGCGCATCGTTCGGTACCATATGTGGTTTAGCTGTACCAACTTTAACAATTTGTGTTACTGGAGTGAGAGTTTCCTCATTGGACAACTCTTGGCGGTCAACTTCTTGACCGTTGGAACTGTAGACACGGGTCTTGATGGTTCGCTCGCCTTGGACACCCGGTGTTGCGATTTGGCGAGCATCTCGAACAAGTTCGTCCGTTTCTTCTTC
>NZ_KZ672765.1:0-84372 GCF_001811085.1 Streptococcus sp. HMSC062B01
TTATCCGGCATAGCTCAGTTGGTAGTAGCGCATGACTGTTAATCATGATGTCGTAGGTTCGAGTCCTACTGCCGGAGTTATATCTATAAGTAAGACAAGAAATTCTTGTCTTTTTATATTTATTGTGTTTTTGCAATTTAACTTTTAAGTTCTTATTTAATAAAAAGCTTGAAGATTATTCTTCAAGCTTTTTATGTTTATTAAAGAATGCTTCATAGAGGGCTTTAATAGCTGCTTTTTCTTGTTCTGAGTTTACTACGAGCATGATAGAAACTTCGCTAGATCCTTGAGAGATCATTTGAATATTAATTTTGCTGTCTGATAGAGCCTTTGTAGCAGTAGCAGTCAGACCGATATGGCTTTTCATTTGCTCACCTACAATCATAATGATTGACAAGCCGTGTTCGATTTCTGCATGATCTACTTCAATTTTTTGTGTAAGTTGACGGAGAATTTCTTCTTCTTTTATTGGGGTTAATTCCCTTTCTCTTAGAATGATTGATAAATCATCGATTCCTGTCGGCATGTGTTCCCAACGAATATTCAATTCTTCCAAGATTTGGAGAACTTTGCGACCGAAACCAACTTCACGGTTCATCAAATATTTTGACATGTTTATACTAACAAAGTTGGAATCTCCTGCAATCCCGACAACAGGGATTGCTTTATCAGTATGATTTAGAATAATTTTTGTTCCTGGATGATTAGGGTTATTCGTATTTTTAATAACTAGAGGAATCTTACCACGGTAAGCTGGGATAAGTGCTTCATCGTGAAGAACACTAAAACCTGCATATGCTAACTCTCGCATTTCACGATAGGTTAACTCAGGAATAGAATCTGGTTCGTGAATAATACCAGGATGGGCTGCAAAAATGCCATCTACATCTGTGAAGTTTTCGTATAGGTCAGCTTTAACTCCGGCTGCAATGATTGAGCCTGTTATGTCAGAGCCACCTCTTGAGAAAGTGCAGATTTGATTATCTTTAGTTACACCAAAGAATCCAGGTATTACAAGTACTTCCTCAAAGTTGGTTAATTCTTCAATTTTATCGTAGCTAGAGGGCAAAATTCTTGCGTTTCCAGGCTCGCTACTGACAAATATTCCTGCATCTTTAGGATGAATATAACGGGCATTAAGGCCGTTTTTATTAAAAAATGCAGCAACCAGCTTGGCGTTATTGTTCTCTCCAGCTGCTAAAAAGCTATCATAAAGAAAGAGATTATCTTCGATTGGTAGTGTAGCTAGATTTAAAATGCTCTTTGTTATTTTTTCAAGGACAACAGGTTTGAGCTCTAATTCTTCAATCATCTGGGCATATCGATTAATGATCCATTCTTGGTGTGGGGTGACATCACCTTCTTCAACATAAGCTCGGTAATATTTGATTAGTGCGTCTGTAACCTTTGTATCAGATTGCTCTCGTTTTCCGGGTGCAGAAACAACTACAAACTTTCGTTCGGAATCAGATTTTACAATGTTTAAAACTTTTCCTAATTGAGTTGCAGAGGCAAGTGAACTACCACCAAATTTGACAACTTTCATATTTTCTCCTAAAGGGTTTTGTTATTATTCAGACAATTTGTAATATTGCTTCTTTACATTATAGCAAATATCAAGCATAGTGTCAGTTTTTTTAGGAATAAAAAGTAGAAAAGCCGAACTATTGCTTTATTCTTTCAGATTTTGTTTTGAGAAAATAAAATTTTGTGCTAGAATATTTTAAAAGCAACAATTTGATATTCAAAATATTTGCATATCAAATCAAATTGCTAAGATAGAATTTGGAGAAGTGATATGACATTTACAAATATTTTCTACGAAGTTCTGGACGAAGTAGCTGTTCTTACCTTTAACCGACCAGAGGTTTCTAACGGATTTAATATTCCAATGTGCCAAGAAATTTTAGAAGCAATTTCATTGGCTGCGTCAGATGATAGTGTAAAAATTTTGCTTATCAAGGCAAATGGTAAGGTTTTTTCAGTTGGAGGAGATTTAGCAGAAATGCAGCGTGCTGTTGATGCGGATGATATCCAATCCTTAGTGAAGATTGCTGAGTTAGTAAATGTTATTTCCTTTGAGATGAAGAAATTACCTAAGCCTGTCATCATGAGTGTCGATGGGCCTGTTGCAGGTGCTGCTGCTAATATGGTCGTTGCTGCTGATTTTTGTATTGCAAGTGAAAAAGCGCGATTTATTCAGGCTTTCGTTGGAGTTGGATTAGCTCCAGATGCGGGAGGACTGTATTTACTTACTCGTGCTATTGGTGTGACTCGTGCAACCCACCTTGTCATGACTGGTGAGGCTTTGACAGCTGACAAAGCTTTGGAATACGGGATTCTTTATCGACTTTGTGAATCTGAAAAGTTGGAGAAAACGACAGAGCAATTAATCAAAAAACTAAAACGTGGTTCAGGAAATTCGTATAAGGCAATGAAAGAAATGATTTGGAAAAGTCAATTTTCTGATTGGGAAGAATATGCTGAATTGGAATTGCACTTACAAAAGTCGTTAGCTTTTACCGAAGATTTTAAAGAAGGGGTCTGTGCTTATTCAGAAAAGCGTCGTCCTAAATTTCAAGGGAAATAATATCTGTTTATTGAAATTATATAAATTGAAAAAAAGTAAATCATTTTCAAAAAGAACTTGCAAAAATATTTGGACTTTGATATAATTTGATAGTCAAATGTTTTGATGCTTGAATATTTATAAAGGGGGATGGATGATTGAATTACCAATTAGTAAATGATTATTTGACGTCGATTTTTAATAATGTATTGGTGATTGAAGAGTCCAGTTTGCGGGGCAGTCGCTTCAATGACGTCTCTATCAAAGAAATGCATACGATTGATGTTATTGGCGAAACTCCCAATGCAACTCCTAGTGACATTTCTAGAGAGCTTATGGTGACTCTAGGAACTGTGACAACGAGCTTAAATAATCTGGAGCGAAAAGGGTATGTAGAACGAACTCGTTCTGATATTGATCGTCGTGTGGTTCATTTGAGTTTGACGAAAAGTGGTCGTCTTTTGTATCGTTTGCATCGACGTTTTCATCATTCAATGCTAGACAAGATTATTGCTGGTATGAGTAGGGATGAAATTCAAGTGATGCAAAAAGGCTTGAAAAACCTATATCAGTTTCTTGAGGATTTAAAATAATGAAATTTGCAAAAATCAGTCAAGTTGCTCATTATGCACCTGAGCAAGTCGTTACGAATGACGATTTAGCCCAAATCATGGATACAAGTGATGAATGGATTTCAAGTCGGACTGGAATCAGAAAGCGTCATATTTCTCATAATGAATCGACAAGCGATTTAGCGACAAGAGTTGCCTTAGATTTACTGAAAAAGTCAGGAATTTCTGCTCAAGATCTTGATTTTATCATCGTTGCTACTATTACGCCAGATTCATTGATGCCATCAACAGCGGCTCGCGTTCAGGCTAATATTGGAGCAAAGAAAGCTTTTGCATATGATTTAATAGCTGCTTGTAGTGGCTTTGTATTTGCACTTTCGACAGCTGAAAAACTTATATCTTCAGGTGTTTATCAGAAGGGGTTGGTTATTGGAAGTGAAACCTTATCAAAGGTTGTAGATTGGTCTGATCGAGGCACTGCGGTCTTGTTTGGTGATGGTGCGGGAGGAGTCTTGCTGGAAAGCACTTCTGATCAACATTTTCTTGCAGAAATCCAGAAAACGGATGGTTCTCGTGGAGAAAGTCTCACCTCTTGCCAAATTGGTTTGCAATCGCCTTTTGCGCAGACTGAGGATGATGAAAAATATTTGACAATGGATGGTAGGGCAATTTTTGATTTTGCTATTCGAGATGTTGCTCAGTCTATTAAAAATACGATCGAAGCTAGTCCGCTGGAAGTTGATGAAATAGATTATTTCTTGCTCCATCAGGCCAATGATCGTATTTTGAATAAAATAGCGAAAAAGCTTGGTGTTTCAAGAGATAAAATTCCAGCTAATATGATGGAATATGGAAATACAAGTGCAGCTAGTATCCCTATTTTACTATCTGAGTGTGTCGAGCAAGGCCTTGTTATGCTAGATGGAAGTCAGAAAATTTTATTATCTGGTTTCGGTGGAGGTTTGACATGGGGAACACTTATTGTTACAATTTAGTTAATCATGTGGTTTTCACATATTAAAAAATATTTTTATTTTAAAGGAGTCTATCATGGCAGTATTTGAAAAAGTACAAGAAATTATTGTAGAAGAACTTGGTAAAGAACCATCAGAAGTTACTCTTGAGTCAACTTTCGATGATCTTGAAGCAGATTCACTTGACTTGTTCCAAGTTATCTCAGAAATCGAAGATGCATTTGACATCCAAATCGAAACTGAAGAAGGTTTGAACACAGTTGGTGATTTGGTTGCTTATGTAGAAGAAAAAACTAAATAAGAAAAAGTAAATGGGGCTGAGAATACGTTCTCGCCCTCTTTTAAAGAAGACGAATTTGAGGTGGCAGTCTTGACTGTCTTTTATCTCTTCTAATGTTTAAGAGGAAACAATAGGCAGAGTAAAGATTCGATGAAGTCAAGATGGCCGGGGTGGAACGAAAAAGTCTGTTTAAATGATTTTTTATCCACTCCCTCTTGTTTAGGTAATAGTTTGACTGTCAAAGTATAGAAAACATTCGTTTTTAAGAGAATCAAGCTATTACTTAAGCAATGATAAAAGGAAGGTATTATGCAAACACGAATTACAGAATTACTAAATATTAAATATCCTATTTTCCAAGGTGGAATGGCTTGGGTAGCAGATGGAGACTTAGCTGGTGCTGTTTCTAAAGCAGGTGGTTTAGGAATTATCGGTGGAGGCAACGCTCCCAAAGAAGTTGTTAAAGCAAATATTGATAAGATTAAGTCTTTGACAGATAAGCCTTTTGGAGTGAATATCATGCTTTTATCACCTTTCGTTGATGATATTGTTGATTTAGTCATTGAAGAAGGCGTAAAAGTAGTGACAACTGGTGCAGGGAATCCAAGTCGGTATATGGCTCGTTTTCACGAAGCGGGTATTACGGTCATTCCAGTAGTGCCAAGTGTTGCTCTCGCTAAGAGGATGGAAAAAATTGGTGCAGATGCTGTTATTGCTGAGGGAATGGAAGCCGGAGGTCATATTGGGAAATTGACAACGATGGCCCTTACTCGGCAAGTTGTAGAAGCGGTCAATATCCCTGTTATTGCAGCTGGAGGTATTGCAGATGGTTCAGGTGCAGCTGCTGGCTTTATGTTAGGAGCAGAAGCAGTTCAATTAGGAACTCGCTTTGTGGTTGCTAAGGAATCAAATGCTCATCAAAATTATAAAGATATGATTTTGAAGGCGCGCGATATTGATACAACAATTTCAGCTCAGCATTTTGGTCATGCAGTCCGCGCTTTGAAAAATAAGCTGACAAGAGATTTTGAAAAAGCTGAAAAAGAAGCTTTCAAACAAGAAAATCCAGATTTAACAGTATTCGAAAATCTTGGTGCGGGTGCCTTAGCAAATGCAGTTGTCCGTGGAGATGTTGAGAATGGTTCGGTCATGTCAGGACAAATTGCTGGTTTGGTCAGCAAGGAAGAGACCGTTGAAGAAATTTTGAAAGATGTTTACTATGGTGCTGCTGAAAGAATTCAGCAAGAAGCTAAACGTTGGGCAGGAGTAACTAGAAATAATGACTAAAAAAGCCTTTCTGTTCGCTGGTCAGGGGGCACAGTACCTTGGTATGGGACGTGAGCTCTATGATCAATATGACGTGGTGAAATCAACTTTTGAGGAAGCTAGTCAAATTTTAGGCTATGATGTGCGTGATTTGATTGATAATGATGAAGAAAAACTAAATCAGACCCGCTATACCCAGCCAGCAATTTTGACTACGTCTCTGGCCATTTACCGTTTGTTAATTCAAGAAGGAATCCATCCTGATATGGTTGCTGGTCTTTCTTTAGGAGAATATTCTGCTTTGGTGGCTTCTGGAGCCTTAGATTTTCAAAGCGCTCTAGCTTTGGTTGCTAAACGCGGATCCTTCATGGAAGAAGCAGCTCCAGCAGGTTCTGGTAAAATGGTGGCAGTTCTTAATGCTGATTTAGATCTGATAGAGAATGCATGTAAAAAGGCTAGTGCGCTTGGCGTAGTGTCTCCAGCGAACTATAATACACCTAGCCAGATTGTAATTGGTGGAGAAGCTGAAGCAGTGGATAAAGCTGTAGAGCTTTTGCAAGAAGCTGGGGTAAAGAGATTGATTCCACTTAACGTATCAGGACCTTTCCACACGGCTCTATTGAAACCTGCTAGTGATTTATTAGCTGAAGCTTTAGAGAATGTCAATTTTTCTGACTTTAAAGTTCCTCTGGTAGGGAATACGGAAGCCAGTGTTATGGAAAAGGAACGAATCAAGGAGCTATTAACACGTCAAGTGATGGAGCCAGTTCGCTTTTATGATAGTATTGCCAGAATGCAAGAAGCTGGTGTAACAGAGTTTATCGAGATTGGTCCAGGAAAAGTTCTCTCTGGATTTGTAAAAAAGATTGATAAGTCTGCTGCTATTTATCAAGTTGAAGATCAAGCTAGTTTGACACAACTTCTGGAAAAATGAGGAAACAATATGGAATTAAAAGATAAGAACGTATTGATTACAGGCTCCACTCGGGGAATTGGTCTTGCTATTGCCCATAAATTCGCTAGTCTTGGAGCTAATATTATTTTAAATGGCCGTGGAGAAGTCTCAGAGGACGTCTTGGCAGAGTTTAAAGGCTATCCTGTAAAGGTTTTTGCGGTTACTGGGGATGTTTCAGATAGTGCTGATGCAAAGCGCATGGTAGAAGAAGCAGCTCTAGCTTTGGGTTCAGTAGATGTTTTGGTTAATAATGCAGGAATTACTAAAGATAAACTCATGCTTAAATTAACTGAGGAAGATTTTGAACAAGTGCTAAAGGTTAATTTGACTGGTGCATTTAACATGACGCAAGCTGTTTTAAAACCAATGACTAAGGCGCGTCAGGGAGCTATTATCAATATGTCTAGCGTGGTCGGTTTGACAGGAAATATTGGACAAGCAAACTATGCCGCCTCTAAAGCAGGTTTGATTGGCTTTTCTAAGTCAGTAGCTCGTGAGGTTGCGGCTCGTAATATTCGCGTCAATGTGATTGCCCCAGGATTTATTGAATCTGATATGACTGATGGTTTGCCAGAAAAAATTAAAGAAGCTTCTCTGGCTCAAATACCAATGAAGCGTTTTGGTAATACTGAGGAAGTTGCAGATGTTGCAGTCTTTCTTGCCAGTCAGGAATACTTAACAGGTCAGGTAATCACTATCGATGGTGGCTTGACAATGCAATAATTTAGTAAAAGTATAGAAAAAATCTACTTAGAATGCATCTTAGTTGCAATTTTCTAAGTTTAAATCTTACCGTAAAAAGGAGTGTTGAGATGAAACTAAATCGTGTTGTAGTAACTGGCTATGGCCTAACTTCCCCAATTGGAAATACACCAGAAGAATTTTGGACTAGCCTTAAGGAAGGAAAAATTGGTATTGGACCAATCACTAAGTTTGACCACAGTGAATTTGCTGTTCATAATGCTGCTGAGGTTCAAGATTTTCCTTTTGATAAATACTTCATTAAAAAAGACACTAACCGTTTTGATAATTATTCACTGTATGCTCTTTATGCTGCAGAGGAAGCTGTAAATCATGCTGGTCTTGACGTGGAAGCTATTGATAAAGATCGTTTTGGTGTTATCGTTGCTTCAGGTATCGGTGGTATTAAGGAAATTGAAGATCAAGTTATCCGCTTGCACGAAAAAGGTCCAAAACGAGTGAAACCAATGACACTTCCAAAAGCCTTGCCAAATATGGCTTCTGGGAATGTTGCCATGCGCTTTGGTGCCAATGGAGTTTGTAAATCCATTAATACAGCGTGTGCCTCATCTAACGATGCAATTGGAGATGCCTTCCGTTCTATTAAATTTGGTTTCCAAGATGT
The DNA here is from genome assembly GCF_001811085.1 of Streptococcus sp. HMSC062B01. Classification (NCBI taxonomy): domain Bacteria; kingdom Bacillati; phylum Bacillota; class Bacilli; order Lactobacillales; family Streptococcaceae; genus Streptococcus; species Streptococcus sp. HMSC062B01. The sequence continues at coordinate 7,983 of NZ_KZ672765.1, forward strand.
GATGTTAGTTGGTGGTTCTGAAGCTTCCATCACTCCTTTTGCGATTGCTGGTTTCCAAGCATTGACGGCTTTGTCCACAACTGAAGACCCAACTCGTGCATCTATTCCATTTGATAAAGACAGAAATGGTTTTGTTATGGGTGAAGGATCTGGAATGTTGGTGTTGGAAAGTCTAGAACATGCTGAAAAACGTGGTGCAACAATCCTTGCTGAAGTTGTTGGTTATGGAAATACTTGTGATGCTCACCACATGACCTCACCACATCCGGAAGGGCTTGGTGCGATTAAAGCTATTAAACTAGCATTAGAAGAAGCCGAAATTAAGCCTGAAGATGTGGCATATGTTAATGCTCACGGAACTTCTACTCCTGCCAATGAAAAAGGAGAGAGTGGTGCGATTGTGGCTGTTTTAGGCAAAGATGTCCCTGTTTCTTCAACTAAATCTTTTACAGGGCATTTACTTGGAGCAGCTGGAGCAGTGGAAGCTATTGCGACTATTGAAGCAATGCGTCATAGCTTTGCACCAAAGACTGCAGGAACTCAAGAATTGTCTGATTACATTGAAGCCAATGTCATTTTTGGACAAGGAAAAGAACAGGAAATTCCTTATGCTATTTCCAATACATTTGGTTTTGGTGGACATAATGCTGTTCTAGCCTTTAAACGTTGGGAGGCATAATAACTTATGAATATCAATGAAATTAAAGACTTGATGGCACAGTTTGACCAATCAAGTTTGCGGGAATTTTCGTATAAAAATCAACAAGATGAACTGACATTCAGTAAAAACGAAGGAAGAATTGTACCTCAAGAGGTTAATGCAAGTACTCTTCCTACAGCTACACCAGTAGCTCCAATTGCTCCAGCTCCTCAGGCTGAAGTAGTTGTTGAACAGCAAGAAGTGATTGCTGAAGCAGCACCTGCACCAAGTGCAGCTGAAGGTGATGTTGTGGAAAGTCCTTTGGTTGGAGTAGCCTATTTAGCAGCCGGACCAGATAAACCTGCTTTTGTGAACGTAGGTGACCAAGTGAAGAAAGGGCAAACCTTGATGATTATCGAGGCTATGAAAGTCATGAACGAAGTACCTGCTCCTAAAGATGGTATTATCACGGAAGTTTTAGTTCAAAATGAAGAAATGGTTGAATTTGGGAAAGGTCTGGTACGCATTAAATGATCGATATCAATGCAATAAAAGAGGCGCTTCCGCATCGTTATCCAATGTTGTTGGTGGATCGTGTATTAGAAGTTGGCGAAGATGAGATTGTTGCTTTAAAAAATGTGACAATTAATGAACCATTCTTTAACGGACATTTTCCACAGTATCCAGTCATGCCGGGTGTTTTGATTATGGAAGCTTTGGCTCAGACTGCGGGTGTACTGGAATTGTCTAAAGAAGAAAACAAAGGCAAATTAGTCTTTTATGCGGGAATGGATAAGGTCAAATTCAAGAAACAAGTTGTTCCAGGTGATCAGCTTATCATGACTGCTAAATTTGTGAAACGTCGTGGTACTATTGCAGTTGTTGAAGCTAAAGCAGAAGTAGATGGCAAACTTGCAGCTAGTGGCACCTTGACATTTGCTATTGGCCAATAGAAAAGGGAGATTTCACCATGTTTCGTAAAATATTGATTGCTAACCGTGGGGAAATTGCGGTCAGAATTATTCGTGCGGCTCGAGAGTTGGGGATTGCTACAGTGGCGGTCTATTCAACAGCTGATAAAGAAGCTCTACATACATTGTTGGCAGATGAAGCTATTTGTATTGGCCCTGCTAAGTCTACTGATTCTTATCTAAATATGAATGCTGTGCTTTCAGCAGCTGTTCTAACAGAGGCCGAAGCTATTCACCCTGGTTTTGGATTTTTGAGTGAAAATTCTAAGTTCGCAACCATGTGTGAAGAAGTTGGTGTGAAATTCATCGGTCCTTCTGGGGCGATCATGGATATGATGGGCGATAAGATTAATGCTCGTGCTCAGATGATTAAAGCTAATGTTCCAGTTATTCCAGGATCTGACGGAGAAGTTTTTACTGCAGAAGAGGCTTTGGAGGTTGCTGAAAAAATTGGCTACCCTGTTATGCTTAAGGCTTCTGCTGGAGGTGGCGGAAAGGGAATCCGTAAGGTTGAAAAGGCTGAAGATTTGGTAGCGGCTTTTGAGTCTGCTTCAAGCGAAGCCAAGGCAGCCTTTGGTAATGGAGCCATGTATATGGAGCGTGTTATTTATCCTGCTCGTCATATTGAAGTGCAGATTTTGGCAGATCAGTATGGACATGTTGTCCATCTGGGCGAACGTGATTGCTCGCTCCAGCGTAATAACCAAAAGGTCTTAGAAGAAGCTCCATCAGTGGCTATAGGGAAGACTCTTCGTCAAAAGATTGGAGATGCAGCTGTACGAGCAGCTCAGTCAGTCGGCTATGAAAATGCTGGAACAATTGAGTTTCTTTATGATGAAAATAAGGGTGAGTTCTACTTTATGGAAATGAACACTCGTGTTCAAGTAGAACATCCTGTAACAGAATTTGTGACTGGCGTAGATATTGTTAAGGAACAGATTCGCATTGCTGATGGTCAAGAACTTTCTTTCACACAAGATGATATTGAAATTCGCGGTCATGCCATCGAATGCCGGATCAATGCTGAAAATCCAGCCTTTAATTTTGCCCCAAGTCCGGGTAAGATTTCAAACCTATATTTGCCTAGTGGTGGGGTAGGTCTTCGTGTGGACTCAGCTGTTTATCCAGGTTACACTATTCCTCCATACTATGATAGTATGATTGCTAAAATCATTGTTCATGGGGAAAATCGTTTTGACGCTTTGATGAAGATGCAACGAGCTCTTTATGAATTGGAAATCGATGGTGTATTAACCAACAGTGAGTTTCAGTTAGACTTGATTTCAGACTCTCAGGTTATTGCAGGGGATTATGATACAGCCTTTTTAATGGAGAAATTTCTCCCTGCTTACCAAGAAAGATTAAAAGAAGATAAATAAAACCTTTCATAAAGCGAAGGAAGCTAAGCTTTTGTAAAGGGAAACTGTAGTAATAAAGGAGTAAATGATGGCTTTATTCTCCAAAAAGGATAAATATATCCGGATTAATCCTAATCGTTCATATAGGGAACTGCCTCAACAAAAACCAGAGGTACCGGATGAGCTCTTTTCGAAATGTCCTGGTTGTAAGCATACCATTTACCAAAAAGATTTAGGTAGCGATCGTGTTTGTCCTAATTGTGGTTATACTTTCCGTATTACAGCACTTGAGCGACTTGCTTTAACTGTAGATGAAGATACTTTTGAAGAATTATTTACAGGCATTGAAACGAAAGATCCATTGAATTTTCCTAATTATAAGGACAAATTGGCCCAAATGCGTGAAAAAACTGGCTTGGATGAAGCTGTGTTAACAGGAACTGCCTCCATCAAAGGACATAAAACAGCTTTGGGAATAATGGACTCAAACTTTATCATGGCCTCCATGGGAAGTGTAGTTGGAGAAAAAATTACACGCTTGTTTGAATATGCAACTGAACTTCGATTACCAGTAGTCTTGTTTACAGCTTCTGGAGGGGCACGTATGCAGGAAGGGATTATTAGTCTCATGCAGATGGCTAAAATTTCAGCGGCAGTACAAAGACATTCTAAAGCAGGTTTGTTTTATCTGACGATTTTGACAGACCCTACTACTGGTGGGGTAACAGCGTCATTTGCAATGGAAGGTGACATTATTTTAGCGGAACCTCAAAGTCTTGTTGGATTCGCTGGTCGTCGAGTTATTGAATCCACTGTTCGTGAAAATTTGCCAGATGGTTTTCAAAAGGCAGAATTTCTCTTGGAACATGGTTTTGTAGATGCTATTGTTAAACGAGCAAAATTAAGAGATAAGATTGCTAAATTGTTGGAATTTCATGGAGGGCAGCAATGACAAAGATTACTCGGATTGTAAGAGAAGCGAGAGATCAGACTCGGCTGACGGCTCTTGATTATGCCAAGGCAATTTTTGATGATTTCATTCAATTGCATGGAGATCGTTCTTTTCGAGATGATGGAGCTGTGATTGGGGGCATCGGTAGCCTAGACGGCCGTCCAGTGACTGTTATTGGAATTCAAAAAGGGAAGAATCTTCAAGATAATCTAAAACGGAATTTCGGTCAGCCTCATCCTGAAGGCTATCGTAAAGCTTTGCGCCTAATGAAGCAGGCAGAAAAATTTGGTCGCCCAATCGTTACTTTTATCAATACTGCTGGAGCTTATCCAGGTGTTGGAGCAGAAGAGCGTGGCCAAGGTGAAGCTATTGCTCGAAACTTGATGGAGATGAGTGATCTGAAAGTACCTATTATTGCCATTATTATTGGTGAAGGTGGTTCTGGAGGGGCCTTAGCTCTAGGAGTGGCGAATCGAGTTTGGATGTTAGAAAATTCTATTTATGCAGTTTTGAGTCCAGAAGGCTTTGCTTCTATCTTGTGGAAGGACGGCAGTAGAGCAATGGAAGCTGCTGAGTTAATGAAAATAACATCCCACGAACTTTTACAAATGGAGATTGTTGATAAGGTAATTGAGGAAACAGGTTTAAGCAATCAGGACTTGATTACTTCTATCAAACAAGAACTTTTAGTTGAATTAGAACAACTTTCTTCGTGGAGCGTGGAAGAATTGGTAGACCAACGTTATCAGCGTTTTAGAAAATATTAAGAAGATTTTTTGAAGACCAAGATATTCTTGTCTTGGTCTCTTTTTAAGAATTGTTAGTCTACAATCTATCTTTTTTACCTTAAATCAGATAGCTTGTGCTTAGAGAAGGAGAAGTCAAATGGAAAAAAATCGTTTGTACATTATCATTGCGTCAGTAGCAGTAATAATTGGAAGTGTTTTGCCTTGGGGGACTGTAAACCTAGGTGGATTGGGTGGTTTAAGTGTTTCAGGAATTGAAGGTGATGGGAAAATTATTATAATTTTAGCCATCGGATCTATTGTCTTAGCTATTCTTAAAGATCGTACTCAGCCTTTGATTAAAAACTTGGCTCTGGGAGTTGTGGCTTTGGGAGTTATTGAGACAGCTATTTCTATTTATGCCCTGTTTCGCTTAGGTGATATGAGTGCTAATTTTGGTTATGGTGGTTATGGTATTTCAGTCGGTATAGGTTTGTACTTGACTGCAATTGCTTCAATTGCAACATTTGTTTTAGGATTAATGGCTTTTTCAGGTGGAAAGATTTCAAAAGAAACCTTGACAGATGCAGCCAATGTAAGTAAGGAATTTGCTCAAACTGTTGGCCGTGTAACTTCTGCAACAGTAAAAACCGCTGTAAATGAAATCAAAAAAGAAACCGATCAGCCAAAAGATACAGAAACACCTGCTTCAGCTGAAGAATCTAAAAAAGTAGAAGCAGATGAAAATAAAGAAGAGCCCACAAAGCTAGTAACAGAAGAAACAGTTGAAAAACAGGTTCAGTCTGAACCAACAGTGGAAGAGGAAAGCTTAGATGCCGTTGTTTCTGACGAAGCAGTTGAGAGCGATAAAGAATAATCTTCTATAAGAATTGCTAATGAAAAAGTGTCTTAGTAACCATAGAGGTGAAAAAATTAAAAAAGAAGCCAGAAGGCTTCTTTTTTTGTTTAAACTTTTGTTTGATCACGATAAATTTAGGTAAAAAATTTTAGTTTGAATTACTGCATTATATTCTCTTTATAGGACTTATATAAAATATATATTATACAAGCTGTAGAACCTATGTTAAGATAGTTGCTAATTAAAAGAAAAGAGGTCATTTATGTCAGAATTTACTATCCATACAATTGAATCTGCTCCTGCTGAAGTGAAGGAAGTTTTAGAAACCGTTCAAAAAGATAACGGGGGTTACATTCCTAATCTTATCGGTCTTTTGGCAAATGCGCCAACAGCTTTGGAAACATATCGGACGGTTGGAGCCATCAATCGCCGTAACAGCCTAACACCAACTGAGCGTGAAGTAGTGCAGATTACGGCTGCAGTTACTAATGGCTGTGCTTTCTGTGTGGCGGGTCATACAGCTTTTTCAATCAAGCAGATTCAAATGAATGATGATCTTTTGGAGGCACTGCGCAATCGTACTCCGATTGATACAGATCCGAAGTTAGATACGCTTGCTAAATTTACTATTGCTGTCATTAATACTAAGGGACGGGTCGGAGATGAGGCTTTGGCAGATTTCCTAGAAGCGGGCTATACACATGAGAATGCTCTGGATGTAGTTCTGGGTGTTAGCCTTGCGACCCTTTGCAATTATGCCAATAATTTGGCAAACACGCCAATTAATCCGGAATTACAGCCTTATGCCTAGTCTTTGAGGAGGTGGCAAATGACATTTTTTTCAGAAGAGTTTATCAACTGGTTGGATGACCACGCTGATCAGATTGACAAAGAATCCTGTGCAGCTGGCAATCAACTGATTGAGCGTATCGCTGCAGAAGGAGCCTTTCGGGTTGGTGTTCCAGAAGAGCTGGGAGGCCGAGGTGGCAATGATACGGATGTGATAGAAGTACTCAAGGAGTTGGCTCACCATTCTTTGACCGCCTCCTTTATCTCTTGGGGGCAAAGGACCTTTATTGATAACATTTTAAAATCTCCTAATCCCTACTTTAGAGAGCACTATTTGGAGGGTCTCCTGTCAGGGGAATATGCAGGTGCGACAGCCCTGTCCAATGCCGTTAAATTCCTATCGGACCTAGAGGAGTTAAATGTCTCTATTGTAGAAGAAGACGGGAATCTTTATCTCAAGGGACGTCTGCCTTGGGTAACCAATGCTCGCGCGGATCGCTTCCTCAGCATATTTGTTGCCGGTTTCGAAGACGGGAGCCACCAGCCACTGGTTCTGGCTGTGCCGTCTGATGCAGAGAATTTTTCCCGTTCAGCTGATTTAGAGTTTGTATCTTTGCAAGGGGGAAATACAGCTGCCCTGACCTTCAATCATGTGCCTTTGCAAGAGGAATGGATTCTTGCACAAGATGCCCAGGCCTTTTTGGCAGAAAATCGCCCAGCTTTTCTCGGTTATCAATTTGGTCTGGCTCTTGGTCTAGCGGAGAAGTCTCTGGCAGAGGTTGAAGCCAATCTGTCAGTTCGCTCTATTTTGAGAGAGGAGTGGGAGGAGCAAGTGGCTGCTCTGACTGAAATCCAGGATCAGCTCTATAGAGGTCTTCTCCAGCCTGGCTATTTTGTTGAGCGTCCTAAGGAACTCTTTCAGCTGCGAATTGATATAGTTGATGTGGTGGCTCAAAGTCTGCTCTTGGAGCTACAGGCTAGTGGAGGCAGAGGATACTTGAGTAATTCGACTTCAGGCTTTATACGCCGTTGGAACGAAGGAGCTTTTCTTCCCATTGTCTCACCGAGTGCAGTCCAGCTACGGCATATTTTAGAAGCTTCATAGAAATGAAGGCAAACCAGTGACTGATTTATCAGTAGAATGGACATTAAGACGATGATGCAAAAGAGTCACTTTGTAAGCAATTAACGGTGCTTTAGTTTCTTGAATAGTCTTGATGATTTGCTTATTTCTGACACTAATGTAGCCATATCATCTCAAAACAATTGCAAGGATCGACATAAGCTAACATTTTTAGTGACTCTTGCTCCTTATTTCAAGTTTAGTAGGCTACCTTTTACTTATTTCCTATGCGAGCTAGATATATTTTGTAGAAGCAGTTAAGTTGCTATATATCCTTTCTGGCTGTTGAGATGTCGTCTATGTCTGTTTTTACGATACAGTCTCATTGCTGGTCAGAAAGATAAGAAAAAATCCAAGATGATATTCTTTGAAAATCTGTTTTTGATTTTCTCTGAGTTATTCTCGGATTTTTTTATTTTAGTAAATTAAGTCTATACTTAGACCTAGTGATATAGGCAAAGTATCAGGAGAATCTGCTTTTTATTTTGGTGCGATGACTTCTAATCCACCCATATACGGACGTAGAACCTCTGGGATAGTCACAGATCCATCTTCGTTTTGGTAATTTTCTAAGATAGCAGCCACTGTGCGTCCGACAGCAAGTCCAGAACCGTTGAGAGTATGAAGGAGTTTGACCTTGCCGTCTGCTTCATCACGGTAGCGAATTTGAGCTCTACGAGCTTGGAAATCTTCTGTGTTAGAGCAGCTAGAGATTTCACGGTAGGTGTTCTGAGCAGGAATCCAAACTTCCAAGTCGTAGGTCTTAGCAGCTGAGAAGCCCATATCTCCAGTACAGAGTGCTACAACGCGGTAAGGCAGATTCAGCTTTTGCAGGATATTTTCTGCGTTGGCAGTCATCTTTTCTAGCTCTTCATAAGATTCTTCTGGCTTGGCAAATTTCACCATTTCAACCTTGTGGAATTGGTGCAGACGAATCAGACCGCGCGTATCACGACCGGCAGAGCCAGCTTCAGAGCGGAATGATGGGCTCATAGCCGTGAAGTAGATTGGTAATTCTTTTCCGTCGAGAATTTCGTCTCGATAGTAGTTGGTCAACGGAACTTCAGCAGTCGGAATCAGAACGAAGTTGGTATCGCTTAGCTCAAACGTATCTTCTTTGAACTTAGGATACTGCCCAGTCCCAAACATGGAATCATGGTTTACCATATAAGGAGTGATGACTTCGGTATAGCCTTCTTTGCCATGCTCATCCAGCATGAAGTTATAGATAGCACGCTCAAGTCTTGCTCCCAAGCCCTTATAGAAGAGGAAGCGAGCACCAGTAACTTTTGCCCCGCGCTCCCAGTCTAAGATATCCAGATCTTCACCCAAATCCCAGTGAGCCTTAGCTTCAAAGTCAAATTGGCGTGGTGTACCCCAGCGACGAACTTCGACATTTTCATCCTCGTCTGCTCCGACAGGAACACTTTCGTGCGGGATATTAGGTAGAGTAGTAGTGAATTCAGTCAACTTAGCATCCAGCTCAGCCAAGCTTGCGTCTAAGTTCTTGACTTCAGCAGAGAGTTTTTGCATGGCAGCAATCTTGTCATCTGCATTTTCTTTGTTGCGTTTAGCTTGGGCAATTTCGGCAGAAACAGTATTACGCTCTGCCTTTAGCTCTTCGACCTTGACCAATAAATCCCGACGTTCTTTGTCAATAGTTTTCATTTGGTTAAGGGTAGCAGCGTCAACACCTCGCGTAGCTAATTTTGCAGCTACAGTATCAAAGTCCGTACGGATGCGTTTTAAATCTAACATAGGTACCTCCAAAAATAAAAAGCACTTTATGAAACTGTTGGAGCGACAGAGCCGCGGTTCCATCCAACTTCACAAAAGTGCACTTGCTTAATTATTCATTTTTAAACTAACGGTAGAATTTCCTATTTTCTTCTTATCTGCTCACAGCCACCGCAGACTTTCTGAAAAGTGCCCAATAGTACTTATCCGTTTCGACTATTATACAGGATTTTCCGGAAAATGTAAATCCCAGGATGGGAAAAATCTTGACAGAAAAAGATAACTATGTTATCTTTAGATAGGGGTAATACAGTTATCCAAAGGAGTTCTTATGGTAAAACAAACAACGCGTGACCGTATGATTGAAAAGGCAAGCCAGCTTATCAGAGAGTATGGCTATCAGAATATCCCCCTAAGGAAACTGGCATCTCTGCTGGGGGTTACGACTGGTGCTTTCTACAAGGCTTTTGAGAATAAGGAGGAACTTTACTATCAGGTCTGTCTTTTGGAAAACCAGAAGCAGCTTAAGCGTTTAGAGGAGCAGTATCTAGATGGAGTCTCTGATCCTCTGGATTGCATTTGGCAGATAGGACTCTTTCTTTTATCGGAATACAAGACCAACAGTCAGATAATGGATTTTCTCTTTTTCAGCCCTGTAGCGACAGAGGCTTACCGGAAAGGTGAGCTTCTGGAAATCGGGAATAAGACAGTGGTTTATCTGGATCAGCTGCCTATTGAGAGTCAGAAAGAGAAAAAGATTCTCTTGCTCAAGCTGGACACCTTCATCACAGGCTATGGTCATTTTATTGCCAAAGGCTTGGAGCCTTTTGATGAGGAAGTCTATCGCTCAATGTTCAATGATTTACTAGGAGGTTACAAACATGATTAAAAATCTCATTGTTTATGCACATCCCTATGAGAAAAGCTTTAACCATGCTATTTTAGAGCAGGTTCAAGATTTGTTGGAGAAGAAAGGTCAGACCTATGAATTGATCGATCTCTATGAGGATGGTTTTAATCCAGTCTATACCAAGGAAGAGCTAGCACTTTTTAATAAAGGGCAGGCACTTGACCCACTGGTTTTAAAATATCAGGAAGCTCTTGCGTCCTGTGACCGCCTTATCATGATTTTTCCTATCTGGTGGGCGGATATGCCAGCTATTGTCAAGGGCTTTGAAGATAAGGTCTTTTTGAAAAATAAGATTTACGAGGAGAGCAAAACTCGCCAGTTAGTTGGTCGTCTGACCAATATTAAAGAGGTGTTGGCTATTACTACCTCTGCAGCACCGACCTTCTATCTTAAGTATTTCTGTGGTGACGTCGTCAAGAAAGCCATGTTGGGCCATACCTTTAAGTCTATCGGTGCTAGACAGCGCCGTTGGTTGAATTTCGGGAATATTTCTCAGTCTACAGCTGAAAAACGTCAAGATTTTTTAGAAAAATTGGCAGAAAAGATTTGAAGAGGTAGCTATCATGATTCGTTTTCGAAGAGCAGATGAACGAGATCTTGCTGCTGCGGTCTCGGTTTTAACTGCTGCTTTTGCTAAGCATGAGATCTACAGAGAAAAATTTCGTCCTCTCTTTGGCAGTAGCCAGTCTTATATTGATTTTCTAAATAGATTGCATGCAGTTATGGTTAAGGCAGCGATGCGTCATCATATTTGTCTGCTTGCTGAAGTGGACGGGCGTCTTATGGGGGTCGCTACTATTCATAAGCTCGGTAATCATCCTGTCGGTATGCTTTCCTTTTTGCGGGCAGGAGCATGGAGGATGTGGCAATATATTCCTCAGCTTTTAGCTTTTCAAAAAGTCTTTGGGGAGGGCAGTAAAGAAGCTAAAAAAAGGGGTAGTTCAACTCTTTATCTTGAATTGCTGGGGGTGCTACCTGATTATCAAGGACAGGGAGTTGGCGGTCTTTTTATCTCAAAGGGACTTGAGTTGCTTGCAAAAGAAGAGAAATGCCAGCGGCTTACTTTAATTACTCATACAGAAAGCAACTGTCGTTTTTACAAAAAGAACGGATTTAAACAACTAGATGTCCGTGATGTTGAAGGTGTCAAGACATGGACTTTTGAGAAAAAAATAGCTGATGTTTATACTTTTTGAAGATCTAATGATGCGGTCTTGCATTGATAATGTCAGCTTACTCCACCCCATCATTTCAAAGGGCTGAAATAGTGCATTCTCAAACCTGTTTCACTTTTCAATTTTTTGTGCTAGCTCCATTTTGCTGATATAAGCAACTTTTGTCTTAGTCGAAAATATAAAAAATAAGGTTGAAACTTTTTCAACCCTATTTTTTCTTCTTAAAGATTCCAGCAATTTTTTGTAACAGAGTCGGCAATCTAACCACCTTGTCGTTGCCGATATGCTCCCGAGCAATTTTGAGAATCTTACCAGAGTCTTTGGAGGCAAAGAGAAATTTTCCTTTGTCAGTCCAGATTTCAAAGTGGCGGCTGACTTTCTTGCCAGAAACATTGGCGCCGATAGCAGTGATGCTAGTCCAAGGCAGCTGAATATAATCTTCTACATTGGCATCAGCATAAAACTCAAGAGCTGTCTCGCCGATTAAAAATTTCCCAACCTTACCGCCTAATCCGAGGTAGGAAACGCCAGTGGTATTAAATTCAACTGTTTTGTTTTGTGATTGCGCCATAATTGCTCCTTCAAAGTAAATCTCTTTCTATTATACCACAAGAAAAAGAAGGCCGAAACCTTCTTTTTGATTACATAATATTGAAGTAGTGAGCAACAATACCAACAATAAATAATGCAACGATGATAATGATTGGTGAAACTTTTTTCTTCAATAACCACATACAGAGGAATGTTAAGAGTAATCCTAGCAGTCCTGGTATTAAAGAATCAAGTTGACCTTGTAGGGTATTTTGTTTTACTGGTCCAAGGTTTACACCAGGGGCTCTGTTTAATATTTCAACTAATTTCTCTCCGGTTACAGGGCCGTTAGGAATTTCAACATAAGCTTTTGGATCTGTAAGAGTTGTAGATGGCAAGGCAATTTTGAAACCAATGTTGACCCATTGTTTTACAAGAACACCAATGATAAACATACCCAAGATAGAGGCACCTTTGGTAATATCTTGGAGGATACCACCAGACATATCTTTGGTGATTTCAGAACCAGCCTTGTAGCCTAATTCTTGTGTGTACCAGAGGAAAGCCATACGAATTGCATTCCAAAGAACAAAGAAAAGTAGTGGACCGATGATATTTCCTGATGCGGCTAGAGAAGCTCCTAGTGCTCCTAAAATTGGTCGTACAGTAAACCAGAAAACAGGGTCTCCGATACCAGCAAGAGGTCCCATCATACCAATCTTAACCCCTTGGATAGCTGCATCATCAATTGACGCACCGTTTGCTTTTTCTTCTTCAAGTGCAAGTGTTACACCAAGAATAGGAGCTGCAACATATGGGTGAGTGTTGAAGAATTCCAAGTGACGCTCAAGAGCTGCAGCCTGGTCTTCCTTTTTAGTGTATAATCTTTTAATTGCTGGGATTAGTGAATAAGCCCAACCCAAGTTTTGCATGCGTTCATAGTTCCAAGAACCTTGTAAGAAAGTAGAACGCCACCAAACTTTTTGACGATCTGATTTTGTTAATTGCAGTTTTTCAGTCATGATTCGTTTCTCCTTTCTTAGTAGTCCTCTAAAATATCGCCGATTGGGTCGTTAGATGAAGCGACTGCTCCACCACCATTTCCACCTTTCTTAGAAAGGTTAATGTAAATAAGAGCAAGTGCAACACCGATTGTACCAAAAGCGATGAGAGATAAACCACTAACAGCAGCAAGAGCGAAACCAATAGCGAAGAAAGGCCATACTTCACGAGTTGCCATCATGTTGATAACCATAGCATAACCGACAGCTACGACCATGCTACCGCCTACTTCCATCCCTTCTTTGAGCCAAACTGGCATTGATTGAAGAGCTGCTTTTACTGATTCCGCAGGAATCAAAAGTAAAAGAATAGCAGGGACTGCAATACGTAACCCTTGGAGGAGGAGGGCAGTATAATGTGCTCTTTCAACACCACGAATATCTCCTTTTTTAGCAGCAGAATCAGCACCATGAACTAGGGCAACTGAAGCAGTACGGACAATCATGGTCAAAAAGAGACCAGCTACTGCAAGAGGAATAGCTGTGGCTGTAGCTACTGAGATATCATCTTTTGCACCACCACTCTGCACTAAAATAATTGCAGATGCCACGGATGCAAGAGCTACATCGGGAGCTACAGCAGCACCGATATTTGCCCAACCAAGAGCGATTAGCTGAAGTGAACCACCTAGCATAACACCGACAGTTAGGTTACCTGTTACCAAACCAATCAAAGTACATGCAACAATTGGTTGGTGGAATTGGAATTGGTCCAAGATACCTTCAAGACCAGCAAGGAAGGCAACAAAGACCACTAAAACCATAGAAATAATAGACATGATTTATAATTATCCTTTCATGAGATATGAGGACGTAAAATAGTCAGGCAAGACCTAGAAAGAACTGAGAGGTGTAGTTTTGCTAAACTATCCGTCCAAATTTTATTCAATTAATGTATTATTGAACGTTTGCTTTTTCAATTAAGTCAAACAAGTCTTTCTTAGAGTCATTTGGTACTTTACGTACGTCGAATTCAACGCCAAGGTCACGAAGTTTTTCGTAAGTCGCTACATCGTCCTTGTCCATTGATAGTACGTTGTTAACCATTGTTTTACCTGTCGAGTGAGCCATAGAACCTACATTGAGAGTCTTGATTGGCACACCGCCTTCAATAGCACGAAGAGCATCTTGAGGAGTTTCAAACAGGATCAAAGCATGAGTATTACCAAAGCGTGGGTCTTTTGAAACAGCAATAAGTTTGTCAATAGGCACAACGTTTGCTTTTACATTACCCGGTGCGGCTTGTTTGATTAACTCTTTGCGGAGTTCATCCTTAGCTACTGAGTCAGAAGCTACGATAATACGGTCTGCTTTTGAATCTGGTGTCCAAGCAGTTGCGACTTGTCCATGAAGCAAACGTGTATCGATACGCGCAAGATTGATTTTGAGCTTGCCATCACCGATAACAGTACCTTCTGGAATAGCAGCTTGAGCAGTTGCTGCAACAGGAGCGCTTGCAACTTCTTCTGCTGGATTCAATTCTTCAGGCAGAGCCTTCACACCTTCTTTAGCTTCTTTGATGATATTAGCTACGACGGCATCAACACCAGCGTTAGCATCCATCATTCTTTCTGTATATGCTTGAATCAACATTGGCAGATTCAAACCTGTAATAATAGCGAACTTGCGATCTGGATTTTCACCCATTACACGGCTAGCTTGGTTGAATGGAGAACCACTCCAAAGGTCAGCCAAGACTAAGACTTCATCGTCCGCATCAAACTGTGCCACAGCGTTATTGAATTTAGCATACAAATCATCAGGGCCTTCATTTGGCATAAAAGTACAAGTTGTTACTTTTTCTTGTTCGCCAAAAATCATAGAACCTGATTGATGAATGCCAGCAGCAAATTCACCATGGCTTGCAATAATGATTCCAATACTCATTATTGACATTCCCCCTTATTAAAATGTTTGACCAAACTTTAAGAAAAGTTTAAGACTATCTTATTATAAAACGTTTTCAGGAAAAAAACAAGGGGGAGGCGCCAAAATGAATCAAATTCATTCAAGGAATAAAAGTACTCTAAAATATTGCTACAAGTACATTTTTTAATATTTAAATAGTAGAAAAATATAAAAATAAAAGACCAGTTTGAAAAAAGATCGGTTAATATATGAATGAAAGTGGTAGAAAATGATAATTGTGCAGGAGGTATTCTAGAACGGCTAGCTTATGGTATAATAGAGTGAATTACAATGAAAGTGTGACATGTTATGAAAACTCCTTTTATTAGTCGTGAAAAGTTAGATGAGATTACGGCTCAGTTTCCAACCCCTTTCCATCTTTATGATGAGAAGGGAATTCGGGCAAGAGCGCGTGCCCTGCATGAGGCCTTTTCTTGGAATCCAGGTTTTAAAGAGTATTTTGCTGTCAAGGCTACCCCAAATCCTGCTATTTTAAAAATCCTTAAAGAAGAAGGCTGCGGGGTGGACTGTGCCAGCTATGTTGAGTTGCTCATGAGTCAAAAGCTGGGCTTTGCTGGACAGGATATCATGTTTTCGTCCAATAACACACCAGCTGAGGAATTTCAGTTTGCGCGTGACCTTGGAGCGACTATCAATCTGGATGCCTATGAAGATGTGGCTTTTCTAAAGGAAGCCGCTGGTATTCCCAAGGTCATTTCCTGCCGTTACAACCCTGGCGGTGTCTTTGAGCTAGGAACCAGCATCATGGATAATCCAGAAGAAGCCAAGTTTGGTATGACTAAGGACCAGCTGATTCAGGCTTTCAAAGAACTCAAGGAGTTGGGAGCTGAGAAGTTTGGGATCCATGCGCTCTTGGCCTCTAATACAGTAAGCAATGATTACTATCCTGAACTGGCCCGTCAGCTTTTTGAGCTGGCTGTAGAAGTGGTGGCTGAGACAGGAGTCGAGCTGGACTTTATCAATCTATCTGGTGGTGTCGGCATTAATTATCAACCTGATGGCGAGGAAAATGACATTGCAGTCATCGGTCAAGGAGTTCGTCAGGCCTATGAAGCTATTCTAACTCCGGCTGGCCTAGGACAGGTCAAAATTTATACGGAGCTGGGCCGCTTTATGCTGGCACCTTATGGCTTGCTGGTCACCAAGGTTACCCATAAGAAGCAGACCTACCGAACCTATCTGGGAGTGGACGCCTCTGCGGTCAATCTGTTGCGCCCTGCCATGTATGGCTCTTATCACCACATTACCAATATGGATCGACCTGAGGGTGAGACAGAGATTGTGGATGTTGTTGGCAGCCTCTGTGAGAATAACGACAAATTTGCTATTAATCGTCCGCTACCAGTGAGCCAAATCGGTGATACACTCGTAATTCACGATACAGGTGCTCATGGCTTTTCAATGGGGTATCAATACAATGCCAAACTTCGTTCCAGCGAAATTCTCTTGGAAGAAGACGGAAATGTTCGTATGATTCGTCGAGCTGAAAGACCAGAAGATTATTTTGCGACTCTCTATGGATTTGACTTTGAAAAATAAAGAAGATTTGGTATAATGAAAGCAACGCAAAAAAGGAAATAGGAGATTTATTTTATGAGTTTATTTTTAGCAATTTTGCTGATTATTCTTGCTTTTGCAAGTGGTGTATTTGCAGGAATGTATATCCTTCGTAAGCAAGTCGAAAAAGAATTTGCTGAAAATCCGCGTTTGAATGTGGAAGCAGTTCGTACTTTGCTTGGAGCAAGTGGACAGCGTCCAAGTGAGGCAAAAGTCCAACAAGTTTATCGCCAAATTATCAACCAACAAAAATCAGCTTTAGCTAACAGCAAAAAGAAAAAATAATCATTTGATTATTAAATATCAAAAGGGGATTTGGGCTGTAGGCCCAATCCCTTATTTAGAAAGAAGATTTTATGGATAATCGACCGATTGGTTTTCTAGATTCCGGAGTGGGCGGTTTGACGGTTGTACGTGAATTGATGCGACAGCTTCCCCACGAAGAAGTCATTTACATCGGGGATTCTGCTCGTGCTCCTTATGGACCTAGGCCGGCTGAGCAAATCAGAGACTATACCTGGCAACTGGTCAATTTTCTTTTGACTAAAGATGTGAAAATGATAGTTATTGCTTGCAATACTGCGACAGCTGTTGTCTGGGAAGAGATTAAAGAAAAACTAGATATTCCAGTTTTAGGAGTGATTTTACCTGGGGCTTCTGCAGCGATAAAGTCAACTCATTCAGGAAAGATTGGAGTGATTGGGACACCAATGACAGTCACTTCAGATATCTATCGCAAGAAAATTGAAGCTTTGTCACCTGAGATGGAGGTTAGTAGCTTGGCTTGTCCTAAGTTTGTTCCTCTAGTTGAGTCAAATGAGCTAACGTCCAGTGTTACAAAAAAAGTTGTCTATGAGACCTTGCTTCCGTTAGCAGGGAAGGTGGACACGCTTGTTCTGGGTTGTACACATTATCCTCTCCTGAGATCTATTATTCAAAATGTGATGGGACCGGATGTTAAACTGATTGACAGTGGGGCAGAGTGTGTAAGGGATATCTCTGTTCTTTTAAACTACTTTGAAATTAATCGAAGCCGAGAAGAACAGACTTTGCAGCATCGTTTTTATACAACAGCCAGTGCTAAGAGTTTTGCTGAGATTGCTGAACATTGGCTAGGACAGAAGGTAAGCGTGGAGCATATAGATTTATGAGTGAAAAAATATATGAATATAAGGATGACCAAGACTGGTATATCACTAAGTGGAGCGAAACGGAATCTTTTAGTAATTTTTCGCAGGTATCAGCTGAGGCTGGCAAAATTTTAGAAGATTTGCAAGTAGCTCTGAATAAGGATGGACATAATTTCCCAATTGAAGTGACGGTTTTACGTTACCATTCTGCATATCGCTTATTAGTCTTTTTAGTAGACCTTATCAATGAAGAGGCTAAAAGAAAGATAGAACTGATCCAGCGTCAAGGGGCTTTACTTGTAGTGGAGTCAGGCCAACTTTTGTATGTCTATATACCTCAAGGCGGAGTTTCATTGACTGATTTTTTGGGAGCTAAAGAAGTCAAGGATACTCTTTTAATTGCTACTCGAAATGAAGGCAAAACGAAAGAGTTTCGAAAGTTATTTGGAAAATTGGGCTACAAGGTTGAGAATCTCAATGACTACCCCGACTTGCCAGAAGTGGCTGAAACAGGAATGACCTTTGAAGAGAATGCTCGGCTTAAGGCAGAAACCATCAGCCAGCTAACCGGTAAAATGGTTTTAGCTGATGATTCGGGTTTACAAGTTGATATTCTTGGGGGACTTCCTGGAGTCTGGTCCGCTCGCTTTGCTGGAGTAGGTGCAACTGATGCGGAGAATAATATCAAGCTTTTGCATGAGTTGGCTATGGTCTTTGAATTAAAGGATCGTGCAGCTCATTTTCATACAACACTGGTCGTGGCCAGTCCTGAAAAAGAAAGTTTAGTAGTTGAGGCTGACTGGCCTGGTTTTATCAATTTTGAGCCAAAAGGAGAAAATGGCTTTGGTTATGATCCTCTCTTTTTGGTTGGTGAAACAGGCAAGACATCAGCTGAGCTGACAGTAGAAGAGAAGAATGAGCAATCTCATCGCGCTCAGGCGGTGAAAAAGTTAATGGAGGTATTTCCAGCATGGCAAAGCAAACAATCATTGTAATGAGTGACTCTCATGGTGATCGCTCAATTGTCGAGGAGATAAAAAATTATTACTTAGGTAAGGTAGACGGTATTTTCCACAATGGTGACTCTGAATTGCCAAGTGATGACCCTGTGTGGGAGGGGATTCATGTTGTTGCTGGCAATATGGACTTTTATGATGGCTATCCGGATCGACTAGTGACAGATTTGAATGGGACTCGTATAGCTCAAGCCCACGGTCATTTATTCCAAATCAACTTTTCTTTTCAAAAGCTAGATTTGTGGGCACAAGAAGAAAATGCGGACATTTGTCTTTATGGCCACCTACATATTCCGGATGCTTGGATGGAAGGGAAGACTCTATTTTTAAATCCAGGGTCTATCAGTCAACCACGCGGTTTGATTACGGAGCGTCTTTATGCTAAGGTTGAAATTGAAGAAGATCGTTTCAGAGTGGATTATTTCACTCGTCAGCATCAACTATACCCAAGTTTGTCAAAGGAGTTTGCTAGATGATAGCCCAGGCATTTGAAGAATATCTTGTGAAACAAGAAGGTGCTTTTCTGACACCTGCTGAAAATTTAGCAGTGTTGGTAGACAGTCACAATGTTGATCACGCTATTTTGTTGTTGAGTCAGATGACCTATTCGCGGATTCCGGTTGTGACGGCTGAAAAGAAATTTGTCGGAACCATTTCTCTGACGGATATCATGGCTTATCGGATGCAGCATGATCTTCCAGAAGAAGAATTTATGGCGATGGATATCGTTCACATGACTAGGAAAGATGGTTTAACTGTAGGAGTGAATTACACAATTTCTGAAGTTTTGCATAAATTGATAGATGAGTCCTTCTTGCCTGTGGTAGGAGATGATCAGCATTTTCATGGAATTATTACGAGAAAGTCGATTCTCAAAGCAGTTAATGCCCTTTTGCATGATTTTTCAAGCCGATATGAGATGAAAGCTAAATGAAAGAAGCAATCGAACAGTTTATACAGCCAAAACAGTTATCTAAAAATTCCAGGCTTGCTTATACCTACGATTTAGAACAGTTTCTTGAGCAAGTTGGAACAATAAATGATACCAGTCTGCGACTCTATCAGTCTTCTTTGCAGCCTTTAAAGCTTTCTGTGCAAAAACGGAAATTATCAGCAGTTAACCAATTTTTGTATTTTCTCTATAATCAGAAATATATAGAACATTACTACAAATTAAGTATTCCCAAGGATCAGAAAGAAAGCTCTTCACAAGGTTCGCTTCTTGATTTATCAGCTTTTTGGCAGGAGAGTCAAGTTCCTCAGGGGCGTTTAATTGCCCTTCTAATTTTAGAAAATGGTCTTTTGCCGAGTGAAATTTTGTCTATAAAAGTCACGGATATCCAGTTTGATTTTCAGATTTTAAGTGTTGAGAAAGCGGGGCAAAAGCGAATTGTCCAACTTTCTTCCAAACTGACAGAAGAATTAAGTAGGATGGCTTCAGGAACCTATTTATTTGAAAAAAAGGGAAAACCTTATTCTAGGCAGTGGGCCTTTCGTCAGCTGGAGGCTTTTTTATCAGAAAAAGGGCAGGCAGGTTTGTCTGCTCAGAGTTTGAGAGAACAATATATTTTGCGTCAGTTGAAAGATAAGCGAAGCCTACATGATATTGCTCGTGACCTAGGGTTGAAAAGTATTACCACATTAGAAAAATATAGATAATGGATATAAAAATTAAAGATTTTGAGGGACCCCTGGATTTGCTACTCCATTTAGTTTCCAAGTACCAGATGGATATTTATGATGTTCCAATTACAGAGGTTATTGAACAATATTTAGCCTATGTTGCGACCTTGCAGGCCATGCGTCTGGAGGTGGCTGGGGAATATATGGTCATGGCTAGTCAGCTTATGCTTATTAAAAGTCGCAAACTTCTACCTAAAGTAGTGGATGATGCTGACTTAGAGGAAGATTTAGAACATGACCTGTTGAGTCAAATCGAGGAGTATCGTAAATTTAAACTTCTTGGTGAGAAAATGGCGGAGCAGCACGAAGAGCGGGCTCTGTATTATTCTAAACCTAAGATTGAATTAGTCTATGAAGATGCTGAGTTGGTGCATGACCGCTCAGCCATTGATTTGTTTTTGGCCTTTTCTGGCTTATTAGCTAAAAAAAGAGAAGAATTTCGTCATAGTCATACTACCATTGTCAAAGATGAATATAAGATTGAAGACATGATGGATGTGGTCTTGGAACGCTGTAAGAGTCAAAAAAAATTGGCCTTACAGGAGTTATTTACTGAGACCAAGGACATGAACGAGGTCATCACTCTCTTTTTAGCAACCTTGGAATTAGTGAAAGTACAGGAGATTCAATTGCTCCAAGAAGAAAATTTTGGAAGTATCTATCTAATTAGGAAGTAAACATGAGTAAGTTATCAGAAATAGAAGCGCTTCTTTTTGTGGCAGGAGAAGACGGCTTGAAAGTTCGGCAGATTGCTGAAATTTTGTCCATTCCTCCTACAGGAGTTAGCCAAAGTATAGAAAAATTGGCAGCTAAGTACGAAGCCGATGCTGACTGTAGTCTGGCTTTACTTGAAACGTCTAACACTTATAAATTGGTTACCAAACAAGCTTTTGCAGAACTCCTGCGTGCTTATTCTAAATCGCCGATTAATCAGAGCCTTTCACGTGCTGCTTTAGAAACTCTGTCAATTATTGCTTATAAACAGCCAATCACGCGGGTAGAGATTGATGATATCCGCGGGGTCAATTCTAGCGGGGCACTTGCCAAGTTATTAGCATTTGAGCTGGTTCGAGAAGATGGTAAAAAGGAGGTCCTTGGTCGACCTAATCTTTATGTGACAACAGAATATTTCTTAGATTACATGGGGATCAACCATTTGGAAGAATTACCAGTCGTGACAGATACAGAATTGGTAGCAGAAGAAAGCCAATTATTTGGTCAAGCGACCGAATCAGAGTTAGAATAAAATGGCTGAACTGTGTATCTTGTGAAAGGATAAAAGATGAGAATTAATAAATATATTGCCCATGCTGGAGTGGCTAGCCGCCGGAAAGCAGAAGAGCTGATTAAGCAAGGCCTTGTGACAATCAATGGCCAGGTGGTTCGAGAACTGGCGACCTTAGTTAAAACAGGTGACAAAGTCGAAGTAGAAGGGCAGCCTATCTATAATGAGGAAAAGGTCTATTACCTTTTGAATAAGCCTCGTGGAGTCATTTCTAGTGTGACAGATGACAAGGGACGTAAAACGGTGGTAGACTTGTTGCCTCAAGTCAAAGAACGGATTTATCCTGTTGGTCGTCTAGACTGGGATACTTCTGGACTTCTTATCCTGACGAATGATGGCGATTTTACAGACGAGATGATTCACCCACGTAATGAGATTGACAAGGTTTATGTTGCTCGTGTAAAAGGAATTGCAAATAAGGAAAATCTTCGCCCTTTGACTCGTGGTGTAGAGATTGATGGTAAAAAGACCAAACCGGCAGTTTATGAAATCATAAAAGTCGATCCTGTCAAAAATCGGTCTGTCGTTCAGCTGACCATCCATGAGGGACGGAATCACCAAGTGAAGAAGATGTTCCAAGCGGTCGGCTTAGAGGTAGACAAGCTGTCTCGGACTCGCTTCGGACATTTGGATTTGACAGGACTTCGACCAGGTGAATCTAGACGCCTCAATAAAAAAGAAATAAGCCAGCTTCATAATTTGGCTATTACAAAGGCTGGAAAATGATTAAAAAGCTTTTAATCGCTCCAGTTCGCTTTTACCAACGTTTTATTTCACCTGCATTTCCACCTTCCTGTCGTTTTCGGCCTACCTGCTCTAATTATATGATTGAGGCTATCCAGAAGCATGGAGCCAAAGGTGTCCTGATGGGTTTGGCGCGGATTTTTCGTTGCCATCCTTGGTCTCAGCCGGGAGAAGATCCCGTACCAGACCATTTTAGCCTGAAAAGAAACGATACAAGAAAACAGTCTCACTAGATACGTATAGTTCTTTATCTCTAATCGAAAGGCTCACTATTTTCTCTAGTGCTTTTAACCACTAGAGAAAATAGTGAGCCTTTATTATGCAAAATAACAAGTCACATAGAGAGGCTGGGTATAGGGCTCCAGTCTCTCTGTTTTTTATAGGCGAAGTTGGGAAACCTTTCTTGAGTAGGAGCTTCGTCTAGGTCCTCTAGGTAACTTTATGATGATGGAGAATTTGTTTTTATTATAGTTTTACCAGGCCTATTCTTTGCAATCAAAAAGCTCTCTCATGTCTATAGTTGTTGAACCACTGCAGAAATGAGAGAGCTAACATTATTTAGTAAGACTTTTTTGATAGACCGGTATTCCCTGAATGCATCCTATCTTCTAGACCAAGTTTTGGGCAGGAAGAGCAGGAGCATTGGATAGATTTCCAGGCGTCCAGCAATCATAGCCAAGGATAAAAGGAATTTAGAAAGGGGACTGAAAATAGAAAAACTCTCAGTTGTTCCGATCATCGGTCCGATGTTATTAAAACAGCTTAGTACTCCACTGACAACGGTCATTAAATTGTTATTATCAAAGCTAACAATAAAAATAAGTGCCGCAATAATCATCATATAGACAACCATGTACTTTAAGACCTTGTGCTGGGTATCTTTATCTAGTACATTTCCGTTGACATGTAAGGTCAATACCCGGTTTGGAGAAAGGGTTGATAGAATCTGATTTTTTGCAATCCTCGCCAAAATCATACAACGAATGACTTTAAATCCTCCGGCGGTAGAACCTGCAGACCCTCCGATACACATTAAAAGCAAGAGGATAAACTGTGAAAAGAGAGGCCAATCAACAGTGTTTCCAAAACCAAAACCTGTTGTAGTGATGGTGTTGGAGACTTGGAAGAATGACATTTCCAAGCTGTCAGCAATATTCCCATGGAAAATATGGAGGATATTGAAGGTGATGAGGAGAGTAGAAACCCCAACGATTGTCAAGTAACCTTTTAGTTCTTCATCCGCAAAGAAAGCCTTGAATTTTCTGATCAGGAAGAAATAGTAAAGGTTAAAGTTGACCCCAAAAGTCAAAACTCCAAAGCTAACCAGATAGGTAATCAGTGGACTATTGTAGTGGGCAATTCCGTCATTATAAACGGTAAAACCACCTGTACCAGCTGTTCCCATACCAATAATGAAGCTGTCAAATAATGGCATTCCTGCTAGGAAATAAAGAAGAGTAAAGATGGCAAAGAGGGCCAAGTAGATGATGTAGAGAATTTGGGCAGTGTCTTTAAGTTTGGAGACGACCTTGCCAAAGACAGGACCTGGCACTTCAGCCTTCATAACTTCCAAGTGGCCGTTCTTAGCATTATCCATAATAGCTAAGGCAAAGACCAACACTCCCATACCACCAATTAAGTGGGTAAAACTACGCCAGAAAAGCAGAGAGTGGGAGAGAACACCAACATCATTGAGAATAGTGGCACCAGTTGTAGTAAATCCTGAGCTAACTTCAAAGAAAGCATCAATAATATTTGGAATTTGTCCAGAGAAGACAAAAGGTAGGGCTCCGAAGAAGGACCAAAGAATCCAACAGAGTGCAACAATCAAGACGCCTTCCTTAGCGTAGATGTGAGCATCTTTGGGTTTAAAGAAAATACCAACTCCACCTAAAATTAGTAAAATGCCAATTGTAAGACCCAAAGATAGAAAGACTTTAGCTGTCTCCTGGTAGATGACAGCTATGACAACTGGCACTAAAAGCAGGCAGGCCTCAATCAGTAACAACTTAGAGAGGAGATAACGAATCATGGATTTATTCATCTGATTACTCCTCTAACAAGTCATAAATTTTGGTGATGTTTTGCAATAAAGTTGTGACAAGTATTTTGTCTCCAGCCTTAATTTGATCGTCACCAGTTGGGAAGATGGCTTTTCCTTGACGAATGATAGCCGCCAAAAGAACTCCTTTTTTCAGTTTCAGCTGAGACAAAGGTCGATTTGTCATCTTATTCTCTTCTTTAATCTGGAATTGCAGAGTTTCAATGCGACCATTTGCAACATGGTGCAAGGCTTCTAAGCTAGAGAATTGTGCATTGTAGCGACCGCGGATAAAGTGCATAATGGTATCTACAGCAATTCCTTTTGGTGTAACGATACTAGCAAAATCTTGACTATCAATAATTTCTAGCAGACTAGTTCGATTGATTTTTGTAATATTTTTTTGAACACCGATGCTGTTTAGGAACATAGACGCAATAATATTTTCTTCATCGACACCTGTAAGAGTAGCAACAGCATCATAATTTGGCGCACTTTCTTCTAAAAGAATATCTTTGGCAGTACCGTCACCATGAACAACGTAAATATCAGGAAATTCCTGACTGAACCATTCAGCTCTTTGACGATTAATTTCTAAGACTTTAAGATCAATTTTACTATCTTTCAGAATGTTTAAAAGATAGTAGGCGATTTTACCTGCCCCGATAATCAGCAGGCTCTTGATAACACGTGGGCGGATGTAATGGTGGAAAGCCATAATTTCTGATCGATTTCCAGTCATGAAGATCTTATCGTTTGCCTGGATCCTGACATCTCCATCAGGAATAGTCAGTTCATTATTCCGTTCAATAGCGCAGATAATGACATTTCCATATTGTTTCCGGAAGTCAGAAATAGTTGTCTGACACAAGGGACTATTGTCCTTTACCTTGAACTCCATTAAGGCCACACGTCCATTGGCAAAATGCTCAAAAGATAGGGCGTTAGGGAAGTCAATGATATTAGCAATTGAGCGTGCAGCCAATTGTTCAGGATTGACAACTAAAGAGAAGCCAAGAATATTTTTTTCCTTAAAGAAAGGATTGGAATATTCAGGATTGCGGACGCGGACAACAGTTTCTTTAGCTCCCATTTTCTTTGCTAAAACTGCGGAAACCATATTGACTTCGTCGTGTTCAGTCATAGAGATAAAAATATCGCAAGATTCAATACTTGCTTGCTCTAAAACTTTAAAGTTGGCTCCATTTCCTAGAATACCAATAATATCGTAACGTTTGGTCAAGTGGTTGAGAACAGCCTCATCCTGCTCGATAAGAACCACATCATGATTCTCAGCAACAAGCGAGCGGCAAAGGGCGCTTCCAACTTTACCACCACCAACAAGAATAATCTTCATCTTATACCTCCGAGATATGTATCTATCATACTCTATTTTGCAAAAAATTTCATCTCTTTGCTTCAATGTAGTGGTTTTTCCTGGAATAAGAGAGGATTTTTTCTAGTTGTTCCTCCATTTGTTCGAGAAATTAAAGCTCTCTTTTTATATAATTTAGAAAAAATAAAAAAATCGTTCATTTTCAAGCTCTTTAAGTTGACATGTCAAAGGAAAATGATATACTAGAAAAGTGCTATCATTGATTTACCTCAAACCTGTTGTGATGTAAGTTAATGAAGCTTTAACCACGCTGTTTGCTGAGCTTGACTCCGGGCAGTGTGGCTATTTTTTTATACAAATGACGACTAGGAAAAGAGAAAGATGTTAGAAAATCACATTGTACTATTTGAACCTCAAATTCCACAAAATACTGGGAATATAGCTCGGACTTGTGCAGCAACAAATGCTCCCTTACATATTATAAAGCCTATGGGCTTCCCTATTGATGACCGTAAGATGAAGCGAGCAGGCCTGGATTATTGGGATAAGCTGGATATTAGCTATTATGAGAGTCTGGAAGACTTTATGGAAAAAATGGATGGCCAGCTCTACTTGGTTTCAAAGTTTGCTGAAAAGGTCTATTCTGAAGAGGATTTTTCCAAGGAGGGCAAACATTATTTTATGTTTGGTCGTGAAGACAAAGGCCTGCCAGAAGAATTCATGCGTCAGCACCCAGAAAAAGCTCTACGTATTCCCATGAATGATCAGCATGTCAGAAGCCTTAATGTTTCAAATACAGTCTGCATGATTGTTTACGAGGCCCTGCGTCAGCAGAATTTTGCTGGCCTTGAACTGGTACATGAATATGAAGCGGATAAGCTGAAATAATTTGTATTACATCAAACAAGGAACTTGCTATTGCAGGTTCTTTTTGGTATCATAAAAGAGTCTTCAGGGCAGGGTGTAATTCCCGACCGGCGGTAATTTTTGGACTGGAAATGCTTTTTCCTCAATGCCAAATCAAGTCCGCGAGCGTAAGCTGATGTGGTGAGATTCCACAACCGACAGTATAGTCTGGATGGGAGAAGACGAAGGGCATTGAATTTATTTTGCCATTTAATCTTTATTTAAGGGCTGAGCCTTATACTAAATAATCATTAGCTGACAAGCTTTTTTCGGTAGCCTTTCCAGCTTCTCTAATTTTTATAAATTGGAGGAACCTGTGATGACAAATACTCGTAAATTGGCGATTGTAGCAGTTTTATCTGCACTTTCATTTCTACTCATGCTTTATGAGATTCCTTTGATAACCGAGTTCTTAAAGTTGGATTTTTCAATCATTCCGATTTTACTGGCTTTGGTGGTCTTGGATTTCAAAAGCTCAATGGCAGTACTCTTGATTCGCTCGGCCTTAAAGCTAGCTTTGAATAATCATGGTATAGGCACTCTTATCGGTCTCCCCATGAATATATTGGCGGTAGCTGTATTTGTTTCTGCTTTTGCACTCTTATGGAAAAAGAGGAAGAGCTTGTCTGACTATGCGAAGGCCTCTCTGGTGGCAACGCTTGGTCTAACCGTCACTATGATCGTTTTAAATATCATTTATGCAGTTCCACTCTTTGCGAGATTTGCTAATTTTGATATTAATAAAACATATGGTATGTCCAAGTATCTGCTGACTATGATTGTCCCTTTTAATCTATTAGAAGGAGTGATCTGGGCTGTTGTCTTTTGGCTAATTTACACACTTTTACAGCCTGTTCTAAAACGCTATGAAAAATAAACAATCTTATCTAACAAAGGGCACTTTTGCCCTTTTACTTTTCGTTATACTCGGTTATATGGTCAAGTTTTATCCTGACCAGCTAACTAATTTTGATACCCCGATTCAGACCTGGTTGCGGGGAGATTTACCTGTAGCTTTGACAACTTTTTTCAAACTTGTAACCAGTGCGATTGATCCGATGGGGATTATCATCTGGGTTTCGGCTCTTGTCCTATTTTTCCTGTATAGAAAATGGAAGCTGGAGGCTGCCTTGCTAGCAGGAAATCTGGTCTTACATGGAATTTTAATCAAGTTGATCAAATTTGTTTACCAAAGAAACAGGCCCTCTATTACACATCTGGTTGAAGAAGGAGGTTATTCTTTCCCGAGCGGGCATGCCATGGCGACAGCCATTGTACTTGGGACCTTGATTATAATTATTCAGCAACGGGTTCAGAACCAGCATATTAAGCGCTTGGTACAAGCTTTGCTCCTACTCTATATTTTCACTGTTATGGCCTCCAGAGTCTATCTGGGCGTGCACTATCCGACAGATGTAATCGGAGGAGCTTTGATGGGCTTTGCCATTCTCAATATCGAATTTCCCTTTTATGATAAATTACGTTTTCAATGGCGTTTCAAAGGGAAGCAAAAATAAGTCTATATAAGGAAAGGCCAGCAAAGCTGGCCTTTTTGTCTTGACAAAGAAAATCCCTTTCTTTAAGATAGGAGCAAACAAGATTAGGAGGTCAGAATGTCTCTTTTAGATCAAGAACTCGTTGATGCTGTTTTAGCATTAGTAGATAGTATTCCCTCTGGGCGCGTGGCGACCTATGGCCAGCTTGCTCGTTTAATTGGTCGACCAAAAAATGCCCGCTTGGTGGGAAAGATTCTCAGTCAATCGGAACTTTATGGCGGTATACATCCTTGCCATCGGGTAGTCAATGCAGCAGGGCGCCTCGCACCTGGCTGGGAAGATCAGAGGCACTTGCTCTGGGCGGAGGGAGTGGACTTGAAGGCTAATGGCTGTGTGGATTTGAAAGTCTATTTGTGGGAGAAATAAGTAATAAATGGAGGAAGTTTTGTATTTGTTTTTCAATACTTGATAATTTTTAAAATGTAAAAAGCACTTGGCATGTTAAATTTAATGTGATATATTTAATATACAAGTTCAAACTTTCCAATAAATGAAGTACTAATCGGTAATATAAATTCAAAGTGGTTAAAACAGTAGTTTCCATTGCTTAAAGAAAAGAGCAATTGCTCTAGAGGTATTTGAATGGTAGCAGAGAGTTTATTTTCAATTGGGAGAGCGGCGAGTATTAGCGGAGTATCCACCAAGACCTTGCGGTATTATGAGAGCTTGGGTTTGATTGTTCCAAAGAAAGTTTCTGACGGAAGTGGATATAGATATTATGACAGAGAGACTTTGTTGTTGGTTCCAGTCATAAAATATTACAGGCAAATTGGCTTGGATTTAAAGAGAATAAAAGAACTGATTTCTGAGGCAAGTTGTGCAAATCATTATCATTATTTAGAGCAAAGAAAAGATGAAATAATGCTTGAAAGAGAAAAGCTATTAGTTTCAATGTCTTCAGTAGACGATTGGATGAAACTAATTGTTGAGGGTGAACTTTGCCTTCAAAGCCAATTTAGTGCATATCCTTCAAAGAAAAATTCAACCATTAGTTTGAAATATTATGACGAGGAGAAACATTTTTGTCAAATCAAGCAAGATTTTGATTATAATTATAAAGAGGCTATTATAAATCTGGATTGGATCAAATTTTTAGAAGAAAAAAGTTTAGAAGTTTCTGGGCCGGTCATTTTAAAGTATGATTCTTATCGTCAAAAGATGTTGGGGAAAATAGACTCTGTGACAATTATGCAACATTGTTTTCCAGAGAGCGATTGCATCTATTCGTTTGGTGGTTTCTTTGCACTTGGAGCCTATCATATTGGTTCTTTGGATAGGATTTCTGAAACTTACCAAGAGCTTTTGCAGTATGCTGAGGATAAAGGTTTGTCATTGAAAAATGAGTCTTACGAGAGACATGTAATTGATTATTGGGTTACACAAAAAGTTGATGAATTTGTAACAGAAGTCATTATTCCTATTGTAAAAAATGATGAGTTGAAACGATTTTAATCTATAAAAGCAACTACCTATGAAGTAGTTGCTTTTTGTTGTGGTCTAAAAATGTGGATGCCGAGCGAGACGGTTTAATTTTGAGAGCGAAACTGGTTGAACATCTAAATTTCTTGCAATCTAGAATTCTTATAAAATTTTTTGAATATTTAATAGAATCTATAAGAGAATTGAGGTCCTGAAATAACAACAATTTAAAGAAAGTTTCTTTCCCACTAAAAAATAGACGATCAATTTTTTTGTATAAAATATCATTAAAAACTTTACCCTTAGGGTAATCTTGAAAATTTAATTTTTGGAAATAATGCGCTAAATAGAGTTCTTATATTAAATTGTATATACACTTTAATATAAAACGTTCGCTAATTCATTATAAAAAAAATGATGTAGTGCCTGATATATTGCGAATTAAATCACAATATTTTTTTATTTTATAATTTATTGAAAAAACGATTGACTTTAACCTTATGTAAGGGTTTACAATATAGCTAGATTAGTATTTTAGACGGTTTGTGAAATAATGAATTTTTATATTGTCATAATTAAAAATTAATATATAAAAGGAGGTAGTGGCATGAATTCCGAAGCATTGGGAATGATTGAAACTAAAGGTTTAGTCGGTTCTATTGAGGCGGCTGATGCAATGGTTAAAGCGGCGAATGTGACTTTAATCGGGAAAGAACATGTTGGAGGTGGACTTGTAACAGTTTTAGTTCGTGGTGATGTGGGAGCTGTTAAAGCTGCAACTGATGCTGGTGCTGCAGCTGCCCAAAGAGTTGGTGAATTGATTTCTGTGCACGTTATTCCACGCCCTCATACAGAAGTTGAAGCAATTTTACCAAATGACAAGGTATAGGCCTAAGATGAGAAGAGGTAATAATATATGGAACAAGTTAGTCAAAATATCGTAAATGCTTCCCAAACTACTAGTAGAACGGATGCTCAGCAAAAAATGATGGAGACGACTAAGGCTTTTCATATTGCTGGTATCCGAAGTGGAATTGTTTCAGGTTTATTCTATGGATTGTATTCCTTTGTCATTATGATTTTGCAAGGATTTGATCCGATTAAATCTGCAGTAGGAATTTTGGCAGCTCCATTTGTAATGGGGGCTCTCAATGATTTACTGGGTGGCTGTGTTTTACTTTTAAATGTTATTAGAAATGGGAAATTCAAGGAACTTAGTCGTACCTTGGCTACGAAACCAGGCAAGATTATGCTATTGGGCTATATTCTTGGTGGTCCCGTTGCCAATGGTGCTTATTTGATAGGACTTTACCTGGCGGGTGCCTTTGCTATCCCTATCTCAGCTACAACAGCCGCGTTTGGAGCACTTTTCTCTGCAATCTTTTTAAAACAAAAATTGAATTTACGTGTTATTGCAGGTATGTTGATGTGTGTAATAGGAGCTGTCATTATAAATTTAGTGAAGCCAGATAGTGCACCCAACTTCACTTTAGGTATCATCCTTGCATTTATTGCCGCAATCTGTTGGGGATTAGAAGGAACAATATCAGCATTTGGTGGAGCTATGCTGGATTCGGAAGTTACAGTTACTTTAAGACAGCTTGTTTCCGGACTAATTCAAATGATTATTATTGTTCCATTAATTGGTGCTACTGGATTATTTGTCGGAACAATATCATCACCATTCTTGCTATTATTATTGGTTATTTCAGGAACTTTAGTTGGATTTTCCTATATGGAATGGTACCGGTCAAATGCAATGGTAGGAACAGCTATCGGTATGTCGCTTAATATTACTTATGCATTCTGGGGAGTTCTATTAAGTATCCTCTTCTTGGGACAAGCTGTGACAACGACTATTATAGTTGGATCAATTGTTATTATTTTGGGTGCAATCGTAGTTACAACGAATCCATTGGATTTTTTAAGAAAAAAGGAGGCGTAAATGGCGACTTTACCAGCTAGAACCGCTGTATTAAATTTCATGAATACAGTGGATGAGGCAGACGTCTATCAAGTTATGGATGCTCTAAAATCTATTTATGGACAAGAAAAACAATTTACTGTGTCTTCGTTTTTAGAACATTTGATGTCCTTAGAATGCAATGGTTATCTCGTTCAGACAGGATACGACTTGAATTCTAATGGGGATCTAAGTATTCGCTATAAAATTAATGATGATGGTAGACGAGCTGTTCAAAAATATATTTCAAAATAAGGAAAAGGAGTAAGCAGTATGAGATATCACGGTGGGCAAGCCTTAGGGCTAGTAGAAACTGTGGGTCTAGTCCCAGCACTAGAAGCTTGCGATAAGATGTTAAAAGCAAGTAATGTCAAACTAGTTTCTTACGAAAATGTCGGATCGACTTTAGTTACAATTATGGTTGTTGGAGATGTAGCTGCAGTAGAGGCATCTGTAGAAGCTGGCGCCAAGGCAGCTGCAGCTATTGGTAAATTAACTTCACATAATGTTATGCCTCGACCAATCCCTTCTGTTGGGGATATAGTTTCAGTGCATGATATTGATAATGGATAAAGGAGAGTTTCATGGAAAGATATCAAGCCATTGGTGCTATTGAAACGTTTGGTCTTGTATATGTACTAGAAGCAGCAGATGCTATGGTAAAAGCTTCAGATGTTGAAGTTATTGGCTATGAAAACACCGCTTCAGGTTATATTTCTGTTATCGTTCAAGGTGAAACAGCAGCCTGCAAAACAGCAGTTGATGCTGGTGTAAAGGCTGTTGAAAACATGGGTGCAGAAGTCTACAGTCATGTAGTTATTCCAGGACCTCACGAAGATTTGAGAAAAATAATTGATCGTTATTCCTTATCTGTTCTGCTACCGGATGAATAAGAAAGTGAAATGTAAATGAGATATATTGACAAAGATTTAGATTCAATTCAAGAAATGAGAAATCTACTTCTAAATGCTCAAATGTCTTTTCTCCAATTACAGTATCTTGAACAAAACGAGTTAAATGTCTATGGTGAAAAATTTATAGAGAAAATTGAACAAGAAGCAGATAAACTGATTTCAGAATATATTGCAAGAAATGATTATGGTTTAGAAGCTGACGAAGTTTTTCTATTTCATCATTTTCTAAATCGGTTTAAAGAGAAGATTCAAAAGGAAAATTATATTGGTATTCTTGAAGGAGATGTTGCTAAACAAACCATTGAAATTGGAGTTCCTCTAGGGGTAGTGGCTGTTTTGCTTCCTCCCAATCCGACCTTTACATTATTGGTGAATATTATTCTTTTAACAATTAAATCAGGAAACTCTTTGGTTGTTGTTGCTAATAAGCGAAATAAACCTGCAGTGATTGATATTTTCAAGCAGCTACTTTTATTGGCTGAACAAGCTGGCTATCCTCAGGGTGGGATAGGGATTATTGAAGCAACTAGCGATTCAAGTATCTTGGAATTGTATGATAGTGATAAGGCATCGCTAATTATTAATATTGGTTGTCCAGAATATATTAATAAAAACTTTAAAACAACGATTCCTACCATTTATGGTGGTGAGGGGTCGGGTCCAGTTTTTATTGAACGTTCTGCTGATATTAACAAAGCAGTGAAAGACATCATTCATTCTAGGAGCTTTGATAATGGGATTTTACCTGGTTCTGAGCAGTTTCTTGTAACTGAAAATATTATTGAGCAAGAAATTCGAGAGGCACTCGTTCAAGAAGGAGCCTACATTCTAAATGAAACAGAATGTACACAATTAATTGGTTTTCTAGAGAAATCGAAAAATAATACTTTATGCCATTTCGCTGGACAGTCTGCCAAATGGTTAGCAAGCATGTCAGGTTTTGAAGTGCCTGATACAACTAGAGTACTAGTATCTTTACAAGACTATATTAATCATGAAGATTTTTTCAATCAAAAATTACTTTGTCCAATCATGATTGTGTACCTTGAGCCAGATTGGAAAATGGCTTGTCATAAATGTATGAGCTTGTTATCAGAATTGAAAATGGGGCATACTTTGACCATCCATTCGAAAGATTGGGAAGTCATAAGAGAATTTGCTCTAGTAAAAGAAGTAGGACGTATGGTAGTTAATTCACCTACTGCTTGTGTGGCAACAGGAGTTATGTCACATTTGCCTACCTCTTTGATACTAGGTGGCATTACTACTGGTAGAGGGTATACATCAGAGAATATCACACCAAAACATTGGACATATAGACGTCAGGTTGGATTTAAAGTTGATCAGTAAGTATTTTGTATCTTTCCTGATGATTCCGTAAAAGAAAGGAAATTCCAAAATGGATATGAATGAATTTACCGCTAAATTAGAAGAAGCTACTAAAAAGTTAAGTGCTGAAGATCGGGCTTCATTGGTGAAAATTTTCCAGAGTGTATCGGAAGATATTACTAAGCCAGATGTGGTTGTATCAGGAGCACAATATGTTGCGTCTGAGGGTGTTGATATACCTGATGGTATTACTCCCCGTCTACAAGCTTTGAAAGATCAATATTTAAAGGCAACTCCTACAATCTCATTGATCCGCGCGATTAATCTTACTAAGATTTCTAAAGAAAATGAAGGGATGCCAAAAGCAATTCTGAGAGGAACTGCCTTTAAGGAATTTTGTAAAATTGCTCCTCTAGTAATTCAAGATAATGAGTTGCTTGTCGGTGCTCCAAACGGTGGGGCTCGATGGGGAGCTTTCTCGCCAGATATTTCATGGCGTTGGCTTCGCGATGAAATTGATACTGTATCAACTCGTCCTCAAGACCCGTACTTCTTGTCAGAAGAAAATAAACGAATCTTACGCGATGAAATTTTCCCTTATTGGAAAGGAAAATCAGTTGATGAAGCCTGCGAATCTCAATATCGTGAAGCAGGAGCTTGGGAATTATCAGGTGAATCTTTTGTATCAGATTGTTCTTACCATGCTCAATCAGGAGGGGGAGACTCTAATCCAGGTTATGATGTAGTAGGTATGAAAAAAGGGATGCTTGATATCAAAGCAGAAGCAGAAGCTTGCTTGAAAGAATTGGATTATGCTAATCCAGACGACTTGGAAAAGATTTATTTCTATAAAGCTCGTATTCTGACAGCGGAAGGTGTTATGATCTATGCTAAACGTATGTCTGAATATGCGGCTCAATTAGCAGCTAAAGAAACTAATCCAAAACGGAAAGCTGAATTGGAAATGATTTCTAAGGTTAATGCTAATGTTCCAGCCAACAAGCCAGAAACTTTCTGGGAAGCAATGCAATATGTTGTTACCATTCAACATTTACTGCTTTGTGAAGAAAACCAAACAGGTCTTTCTATTGGACGTGTTGACCAATATATGTATCCGTTTTATAAGAAAGATAAAGAATCTGGCCGTATGAATGACTATCAAGCTTTCGAATTGGCTGGTAGTATGTTCATTAAGATGTCAGAAATGATGTGGCTAACTTCTGAAGGCTCATCTCAATTCTTTGCAGGTTATCAACCATTTGTAAATATGTGTGTTGGTGGTGTAACTCGTGAAGGACGCGATGCTACAAATGACCTCACCTACTTATTGATGGATGCTATTCGCCATGTTAAGGTTTATCAACCAACTTTGGCAGCTCGTATCAATAATAAATCTCCTCGTAAATACTTGAAGAAGATTGTGGATGTTGTTCGTGCGGGAATTGGTTTCCCAGCTTGTCACTTTGATGATACTCACATCAAGATGATGCTGGCTAAAGGCGTATCTATGGAAGATGCACGTGATTACTGTTTGATGGGCTGTGTGGAACCACAAAAATCTGGTCGTCTGTATCAATGGACGTCTACGGCCTATACCCAGTGGCCAATCTTAATTGAAACAACCTTGAATCACGGTATACCACTGTGGTATGGTAAACCAGTCACACCAGATATGGGACCTCTTGATCAATATAAGACCTTCGAGGAATTTGAACACGCGGTCAAAGAAACCATTAAGTACGTCACAAAATGGACGTCTGTAATGACTGTTATATCACAACGTGTTCAAAGAGAGTTGGCACCAGTTCCACTCATGTCAATTATGTACGAAGGAACAATGGAACATGGTCGTGATGTTAAGGCTGGAGGTGCAATGTATAACTTTGGACCTGGTGTAGTTTGGTCTGGATTGGCCAACTATGCAGACTCAATGGCAGCTATTAAGAAACTTGTTTTTGAAGATAAAAAGTATACCTTAGAAGAACTAAACAAGGCTTTAGTAGCAGACTTTGAAGGATTTGATCAAGTGAAAGCAGACTGTTTGGCAGCTCCAAAATATGGTAATGATGATGACTACGTTGATTACTTCACTTCTGATATTATTGAATTTACAGAAGAAGAGCACCGTAAATACAAGACCCTGTATTCAATTTTGAGTCACGGTACCTTGTCAATTTCAAACAACACTCCGCTTGGACAAATTACGGGAGCATCTGCTTCTGGACGTCGTGCGTGGATGCCTTTATCAGATGGTATTTCACCAGACCATGGTATGGATACAAAAGGCCCAACTGCTATTATCAAGTCAGTATCTAAGATGGCCAATGAAAATATGAACATTGGGCTTGTTCATAACTTCAAGATTATGGCTGGTTTGCTAGATACTCCTCAAGGTGAAGATAGCTTGATTACTTTGCTTCGTACAGCAAGTATTCTAGGAAATGGTGAAATGCAGTTTAACTATCTTGATAATGCTATCTTGATTGATGCTCAAAAACACCCAGAAAAATACCGTGACTTGATTGTACGTGTAGCTGGTTATAGTGCATTCTTCGTTGAATTGTGTAAAGATGTTCAAGATGAAATTATTTCTCGTACAGTATTGACACAATTATAATCTAAAAATTAGAAGGTTGTAGTAGTTTTCATACGAGTGAAAACTACTACAACAATCGTTAGGAGAAGATTGTGGAAGTGGTAAAAAAATTACATGAAACTCGCATTAATGTTTTTAATGTACAAAAATACAATCTATATGATGGTCCTGGAATTCGCACGATAGTGTTCTTTAAAGGATGCCCGATGCGTTGTAAATGGTGCGCCAATCCAGAAGGTCTAGAATTTAGTACAAACATTATGTACAAAGAAACTTTATGTAAACCCTATAATGCTTGCGCAAAAACTTGTCCACTAGGAGAAATTTGTTTTAAATATAAAACAAAAGATAAAATTCCTTATGATTATGAAGACAGAGATCATCCAATAGATATCAAAAAGTTTGATAAAAAACATCCTAATGTTGAGGATATAAAAGGTTGTCCCGAAGGGGCCTTAACCATCGCAGGAGAATCAAAAACGGTATCTGAATTGATGGAAATTATACACGAAGACGATGCGTTTTATGAAATGTCTGGCGGAGGAGTAACCTTATCAGGAGGCGAATGCCTGGCTCAAGGTGAAGGCGCCCTAGCATTATTACAAGCCTGTAAACAGGATGGGCTAAATACAGCCGTTGAAACTGCAGGTCATGTTCCGAATATAGTTGTGATGAAGGTCGCAGAGTACACAGATTTATTTCTCTTTGACCTAAAACATATGAATTCTAAACGCCATAATGAATTAACGGGAGTTGGAAACGAAAGAATCTTGACGAATTTCAAAACTGTGATGGAGGGCGGCTATAATGTAAAAGTTAGGATGCCAATGCTCAAAGATATTAATGATAGTGAGGAAGAAATACAAGCGATTGTAAATTTTCTAAGTCCTTATAAAAATTTTCCAAACTTTAAAGGAATTGATTTATTACCCTATCATAAATTAGGAGTTAACAAGTACTATCAATTAGGTATGGATTATGAAATTAAGGGCGATCCCTCACTGAGTCAGTATGATTTAGATCGGATTGAAAAATATATCTTGGCAGCTGATTTTCCAGTAACAGTAGTGAAACATTGAGTTTGTTGGAGGAAAGGGCATTGATTGAAGAACTTGGAAAAAATAATCGTATTATCCAAGAGTCCGTACCTGGGAAGCAAATAACCTTGGCCCATGTTGTCGCTGCCCCGATTGCGGCAGTTTATGACAGCTTGGGAGTCGGTCATGTCGGAGCTATCGGCATCTTGTCGCTGACCCCCAATGAAACTGCGATAATCGCAGCAGACATCGCTGGTAAGGCGGCTGATGTGGATATTTGTTTTGTTGATCGATTTACAGGCTCGGTCATGTTTAATGGGGATATCCAAAGTGTTGAAACATCCCTAGATCAGGTTTTGAGATATTTTAAAGATACGTTAGGATTTTCAACTGTTCCATTAACAAAATCATGAAAAAAAGAATTTTACTCATTGGCCCAGATGATGAAGAAAATAAAAAAATTCTTTGTTTTCTGGAGAATAAAGAAACTTTGACCTTCAGACCTTCGGTCATGTACTATGATGAGACAATTTTGATACCCAGTTCTTATTTGCGAAGTCCTGGAATGAAAAAGCATATAATTGCTATCCAGCAGAATGCGGATTGTGTTCTCATGCTATATTCTGCTAAAGTTCCGGGAAATAGTTATTCTCCGAACTTTGCAAATGCTTTTAGAATACCGACTCTGGGAGTAGTTCTAATTGAAGGAGTTG
This sequence comes from Streptococcus sp. HMSC062B01, assembly GCF_001811085.1. Taxonomy (NCBI): domain Bacteria; kingdom Bacillati; phylum Bacillota; class Bacilli; order Lactobacillales; family Streptococcaceae; genus Streptococcus; species Streptococcus sp. HMSC062B01. The sequence continues at coordinate 45,968 of NZ_KZ672765.1, forward strand.
CTGAGAGGAACCGGTTATCTAATGGAAGTTTGGAGCTAGAAAGAGCAAGTGTAGATGACTTAATTTTCTTAGATCTTAAAAATCATGTACAGTGTCAAGAGTTTTTACAAAAAATTAAATTAAGTAAAGAAGGTAGTTCATGAAGATACAAGAGTTCAATGTTGGGCCACGCTTTATTTTTGGTGAGAAGGCAATCAGTGAACTCGCCAAATTATCAATAAAGAGAGCCTATCTCATATGTGATCCATATATGGTTCAAAGTGGAATGGTTCACCACGTTTTAGATATATTAGATGATCAACTAGTTGAAACAAAAACTTTTTCAGGAGTTGTTCCCAACCCAACTGTTGAGAGTATAGCAAAATGTATTTCTGAAATTCGGACATTTAAACCGGATGCCTTGATTGCTTTGGGAGGAGGTTCTGCTATGGATTCCTCTAAGGCGATTATGTTGACTTATACTGAGTTAGAAAATGTAGAAAAACCAGTCTTAATAGCTATTCCTACAACAAGTGGTTCGGGAAGTGAGATTACTTCCTTCGCAGTGATTTCTGATTTATTGAAAAATGAAAAATATGCCTTGGTAGATTCGTCATTAGTTCCTGATATTGCAATATTAGATGCAACTTTTACAATGAGCGTGCCTCCAGCTGTGACAGCGGATTCAGGTATGGATGTATTGACCCATTGTTTTGAAGCTTATGTAGCAGATGGTGCGAGTGATTTCTCTGATGCATGTGCAGAAAAAGCAATATCTTTAGCTTGGGAAAACTTACCCTTAGCTTTCAAAGAGGGGAGCAATCAAAGAGCCAGAGAGAAAATGCATAATGCTTCCTCTCTTGCGGGAATTGCATTCAATAATGCTGGCTTAGGAATTTGCCATAGTTTATCTCATGCTATTGGTGCATTCTTCCATTCACCTCATGGACGGATTAATACGGTACTATTGCCCTATGTTATCGCCTTTAACTCTTATTTGTCAGAACAAACAGCTTCTCAAGCTACGAGTCGATACGCTGAAATTGCTCGATTGTTGAAGTTTGAATTTAGGGACAATAAAGAAGGCGTAGAGAAATTAATCGAAGGGATTAAAATCTTGTCTAATCAGTTTGGAATTACTGCTGGTCTGGAAAGTCTAGGCATTGAAAAGGAAGCATTTATAAGTCGCATTCCTGAAATGGCAGAGCGAGCATTGGCTGATGCTTGTACGCCAGCTAATCCAAGAAAAGTATCAAAAGATGATTTGGAAATGATTTATCATTTACTGGCAAACGGTGTAAGAGTCTGAAGACAATTTAAACATTATCCTACTTACACTTCTATATAAAATTCGATTGGAAGAAGATGTTATGAAATATTTAACAGAAAATGATTTAAGAATAGCATATCGTGACATTCCCTTCGAAGTTTTTACAATTCATAGCGACGAAAGGCTAACTCCTGGAGCCAGAACCTTTTTATCGGATAGAAAAGTAAAGATTATTGATAATAATCAATCAAGAAAAGGAAGTTGGACCTGTAATGGCGGTAGTAGAGGTCAACCTAAAGATTCCTCTCTATCCAATCAAGTAGAGGACTTAGAGCTTCTCGCTATTCGTTGTGAAATTTTATCAGCGGCACAAGCCTTGTCTAATGTAGATCTACCAATTACAGAAGAATTGACATTGATTGAAAGATATCTGGCTGATGGATTTGGTTCTGAAAACCTCTCTTCTTCAAGATTTTTTGAAGAAGACGAGATAGAATCGAACCTGTTGATAGGACAACTATCCAATGTAGGTCTATTCATTAAGACTCAAAAGGGTGAAATTTTACTGAAGTTGTATCCTATTTACTTCAGTTTGTTAGCCTTCATTCAAAGAAATAAGTGCTCAGATGAAACGCGACTTGCTAAAACTTTATCGCGATTAGGAAATTTGATTTCTTATTACCTTGGTAAGGAAGAGAGATGAATGTATGACTAGAAATAACTTGCTTAAATCTTGTGATCAATATGTGGAAGATTTCGAAAAGGCTGAGAAAAGTCCAGTAAAAAAAGGGAAAGGTCCTTATTATACTGGAGTCGACCTAGGGACCGCTTATATCGTTTTAGTCGTTACAGATCAAAATAGGAATATTGTAGCAGGAGCACATCGTCCAGCATCTGTTGTTCGAGATGGTATGGTGGTTGACTATCTAGGAGCTGTTCAACTGGTTCGTGAGATGAAAGAAAAATTGGAAAAAGACCTAGAAACGAAACTAATCTTTGCTTCTGCAGCAATTCCTCCAGGAACAGATTTGTTGGATGGAGGAGCCATCAAACATGTGATCCAAAGTGCAGGTTTTGAGTTAACAGCAATCTTAGATGAACCAACAGCTGCAAATACAATTGTTGGCTTAAAGGACGGTGCAATTGTTGATATTGGTGGTGGTACAACTGGTATTTCAATTGTAAAAAATGGCGAAGTGATTAAATCTGTGGATGAACCAACAGGTGGTGCTCACTTTACCCTAGTCGTTTCGGGAGCCTACAAGATGTCCTACGAAGAAGCAAACAAATATAAAATGGACCCTAGTCATCATAGAGAGCTGATGGGAGTTTTAAAACCAGTGGTAGAAAAGATAGCCTCTATCATAAAAAGAAATATTGCTGGGTTTGATTTAGAAAGGATTTATTTAGTAGGTGGAACTAGTTGTCTGACTGGAATTGAGGAAATTATTGAAAAAGAGACAGCCATTAAAACGGTTAAACCATTGAATCCTTTGTTTGTTACTCCGATTGGAATTGCAATGAATTGTACGGATAAAGTTTCCTACTAGAAAGGAATTGCATGATAGTTGCAGAATTAGTGGACACAATCTGGGCTACGAGGAAATCAGAAGCCTTGAATGGCGAAAAATTCCTACTAGCAGAAGTAAAAGGTGGATTGAGGTCTGGTGAGTTATTAGTCGTTGTTGATAGGATTGGTGCTGGAATTGGGGATCGAGTAATTGTCGTTACTGGCTCTGCAGCTAGAAGGATGATGGAAGATGATGCAATGCCAGTAGATGCAGCAATTGTTGGTATCATTGACGAAAATTATGATGAAGTAAAAAGACAAAATGGAGAAGTTCAGAGATTCTCTTAAAGGAGGAGGGAACAAATGTCGAAATTAATTACAGCCAAAGATATTATTGAGTGTTCCGAAAATGGGCAGTCAGTATGTTATATTGAGGCAAGAACAATCATAACACCTGCTGCAAGGGATGAAGCTAAGAAACGGGACATTGAATTAAAAGAGTGTTGCAACCATTGTGATTCATCTAATCAAGCAAATGATCAAAGTATCACAGGCGATGAAATACTCTGCTTATTAAAAAAGATGTTATCAGTTGATAACGCAAAAGAGGTTGAGGCTCCATTACCTTATCGTTGTGTGAAGCATGGTAATGGATTGAAAGTTGTCAAGGGCCAAACTATTCGCTTAGATAAATTTGATACTGGGAATCCAAAAGCAAGGGTCGAGTATCAGGAGTTAGTTCATAAGGATGAGTCAAAAATGAGCGCAGGTTTCCTTACCATTGATCATTCAACCTTTGCCTGGGATTTACCATATGAAGAAATTGATTATGTCATTTCAGGCACCCTTTCCGTTCAGATTGACGGCCAGACTTATGTTGCAAGAGAAGGTGATGTCCTCTTTGTACCTTCTGGTTCAAGTGTCGTTTGGGGATCTCCAGATAAAGCAAGAGTTTTCTACACGACTTTCCCGTCAAACTGGCCAGATTTAATGTAGGAGTTTCTTATGAAAGCATTAGGAATGATTGAAACTTTTGGTTTAATTGGTGCCATTGAAGCGGCTGATGTCATGCTCAAAACAGCAAATGTAACCCTCTTGAAGAAAGAAAAGGTCAGAGGTGGCCTTGTCTTGGTCAGCATTGCTGGCGATGTGGGAGCGGTAAAGACTGCTGTTGAAGCGGCTGCTACGGCAGTCCGAGCCCTAGGTGAACAATCACTATACGCTTCTCATGTTATTCCACGGCCGGATTTACAAATCGATTCTTTTTACTCATCAGAGATTAAGAAGGAAAGCGATGAGGAAATCAAAAGTCAAAGGGAATTAGAAGAAATTGTGGTTGTAACTGAGCCAGTTCAACAAGATATTAAAGTTGACCAAGCAAAGGAGATTCTTTCAGAAAAAATAGAAGTTGTCAAACCAAATCAACCCCAGCAAGTTAGAAGTGAGGTAAAAGAAAAACTGACGCTTCCAGACTATAAACGAAAACTTTTGAAATTAAAAGCTGCTGAATTGCGAGACGAAATCTCTAAACTAAAAAATAATGACTCGACAGCAATGGATACTATTGGTTTAACCAAAAAACAAATGGTAGGAATCTTGTTAGATGATTTTGAAAAACGAAATCAAAGTAAAGATCAATAGAAAGGAGTAAATGCATGACAACTATTGATGTGGATCTTTGTTCAATTCAAGAAGCACGTGACTTGGTTAGAAATGGAAAGGTTGCAGCCGAAAAGATTGCGTCCTATTCGGATGAACAAATTGACCTCATTTTAAAAAATATTGTAAAGACTATTGAAGCAAATGCATATTATTTGGCTGATATGGCCGTTGAAGAAACAGGTTTTGGAAAGCTCAATGATAAAGCATATAAGAATTATGCAGCCTCAACCTTGCTTTATGATGAAATTAAAGATTATAAGACATCAGGCATCTTAAGCTTTGATGAATCAAGAAAAATTTTTAAAGTTGCAGAACCTATGGGATTGCTTCTGGGAATCACGCCATCTACAAATCCTACTTCAACTATTATTTATAAAGCTTTAATTGCCATTAAGTCTCGAAATGCAATTGTCTTTGCCCCCCATCCATCTGCAAAGCGTTGTAGTTTTGCAGCGGCTGAAATGATTTTAAAAGCGGCTGTGGAAGCAGGTGCCCCTGAGCATATTGTTGGATGTGTTATGAATCCAACAATGGGGGCTACTAATGAACTTATGAAATCTCCCGATATAGCAGTGATTATTGCAACGGGTGGGCCAGGTATGGTAAAAGCTGCCTACAGCAGTGGTAAACCTGCTATTGGTGTAGGAGCTGGAAATTCTCCTGCTTATATCGAGAGAACTGCTGATGTACAAAAAGCTGTTTCTAATATTATTGCCTCTAAAACATTTGATAACGGCACTATCTGTGCATCAGAACAGGCTCTGATTTGTGAAGAGTCAAATAAAGAAGCAGTCATTGCAGAGCTAGTCAAGCAGGGATGCTATATGATGACCAAAGAAGAAACGGACAAGGTTTGTTCCTTACTCTTCAGAGCTGTTTCTAATGGTCACCCTGCTATGAGTCCTAAATTTGTTGGTCAGCCTGCTAAAGTTATTGCAGATGCTGCAGGGATTTCAGTTCCGGACGGAACCAAGATTTTGATCGGTCCTCAATCAGGCGTGGGCGAAGGGAATCCACTTTCTTTTGAAAAACTGACTACAGTTTTAGGCTTTTATGTCGTGAAAAATTGGGAAGAAGCTTGTGCTTTAAGCATCCGATTGTTGCAGAATGGTATCGGACATACAATGAGTCTTCATACAAGTAATCCTGATATAATCTTTAAATTCTCTAGTAAACCTGCCTCTCGAATCCTGATTAACACAGGTGGTAGCCAAGGGGGGACAGGAATCTCTACAGGCTTACCGATTGCCTTTACATTGGGATGTGGAACGGATGGAGGAAGTTCTGTATCAGATAATCTAACCCCTGAACATCTCATCAATGTGAAGACAGTAGCATACGGTATAAAGGATGTTACAAAATTAGTTGAAGAAGATTCTTATTTCCATACTTTGCCTAAGGTAGCTGTAAGCAATCGTCCTAATAGTGTGGATGCAGTAAGCTCAGCTTCTATAAAAAACAAAGTAGCTGGTGTTTCATCAAAAGATTTTTTGAACTTGACTCCTCAAGAAATTCAGGCTTCATTTGAAAGTAAAAATGGGAAAGATATTTGTGAATCAAGCTCTACTACAACGGTGTTGACGGATGACGAACACAATGAGGCAATCGTAAGGGAAATTTTATCAAGCTTAAAACAAAAATAGGAGGCGCTTATGAGTGAAGACTTAGAAGACTTGTTTTACATGGCTGTAGAACATTTAGGTGGAAAAGAAGCGCTTCATACGGAGATAAAGGAGGAAGAATCGATAGAGAAACCTGTTGTCAAATGCGATCCAAAGTTTAATATTCCGTTGGGTGTCTCAAATCACCATGTTCATCTATCACAAGCAGATGCAGATATATTATTTGGGAAAGGTTATAACTTTTCTGAACTAAAACCTTTATCACAAAAAGGGCAGTTTGCATACAAGGAATGCCTTATTCTAGCGGGTCCAAAAGGCGTTGTTGAGAGAGTGCGGGTCTTAGGTCCTGTTAGAAATCAAACGCAAGTTGAATTAACGACAACGGATTGTTTTAAACTTGGAATTCGGGCACCTCTTCGATTATCGGGGGATTTGTCTGGAACACCTGGTTGTACCTTGATTGGTCCAGCTGGATCTGTTCAGTTGAATTCAGGTTGCATTGTTGCCAAGAGACATATTCACATGGATCCTTATGATGCAATTCGTCTAGATGTCAGGAATAACCAGGATGTGTCCTTAGAAATTCCTGGAGAAAGAGGTGGGGTTATACATAATGTAAGTATTCGTGTAGATAAATCCTTTACTCTAGAGTGCCATTTAGATACCGAAGAAGCAAATGCTTTGGGGATTAATGGAGACTCTCGTTTGAAAATAATTAAATAATTGGCTTCATTAAAATGATTCTGCGGAATCTAGAAGATTGTGCAAGATTCATTTCATAACTTTTTACAATGGTTTAAAATAAGGAGGAATATAATGGCTTCAGAAGCATTAGGAATGATTGAAACCAAAGGATTGGTTGGTTCAATAGAAGCAGCAGATGCAATGGTAAAAGCAGCTAACGTTACCTTGATAGGTAAAGAACATGTTGGCGGTGGATTAGTAACTGTTTTAGTTCGTGGAGATGTTGGCGCCGTGAAGGCGGCGACAGATGCAGGAGCAGCTGCAGCACAACGTGTGGGAGAATTGATTTCAGTTCACGTTATCCCACGTCCTCACGCTGAGGTTGAAACTATTTTACCTCAATAAAGATATAGCATAGAAAGGATCTAGATATGAGTACTTCAGAAGCATTAGGAATGATTGAAACCAAAGGATTGGTTGGTTCAATAGAAGCAGCAGATGCAATGGTAAAAGCAGCTAACGTTACCTTGATAGGTAAAGAACATGTTGGCGGTGGATTAGTAACTGTTTTAGTTCGTGGAGATGTTGGCGCCGTGAAGGCGGCGACAGATGCAGGAGCAGCTGCAGCACAACGTGTGGGAGAATTGATTTCAGTTCACGTTATCCCACGTCCACATACCGAAGTGGAATCGATTTTACCTAATCAAAAATAAATTTGGGAAATCGAACGAGACTGTTTGACAGTTGATAAGCTCATCCCAAATTTCTTGGGATGAGCTTATTAACTAATATCAATAAATTAACAGTAAGGAGGAAAGGGTAACATGACACATCAAGAAGTTATGGATGGAAATACAGCAGCCGCTTATATAGCCTATAATTTTAGTGAAGTAGCTGGCTTGTATCCTATTACTCCTAGTTCTGGAATTGGGGAACTTGTAGATATTTGGCAAGCTGAGGAAAGGAAAAACCTTTTTGATGAAAAGGTTAGAGTAGTTGAGATGCAGTCGGAGGCTGGAGTTGCAGGTTTTATTCATGGATCTCTTAAGTCGGGTGCTTTAACAACGACTTTTACATCGTCTCAAGGCCTATTGCTCATGTTGCCAAATATGTACAAAATTGCTGGAGAATTATTGCCTTCTGTTTTTCATGTGGCTGCGAGATCAGTCTCCACGAATGCCCTCAGTATTTTTGGAGATCACAGTGATGTGATGGCTGTTCGTCAGTCAGGTTTTGCAATTCTTTCGGAAGGATCCGTTCAAGAGGTCATGGATTTATCAGCTGTTGCTCACTTAGCTACTTTGGAAAGTTCAGTGCCCTTTGTCAGTTTTTTTGATGGTTTTTTAACTAGTCATGAAATACAAAAAATTCATGTTTTGGAAGAGAAGGAGCTGAAAGCTCTCATAAATAATGAAGCATTGGAAGTTTTTCGAACAAGAGGAATGAACCCAAATCATCCCAAAGTATCTGGAACAAATCAGGGGCCTGATTTATACTTTCAGCAAAGAGAAACGGTGAATAGAAACTACCAAGTTGTTTCTTATATTGTTCAAAAATACATGAAAAAAATAAATGAGTTGCAGGGGACAGATTACGATTTGGTCAACTATTATGGTCATGATCAAGCTACAGAATTAATTGTAGTTATGGGATCAGCTTCAGCAACTATTCGGCAAGTAGTTGATTATTTGAATGAGAGGGAACAAAGGGTAGGGATGATACAGGTTCACCTATACAGACCATTCCCAGTGGATTGTTTTTTAGAGAAGATTCCAGAAACAATCAGGTCGATCGCAGTTCTAGATAGAACTAAAGAACCTGGATCGTTAGGAGAACCGCTTTACTTAGATGTCCAGTCGGCTTTGTACGACAGTCCTCATCGCCCAACAATCATTGGAGGGCGGTATGGAATTGGCTCAAAAAACACCACTCCTGGCCAGATCCTCGCTGTTTTCCAAGAACTTCGGAAAAAAAATCCTAAAAAACAATTTACCATTGGAATTGAGGATGATATTACACATTTATCTTTAAATGTGGAAACAGAACATGATTTAACTCCGCGAGGGACCTATCAAGTAAAATTCTGGGGCCTAGGTGGGGATGGAACTGTGAGCATGAATCATTCCAGTATACGTATAATTGGAAACCAAACGGACAAAAAAGTTCAAGCATACTTCTATTTTGATTCCAGAAAGAGAGATGGGGTTACAGTTTCACACTTAAGGTTTGGTGATGCGCCTATTCAGTCGACTTACTTTATTCAGCAATCAGATTTTATTGGGGTTTCGATGCCAGCCTATTTGCATCAGTATGACGTTTTGGAAGGTTTAAAGCAAGGAGGAATTTTTCTTCTCAATACGACTTGGACGAAAGAACAACTGGATAGATATTTACCTAATAAGATTAAAAAATACCTGTCTCAAAACAATATTAGATTCTATATTATAAATGCTTATAAAATTGCCCAAGAAGTTGGCTTGATTGGGAAATTTAGTATCAGTATGCAGGCTGCCTTCTTTAAATTAACTAAGGTACTGCCATTTGAGATTGCTCTTGAATTTATGAAAGATGAGATTGCCAAGAATTTCTCTAAGAAGTCAAATTTGATTGTTGAACAAAATTTAAAAGCGATCTCTTTGTCTATAGACGCGCTTGAGGAAATAGAAGTTCCGAGTGAGTGGGCAAACTGCGTGGAGAAGCCAAGGAATCATAAAGCTAAGACCATATTCAAACAAGAAGTACAGGAACCCTTCAATCGCTTAAAAGGTAATTCTGTTTCGGTTAGTCAATTAATAAATAATGGAATGGCAGATGGTTCCATTCCCTTGGGAGGTTCAGCAACAGAGAAAAGATCACTTGCCTGGGAAGTTCCTGAATGGAATCCTGAATTTTGTATTCAATGTGGACTTTGCTCTTTCGTTTGTCCGCATGCTGCTATTCGACCATTTTTAGTTGAAGACGATGAACTTAATTTGGCTCCAGAAGGATATAAGGTGAGAGATTTCAAAGGAAAAGATGGCCTAATGTATCGTATTCAGGTATCTGTTGAAGATTGTACGGGATGCGAATTATGTGTCAAAGCCTGTCCAGCCAAGGGAAAAGCATTAAAAATGTTAACTAGTGAAGGAAATGAAGCGACATTAAAAGAGCAAGCTATTAATTGGGCCTTTTCTATGACATTACGAGCAAAAGAAAATCCCGGTAAGCCTGGAACGGTTGCGTATACCCAATTTGAACAACCACTCATGGAATTCTCTGGAGCTTGTGCAGGCTGTGGAGAGACAGCTTACGTAAAGCTACTGACTCAGATGTTTGGGGATCGTATGCTGGTAGCGAATGCTACTGGATGTTCCTCTATCTGGGGGGCTATGGGAGTAAGTACTCCCTATACAACTAACCAAAATGGCTGTGGGACTTCTTGGGGAAATTCTTTATTAGAAGACAATGCTGAATTTGGTTATGGAATGCTGATTGCAAATGATACCAGACGTAAATCCTTGATCAAAATAATAGATCGGGCTCAAAATGAGGCTAGTGAGGATTTAAAATCATTAATGCTTGATTGGGTAAATCATATCCATGAGGGAAAAGGAACCAGAGCTAGAGCTGCAAAACTAGAAGAGTTGCTTCAGCAAGAGAAAAACGAGCATACACCATTTCTTAATGAGCTTTACAGTCACCGAGACTTATTTGTGAAACCTTCTCAATGGATTGTAGGTGGAGATGGTTGGGCCTACGATATTGGTTATGGGGGGCTAGATCATATTATCGCGAGTGGAGCAGATGTTAATATTCTGGTTTTAGACAATGAGGTCTACTCAAATACAGGAGGTCATTTATCTAAAGGAACTCCTACATCTGCGATAGCAAAATTTTCTGCAGCTGGTAATCGTGGTTCAAAAAAAGACCTAGGTATGCTTGCTATGACATATGATCATGTTTATGTTGCTCAAGTTGCAAACGGAGCCAATCCAATCCAAACTATAAAAGCCTTCGAGGAGGCAGAAAGTTTCCCAGGCCCTTCTATTATTATTGCTTATGTTCCGTGTATTACCCACAGATTAGAAGGGGGCATGAGTAGGACCCTTGAAGAAGCAAAGGAGGCGGTTAATTCTGGTTACTGGTCCTTGTACCGCTATAATCCACTTCTGTTACAAGAAGGCAAGATACCAATGACTCTTGATTTTAAGGTTCCGAAATTTGAAAATATGATTCCCTTTATGCTCAAACAAGAGCGTTTTTCTGCCCTACAGCTTGTAGATAAACAAGAAGCAAATAAACTCTACCAGAAGACCGTAAATCAAGCTAGAAAACGATTTTTAAATTATGCGAAACTATCTGGAGATTACGACAAATTTATTGAAAAAGAGCATAAACGAAATAAAGAATCATTAAATCTGACAGAGGAAGGCAAGATCAAGAGAGATGATACAGTTGCAAACTCTTTTAATGAGCTTCTTAAGAGCTTGGATTTTTGAGTTTAATTTATAGCAAACCATTGTAGAAAATTCCTTCTTTCCTTGTGAAAGAGGGAATTTTTGTTTCTATACTCTTTTTTGTGGTAGAATGAAAGGTATGAAATCTTACAATTCTTTGAATGATTATTATCGCAAACTTTTTGGTGAAAAGACTTTTAAGGTACCCATTGATGCGGGCTTTGACTGTCCCAATCGGGATGGTACGGTAGCGCATGGAGGCTGTACGTTCTGTACCGTTTCGGGTTCTGGTGATGCCATTGTGGCGCCGGATGCGCCCATTCGCGAGCAGTTTTACAAGGAAATTGACTTCATGCACCGCAAGTGGCCAGATGTTCGTAAGTATCTGGTCTATTTCCAGAACTTCACCAATACACATGAGAAGCTTGAAGTAATCCGTGAGCGCTATGAGCAGGCCATTAACGAGCCGGGTGTCGTTGGACTCAATATCGGAACTCGGCCGGACTGTTTGCCAGATGAGACCATCGCCTACTTGGCTGACTTGTCCGAGCGCATGCATGTAACCGTGGAGCTAGGGCTTCAGACCACCTACGAGGAGACCTCGGACCTCATCAATCGTGCCCATTCTTATGAGCTCTATGTGGAGACGGTCCAGCGAGTTCGTAAGCTGGCTCCCAAGGCGGAGATTGTCTCTCACTTGATTAACGGCCTTCCGGGAGAGACCCATGAGATGATGTTGGAGAATGTCCGCCGTTGCGTGACGGATAATGACATTCAGGGAATCAAGCTTCACTTGCTTCACTTGATGACTAATACCCGTATGCAGCGGGATTATCACGAAGGGCGGCTGCAGCTGCTCAGTCAGGAGGAGTATGTCTCCATCATATGTGACCAACTGGAGATTATCCCCGAGCATATCGTCATCCACCGTATCACAGGAGACGCCCCACGAGATATGTTGATTGGCCCTATGTGGAGCCTCAATAAATGGGAAGTTCTCAATGCCATTGAGGCAGAAATGCGTCGTCGTGGCAGCAAGCAAGGCTGTAAAGCAAAGGAGCAGAGATTCGTATGTTAAGACCCTTACAGATGGCCCATGTATTTTTGGCAGAAGTCGTGACTAAGGAAGATACCGTGGTGGATGCTACTATGGGCAATGGGCATGACACCCTCTTTCTGGCTCAATTGGCCAAGCAAGTCTATGCTTTTGACATTCAGGAGCAGGCCTTGGAAAAGACACGCCAGCGCTTGGCAGAAGCTGGCTTAGACAATGTTCAGCTAATCTTGGCTGGGCATGAGACTCTGGACCAATATACAGACCATTTCAAGGCCGCTATTTTTAATCTTGGCTACCTGCCTTCGGCGGACAAGTCTGTCATTACCCGACCAGATACGACACTGGAAGCTTTGGAAAAGGTCTGCCAAGGTTTAGTAAAAGGGGGCCGAGCAGCTATCATGATTTACTACGGGCATGAAGGTGGCGAAGTTGAAAAAGATGCGGTGCTAGACTTTGTCAGTCAACTGCCCCAGCAGGATTTTACCGTTGCCCTCTATAAGACCATCAATCAGATTAACAATCCGCCTTTCTTGGTCATGATTGAGAAATTGAGAGAAGAAACTTGATATACAATAAGGATACAGAGAGAAAAGCTAGACAATAGGAGCTTTCAGTACTGTATCCTTATTTTTAAAATCGCGAAACTCAAATAAATAGGTCTAAAAGAAGAGAATTAAGGTATGTGTAAATTTAAAGTCTCATATTTTCTTACATAGAATATATAAGACTTTTGACATTTTTCAATTTATATGATAATCTATGACTGTAAAATCAAAAAACGTCACAGTGTTTTTAGGAGGAAGTTATGGCTACTGCTTTTACTAGCGAAGAAAAAGAAGTTATTAGAAAGAAATTACATAAAGTTGCAAAGGAATGCCTTCAAAGATATGGGGTTAAGAAAACCACAGTTGACCAAATGGCAGCAATGACAGATATCTCCAAAGGTTCTTTTTATAATTTTTATTCTTCAAAGGAAATGTTATTTTTTGCGGTCTTAGAAGAATATCAAATAGATGTTATGAATCGCCTGACAGAACAATTAGGTATGGAAACCAAGATAGATACAAATCGTCTGGTACAGTTACTTTATGATTTTTATCAAGATTTTCGCTATTCATTTATGTATACCATATTTAAAAATCATGAAATGGAATTACTCATAAGAAAATTGCCGAAAGAGGTGATAACAAATCATCATCTGATAGACGATAGGATGGTTAAAAAAATTGTATCCCGAATCGACATTAGAGAAAATGTATCTGTAGAAATCGTCTCTGCTTTATTTAGAACGATTGCTATGACTATATTACACATCGAGGAAATCGGTGAAGAACAATTTGATACCACATTGAGGTTAGTCATACAAGGAGTTGTGGAACAAATTACTAAGGAGGATAGGTAATGGTGAAAGAAGCAATTAGAACCGCAAACCTTTCTAAAAGATATGGAACAAAAAATGTTGTCGACAACTTGAATCTTTCAATAAAACCTGGTGAAATAGTAGGTTTTTTAGGACTGAATGGTGCAGGGAAAACAACGACGATGAGAATGATGCTAGGATTGATAAAATCTACATCAGGAGAATGTTATATTCAAGGAAAAAAGTTAGATCTGAATAATTTAGAACTTCGAAACGAAATAGGTTATATTATTGAGACGCCTTATTCTTATCCAGACTTAACTGTGAGAGAAAATTTAGAAATCGTTGGTAAATTAAGAGGGGTTAATAGAGATAATATTGACTGTGTAATTGAAAAATTAAAACTAAAGCAATATGAACATAAACAGGAGAAGCATCTTTCTTTAGGAAATGTTGCGCGTTTAGGAATTGCAAAAGCGATTATTCATAAACCTAAAATCCTAATTCTTGATGAGCCAACAAATGGATTAGACCCTTTTGGAGTTATTGAAGTGAGAGAACTATTAAAGGAATTGGCGAATAATCTAGGTACAACGGTTCTTATTTCAAGTCATAATCTGGAGGAAATATCTAAGATTGCTACTAGGATAGTTATTGTACATGAGGGCAGACTTATAAGAGAAGTTGAAAGCAATGAATTAGATCAGTACTTAGAAAAGAAGTTATTAGTAAGTGGCTCTAATAATAAGGCCATGAAAGAAGTATTATCTAATCATGGCTATCATGTAAACATTCAATTAGACACAGAAAATAATATCGATTTCTTAGAACTAATTGATACAAAATCTGTGGAATATCCGGAAGATATTGCCACATTGCTAGTCCATGCAGGGTATCCACCCAAATCGCTGGCTGTTGAAAAAGAAGATTTGGAGCATTATTTTTTAAGAATACTGAATGACTATAGCGGAGGTATTTCGAATGAAAAAGCTTAGTTCCTGTATTTTAATTGAATGGAAAAAGTTAATAAAATCAAAACTTTCCATCGTAACTGCTTGTTCTATCTGTTTAGTTCCTTTTATTGTTGGCTTGTTTGCAACTATGATGAAATATCCAGAGAATTTCAAAAATCTTGGTTTGATTTCTGCAAAAATGGAAATGATGAGGATAACAGACTGGTCGTCGTACTTAATGACTATATCACAAGTCATTTCTGTTGGCGGATTGCTCATTTTTGGATTTACAGCATCTTGGGTTTTTGGTAGAGAATATTCTGATAAAACGATGATCGACCTATTAGCGCTCCCGATGAAAAGAGATACAATCGTATTATCCAAGTTTATCGTTATCGCTCTATGGAGCTATATTCTATCAATTTTTGCACTTTTATTGGGATTATTAGCTGGCAATCTGATTGGACTTGAGGGTGGGAGCTTAACGGTGATTTTCAAAGGTATACTTACTTTTGGTTTTTGTACTACTCTTACAATCATACTCTCTACTCCAGTAGCTTTTTTTGCTTGTTTAGGCCGGGGATATTTGTCACCATTGGCATTCATTATTTTTACTATTATTTTTTCTCAGCTTGGTTCTGCTCTTAACTTTGGAAAATACATTCCATGGGCGATTCCTGCACTCGCAAGTGGTATTGCAGGAAAAGCACTATTGAATTTTGGGAGCATTGTCAGTTTATTTGGGGTAAGTATTCTAGGTCTTATCGCAACAATAGCTTGGTGGAGGTATGCTGATTACGATTAAAATGAAGTGATGAAAATGCTAATAACACAAAGCTAAGTCTTATTCATTTCCATTCAAAACAACCCCTCCTGTTCAGATTGAAAAACAAGAGGGGTTGTATTCTTTATGGCAATCGAAAGTTTTAGGCGAGAGGAGACTATGTGAATATCGTTGGCCTAAATAAAAAGATAGTTTCTAATATACGTGATTAGGAAAAAATGGCCTTGCCTTTGATAAGTTAAGTGTCAACCCGTTCTCAGATGGCAGTTTTAGAATAAGATAAAAGCCTGTTTTTACGGGCATTAGTCAAACGAACATAGCATTGCCTCGAACGAAGTTCAGCGAATGTCTTTAGACGTCGCTAGAGTGAAATGGCTTATAGCCAGTGTACAAGTCACCCGTTTTCACGGGTGATTATGACTTCTCAAAATGAGCAAAAAAACAGTAAATCTTCGTGATTTACTGTTTCTCAAATCGTTATATTCAATTATACAAACTGGGATTTTTAGATTTTAACCCTTACGGAAAATAAAACGGGCTATTATATTGAAGTATGTTCTATAACATTATAGTTTAATGCAAAGTGTAGCGATATAGTCATTTCCATAACGTGATAATCTATTTCTTTTATCACATGATTCATAAAAATCTATCATAGCGAGACCATTTTTAAGTTGTCCTCTAATCTGAGTTTCTAAGGTATGGCTAAATTCATATCCATATTCTGGATTTATGGTTATCTTGCCTTCCTCTTCAAGCTCTTTTGAATTAAAAGGTATTGAAAACTTTAAAAGTAATTCCTCATCGGGTTTGTTCCATACAGTGTCAGCATCATACATGTATATCCAAGGATTCATAAATCCGACCATTAACAATCCACCCTTTTTCAATACTCGAGAGGCTTCTTTATACATGTTTTCTAAATCTTCTATATATACATTTGAAACCGGGTTAAAAATAATATCAAAAGTTTCATCTTCAAAGGGAAATGCTTTTGTCATATCGCCTTGAACCGTATTGATTTTTAAGCCTTCTCTTTTAGCAACCATCTCGTCTCTTTCTAATTGTGATTTAGAAAAATCCATTATGGTCACATCATAACCTTTTGCAGCAAAAACGGGTCCCTGCTGTCCACCACCACAAGCTAAACCCAATATCTTTTTCCCGTTGGCTTTTTCAAACCATTCTGTTGGAACTTTTTTCCCAACAGTTAATGCAACAGAAATTGGATGTTTTCTAACTTCTTCTAATTCTTCATGTGTCAATGGCTCAGTGTAGTCGTTTTTTACATTATTCCATCTATCTTCATTTAATTTTATATAATTATTCATCTTACAACTTCCTCGTAATTTTATATTATTTCGATTTAAGTTGAATATGTTGCCATTACATTTTTCTCACATCTACAAATTCCAATTTGACGCACTGTAGATGATCCTCACTTTACATACTACATCTGGAATGCGGTTATCCAAAAACATATTCCGGCTATAAGTGAAATCGGAGTCATTACATATTTTTCTTTCTTACTTTTTGAAATCATGTTCATAATCGTATTCAAAGATAGGTAAGCGGCAAAGAAGAAACAAATATATTTAGTAACCTTAAAAGACAGCCACAAGGGAATAAAACCTCCGGCTTGCAAAATAATGATTATGGCAAAAATTTGGATAGCTACCGAAATGACTGCCGCAAGTCTAAATTTCTTAGGCAAGATTTTATGCTGTCCACCCATTGTATATTCGCCCAAAGGCAGACCGCAAGCAACAAGAACTGTCATAATTGCTATAACTCCAAATAATACTGCACCTAATATGGAAAACATAAATCATATTCTCCCTTCGTAAAATACAAAAAATTTCAGTTACAAATCCAACTTTCTTTCACTTAATATTCCTATGAAATTATAAGAAATTCTTATCAAGTGTTCAAGTTTTACAGGTCTTTTTCAAGCTGGTCTATTGATTTCTCTTTTCCTTTGTTCTTCCACCAATCACTCAGGTCGACTAAGGATTGAGTAGCGGAAGGGATGAGAAGGAGGACATAGATATAGACATACTGGCTCTTGGTTTCCCAGAAGAAGTGGAAGAGACCACCCCCCAAGAGAAAGATGAAAGGATAGAGGTCAAAAGGAGTCAGCTTTTTCTCGGCGACGAAAAAATTACGCAAGACAAAGAAACAAGACAGCAGATAGATACTGGCTAGCAGGGTCAAGAGCAGGAAATTAATAATCTGATAACCTTTTCTTTCCTCATAAATGCTGCGCAGGATAGTTGGCTTCATGTATTGCTGGCGCTCAATCTGAGGCCCAGTCCAAATAGACTGAAAAGTCGGCTCAGTCCAGGTCGACTTGACCTTTTCGTAGAAGAATTTCAGCGCATAAGCCGGATGCTTGCTGAAGTGAATCAAAATATCCTTCAAATCCCGAGTGGCCATTTCTGTAGCTAAATTCTCATTGTACTTGTTGCGCTTAAGAATCTTGGTATTGTATGCATCATACCAGCCTCCCAAGGTCTGCCGATTAGGATCATCTCGCAGGCCCATAGTAATATAGGCGATTTTTGGTGTACCGACACCAATCTTGCCCCCAATAAGCTGTTCATAGTAAGCTGTCAGACCCTTGTTTGAAAGGACGATGCCGGCTAAAATCAGGACAATGGCTAGTGGTTTTTTCCAAGACCATTTATAAAAGATGGACAGGAAACAGACCCCAATCAGCATGATAGCAAAAATGATGTAGTTGTTGCGCAGGAGGCAGGCCAGGCTGATGCTAGCAGCTCCCAGCAAGGCATAGAGCAGGTTTCCTTTCTGATCCAGCTTGATAAAAGCATAGAGACTGAGCAGACAGAAGAAGAGCCCAGGAATGGTACCGTAGACAAAGAGAACGAAAAAGAGCTGTGGTAGAAAGAGAAATGTCAGCAGAATCGTGTATTTCTGGATTATTTCTCTGGCATTGAGAAGGGAAGTAATCTTGTAAATCAAGAAATGACTAAGTAGAGTCCAGACGACATTCATGCTAAAGGCAAACTGAGTCGTTGGAGAAATAAAAGCATAAAGTCGCTCCAGAGTCATCAGCCCTAGCTGATGGGGATTGCGGTACATGTAGCTTCCAACGGTTGTCAGTGAGCTGTAATCTCCTCGATTAAAGGCTAGCGCTGCATTGAAAACGTGTTTGGCGTCAGCTCTGATCCGACCATCGTAGGCCGTTATCAGAAAAATCGCTATTGCTATAAAGATGGAAGACAGAATCCAAAAAAGATGCTTGGTCTGAACCTTTTCCAGCAGGGGTCGGATTAAAAAGAGACTGAGGAGAAAGAGCAGAAGGATAGGGTAGAAAAACCAAGGATTACTGACGAATTGGACTCCTTCAGCAATCCTTAAAGGGATGTATGTGTGGGACAGTAGAATCTGCCCGGACAGGAAAAGCAAGGAAATCGCAGTCATGGTCAGAATCAAGAAATAGCCCAGATTGAAAATGATATTTAAAAACTGCCTCATAAGAAGTTGCCTTCTGCTTTGATGAAATAGCGACCTTCTCCCAATTCAATCAGCTCGACTGGCTGAGGATAAAAGCGGTCCATGACCTCTTTTTGGAGGATATCTTCTTTAGGACCTTGGGCTATAATTTCGCCTTCTTTCAGGAGTAGGACATGGTCTAAAGCAGATATAATTTCCTCTACATGGTGGGTGACATAGAGGATAGTTGGTGCTTGGTCCATTTGTGTAATCTTTTTGATTTGATTTAGCAGACGCTCGCGGGCAAAGAGATCCAATCCACTGGTTGCTTCATCCAAGATAAGTAGTTCTGGCTCTTCCATGAGACTACGGGCAATCAGCAAGAGCTGCTTTTCCCCTTGAGACAGACTGGCGTAGCTCCGGCCAATTAAGTCTTGCCCGCCAATGGAGGTCAGTATTTCCCTAGCCTGGTTTAGTTCGGTTTGTCCATAAGCAGCATAGAGAATGCTACTTTTATACTTGCCTGTCAGGACGATTTCTTCGGCGGTGAGATGGCTAGGTAGGCGTTCCGCAATGAAGGAACCAACTACTCCAATCTTAGTTCGCAACTGAGGGATATCACCGGCACCAAATTCCGTACCAAGGACTGTCACCTTTCCTTGGGTCTTCCAATTCTCAGCCATGAGTAGGCGTAAGAGGGTTGACTTTCCTGATCCGTTAAGACCGAGGATGGCCCAATGCTCACCCTTGTTCACCTGCCAGTTGAGATTTTTTAAGATGGTTTGGCCTTGTTTTGCCAAGCTTACATTTTCCAGCTTGATAATCTTTTCCATTTTTATTCTTTCTTTCATTAAATCCCCTCTATTATAACAAAATTTATGGTAAAATAACTGGTAGGAGGAAAAGAATGTTTCATAAGAGTAAGTTATTTTTTTGGACAGTGGAAGTTTTACTAGCAACACTTGTCTTTTTCCTGTGGAGAATGATGGGAGACTTGATTACTCCAGTGATCAGTGTTGTAAATACTATCTTAATCCCTTTTTTAATAGCAGGTTTTTTATATTATATTGCCAACCCTTTAGTGGTCTTTTTGGAAAAATACCTGAAATTAAACCGTGTCTTAGGTGTCCTGCTGACATTGACGATTTTATTTGGGTCTATTGTTTTAGCAGTTATCTACCTCCTACCTATCTTAGTCACTCAGCTGACTAGCTTGATTAATTCGAGCCAAAATCTATATAGTTATGTCTATAGCTGGATTAATGACTTAGCCCAAAATCCTGTATTCAAAAATCTCAATATCCAATCTACCCTGCAACAGCTGAATCTATCTTATATTGATATTCTGCGAAATATTCTAAACGGGGTAACTAACAGCCTGGGCAGTGTGGTATCAGCTGTAATCAATACTATCTTTATCATCATTATGACTCCAATTTTCCTTGTCTATTTCTTACTGGATGGTCATAAGCTCTTGCCAATGCTGGAACGCAGTATTCTAAAGCGAGACAAGCTCAACATTTCTTCCTTGCTGAAGAATCTAAATGCTACAGTTTCACGATATATCAGCGGAATTTCTATTGATGCAGTGATTATCGGTTGCCTGGCCTACATTGGTTATAGCACAATCGGCATTAAATATGCTTTAGTATTTGCTATCTTCTCTAGCTTGGCTAATTTGATTCCTTATGTTGGACCAAGTATTGGTTTGATCCCGATGATCATCAGTCATGCCTTTACAGATCCAAAGAGGATGTTGATAGCTGTCATTTATATGCTGATTGTTCAGCAGATTGATGGGAATATCCTCTACCCTCGGATTGTAGGAGGGGTTATGAAAGTCCATCCGATTACTATCATGGTTCTCTTGCTCTTGTCTAGTAACATCTATGGTATTATCGGAATGATTGTAGCTATTCCGACCTATTCCATCATCAAAGAAATTGTAAAATTCCTAGCTAACCTTTATGACAATCATAAAGAAGCTCAGGAGATTAAGAAGAATGAAGAATTTGGAATTATAAAAAAATAGGAGAAAGGAATCTTTCTCCTATTTTTTTATTTGAATTTTTATAACACGAAACAGTATATTTATGCTAAAATGGTAGTAATAGGATAAAGGAGGTATGGTCATGGTAACACGTCGTAAATTTTCCCCACAAGAAATAAGGAAAAATTCTTCTTATTTTTCCCCTCTGAAGACTATCGTGGAAACAGCCTTTTATGAGAACCAGGTTCAGTCTATCAAAACGGTAGAAGAAGCCTACCAGTTAGCTTCAGCAGCAGCTGGAACAGTGGTCTTAGATATGCCTGTGATTCATACAAAGGAGTTGGGGCTTCCTTCTTATGCACGGGTTTTACTGACGAATTCCGGAGCGGTCGTTGGACGAACGGCAAAGGCTAGAAGGATTTATGGTAGAGATAGTCAAGAAGATGAAACTTTACTTTTTCTAGTTCGTAGTGCTATTTACCAAGCTCATCATAGAGATTTTTACAAAGCGGATGCTGTTGTTGGGCTGGATGAAGACTTTATGGTCTGTGCCCACCTCATGGTTCCTAAAGAAGAAATAAACAATCTCTATTCATGGCTACTAAATTTCCAAATTTTAGATGAAGAATTTAAGAACCGTCTGAGAATTTCAAAAAAATATGAGGAAAATGATATCTTTGTCTTTTTTGATCCCAAGTGGAAGCATCCAGAATATCCAGATGGTCTTGTCTACTTTGATACTAATCACAACTGTGCAGTTATTTTAGGTTTGAATTATTTTGGAGAATTGAAAAAAGCCACTCTGACTTTGGCCTGGGCAACTGCTGCTAGAAATGGCTACGTAGCTTGTCACGGTGGTCTGAAAATTTTTAAGCAAAATAATGATAAAAAAGATTTTGTTGCTTCATTTTTTGGTCTATCTGGTTCTGGAAAATCCACTCTTACGCACGCCAAACATGGTCAAAAATATGACATCAAGGTTCTCCATGATGATGCCTTTATTATCTCTATCAAGGACGGATCTTCAATTGCCTTAGAGCCATCTTATTTTGATAAGACGAGTGACTATCCAACTGGACATAGGGAACAAGATTTCTTTATCACTGTGCAAAACTGCGGAGTGACCCTAGACGAAAATGGGAGAAAGATGTTAGTTACTGAAGATATCCGCAATGGAAATGGACGAACGGTCAAATCTCGCTTTTCGACTCCAAATCGAGTGGATCGAATTGACGAAGCTATCAATGCTATTTTCTGGATTATGAAAGATGACTCTCTACCACCTCTAGTCAGAATTCACGATCCTTTGATGGCCTCCACGATGGGTTGTACCTTGATGACCAAACGCTCCAATGCAGAAAATGTTCTGGGGTTGCATGATGAGTTGGTGATTGAACCTTATGCAAATCCTTTTCGTGTCTATCCTTTAGTAGAAGACTACCGAAAATTCTGTCGTTTATTTGAGTCGGGAGTATCCTGTTATATTATCAATACTGGGTCTTACATGGGGAAGGCTGTCTCAAAGGAAGTATCTTTAGATGTCATTGAGCAGGTAGTGGATGGGACAGCAGATTTCAAACCCTTTGGTCCTATAGTAGGCTTTGATTATCTTGAATACGAGGGATATCCCCTTCCTAATTTTGATAATGCTTATAAGAAATTGATTCGAGAAAGAATGCAGATTCGGCTAAACTTTTTGTTGGCCTTTAACCAAAAGTATCCTCAGACTGCCCTACCAGTTGGAGCAATTTCAAGACTGGAAAAGGTTTTACAAGATCTAGAATCCTAATCAGAACACAAGCTTCCATAAAATACGTGTGCACGAAACTCAAAAATATGTTATAATCAGGGTTGATTATACTTTTTAGGAGAGGAAACTCATGGAAGACCCCAGCAGTCAGACCCTTTTGTTACAGTTTTTATTATTAGTCGTTTTAACCTTTTTAAATGCTTTCTTTTCCGCGGCAGAGATGGCCATGGTGTCACTCAATCGGGCGCGTGTTGAGCAAAAAGCAGAGGAAGGTGATATAAAGTACATTCGCCTCTTACAGGTTTTAGAAAATCCCAATAACTTTTTATCTACTATTCAGGTAGGTATTACCCTCATCAATATCTTATCAGGGGCTAGCTTTGCTGATACTCTCGGTCGTGTATTTTCAAGTTTGATGGGCAATTCTAAAACAGCGCATGCCATAGCATCTTTTCTAGCCTTGGCGCTTTTGACCTATGTTTCTATTGTATTTGGTGAGCTTTATCCTAAGCGGATCGCACTCAATCTAAAGGATGATTTGGCTGTTAGAGCAGCTCCTTTTATCATCTTTTTGGGCAAGCTCGTCAGTCCCTTTGTCTGGCTTTTGTCGGCCTCAACTAATCTGTTAAGTCGCATTACGCCGATGAAGTTTGATGATGCAGATGAAAAGATGACCCGAGATGAGATTGAGTATATGCTGACCAAGAGTGAGGAGACCTTGGATGCGGATGAGATTGAGATGCTACAGGGGATTTTCTCGCTGGATGAGCTAATGGCGCGTGAACTAATGGTGCCACGTACTGATGCCTTTATGGTAGACATTCAGGATGATACCAAGGAAATCATCGAAAGCATTCTCAAACAGAGTTTCTCGCGGATCCCTGTCTATGATGGGGATAAGGACAATGTCATCGGCCTGATTCATACCAAGCGACTGCTTAATGAAGGATTCATCAATGGTTTTGACAATATCGTTCTGCGCAAGATCCTGCAGGAGCCACTCTTTGTACCGGAGACTATGTTTGTCGATGATTTGCTCAAGGAGTTGCGTAACACGCAAAATCAAATGGCAATTCTCTTAGATGAATATGGCGGTATGGCTGGTCTGGTCACGCTTGAGGACCTCTTGGAGGAGATTGTTGGTGAGATCGATGATGAGACTGACAAGGCTGAGATCGAAGTTCATGAAATTGGTGAGAATACCTACATTGTCATAGGAACTATGACCCTCAATGACTTTAATGAATATTTTGAAGTTGAAATTGAAAGTGACGATGTGGATACGATCGCGGGTTACTACTTGACTGGTGTAGGAACTATTCCAGATCCAAAAGAACGCATCAGCTTTGA
Organism: Streptococcus sp. HMSC062B01; assembly: GCF_001811085.1. Taxonomy (NCBI): domain Bacteria; kingdom Bacillati; phylum Bacillota; class Bacilli; order Lactobacillales; family Streptococcaceae; genus Streptococcus; species Streptococcus sp. HMSC062B01. The sequence continues at coordinate 69,831 of NZ_KZ672765.1, forward strand.
GGTGGAGAGTCAGAATAAGAAACTGGTTTTAACCAATGACAAGGTTAAAAATGGCCGTGTCACAAAGGTTAAGGTAGAAATTTCTGAACAAGTAGTAGTAGATGAAGAAGCTACTAAATAGTTGCTTATGTGTAAATGAAACAGACTTTCGATAAAGAAGGTCTGTTTTTGATTGTCAAAATGGAATAAACTGCAAAACCAAACGGAAAAACAAACAAGTGCACTTGCGTAAACATCCTCAAGTTTCTGTTTAGTCAACTTTTATGATACACTGCATATAGAAAGACATGGTATTTTCTATGATGAAACGAGTAAAAACAATTTTCTTATCTCTGCTTTGCCTTTTTGTGCTTGCAATCGGAGCTAAGTTTTTCATGGACAGAATGAAAGTGGATAATCTCTACCGGCACGGTTTTCAACTTTATGAAGAACAAATCGCGACCTACCTAAAAGAGCATTACATCGGTATCAGTAAAATCGAATTTTCACCGATTTTTATTACTGGTGGAAAGGGAGAAAGTTTTTTACAAGGCCGTGTAGTTCCAGTAGTTTATGATACTTATGGAAATAAAGTCTATCTACGAAATGATGGTTTTGTTGATAAGGTTCTTGTGGATTATAGTATGGTATTTGGAACTGATTTGGAATTCAATATTAATGATGGATCGGAAATTATTAATTTGAGAGATGATAAAAGAAGACACAATAGTGTCATTAGTGGACAACCTCTACCTGAAAAATTGAAATGGGTAGACCACGAGACAACAGATGAAGCAATGTATGCTTTTTCTCGTGAAGGGTATCTAAAAGGTGTTGAAAAAAATAGTCAAGGTAGCCCCAAAGCTGAGATTGTCTATAATTTAGAAATTAGACGCGTACAGGGAAGGGAGTTTTATGAATGGAAGTAACACACCAGCACATTCAACCATTTAAGCTTTTTTCAAGAATTCTATAAGTCTTCCTTAAGCTTTGCTGGTTATACTATATTCATCTTAAAAGAAAAGAGGACAGTCCAATGACAATAAATAATCATAGCTCCCCAACCTTTTCACTTTTCCCCACTCAAGAAACATAAGTAGTAAAAAGCAAAAGCAAAAGTAGCAAATAAAACATTTTAAAAAAATTTTTTCATCTAAATCTCCTAAATTAAATAAATAAATCTGAAAGAGCTGGAAGTTTACAACTTCCAGCTCTTTTTCTTAGTTGTGCCTTTTGGCAAAATCAACAAAGCGAAATTTATCGAGTTTGTGTCTGCTGTCTGTGAACTGAAATTGCTGCCCGTTCGCTAAATAAACCTGAGATTTGACGGAAACGACATGGTTTTCTCTCTCAATATCGAGCAAAATTTTATCTCGACTGGTCGCATGATCAATGGTGATTTCCTTTTTAGCATAGTCGATGCTAAGTCCAAGATCATTTTCAATGAAATGATAGATAGAATGCTCTGCAATTTCTCTCGTCATCGTAGGAACAAGCTCTTTATCTAAATAATCAATATCAAGGACAGAAGCAACCTGGTCAACAACTCTTTGTCGAATGATTCGCCAAACCAAGCGATATTCTGGGAAACCAGTTAGCTTGGCAAGTTTTTTATCTACAGTTATTTTTTCTAGGCTGATGACATTGGTTTTAGAATCTAGTTTATTTTGTAGGACGAGTTCTTGGTAGCTAGTCAGATTGGAGATTGGGAAATTGATGTGTTCCTGTTTGATGATTTTGGATCCTTGTCCCTTAAATTTTTGGATTAATCCTTCTTTTTGAAGTTGCTCTAGAGCCTTTCGGACAGTATCACGGCTGACCTTATAAATCTGAGTTAATTCATTCTCACTAGGTAAAAATTCGCCAACGGAGTATTTCTCGCTCAAAATATCTTGCTCAATTAGTTTGAATAATTGTTGGTATTTTTTCATGATTAACCTACTTGTTTTGTTTTTATCATACAACTACTGAAATTTTAACAAAAAACAAGGAATGTTTCAACGGACATCTTGCATACAACTTTGGTATCGTTTACAATATTTGTTAGAAAGCAGTTAGGAAACTAACAAATAAATATAAGGAGAGTGCTGGTTTTCCAGCCAATAATCAAATGGGCAAATTTGAAAAAGAGGCGAAAGTCTTATTGGACGCCATTGGTGGTAAGGAAAATGTGTCTGCAGTAACCCACTGTGCCACTCGGATGCGTTTTGTACTTATTGATGAGAAAAAAGCTGATGTAAAAGCTATTGAAGAAATTGGAGCTGTCAAAGGGACCTTTACGAATGCAGGGCAATTCCAGGTTATTATTGGAAATGATGTGCCAATATTTTATAATGATTTTACAGCTGTCTCAGGAATTGAAGGTGTTTCAAAAGAAGCAGCTAAGGCTGCAGCTAAGATCAATCAAAATGCGGTTCAGCGCGTCATGACCATGCTAGCTGAGATTTTTACTCCAATTATTCCAGCGATTATCGTTGGTGGTTTGATTCTTGGCTTCCGTAATATCCTAGAAGGTGTGCAAATTCAAGCTTTTGGTCAAAAAGTCGTTGATGGTGTACTTCAGTTTACTAAAGATGGAGAGCCGATTTATAAAACGATTGTGGATGTATCAAAGTTTTGGGCTGGAGTAAACCACTTCCTTTGGTTGCCAGGTGAGGCGATTTTCCAATTCCTACCAGTCGGAATTGTTTGGTCCGTGAGTCGTAAGATGGGGACTAGCCAGATTCTTGGGATTGTTTTGGGGATCTGTTTGGTGTCTCCTCAGCTCTTGAATGCTTATTTAGTAGCAGGAACACCACAATCAGAAATTGCTAAAAATTGGGTTTGGGATTTTGGATTCTTTACGGTGCAACGGATAGGCTACCAAGCTCAGGTTATTCCAGCTTTATTAGCAGGGCTTTCCTTGTCTTATTTGGAAATCTTTTGGAGAAAACGGATTCCAGAAGTTGTTTCCATGATTTTCGTGCCTTTCCTATCTCTCTTGCCAGCGATCATCTTGGCTCACACAGTTTTGGGGCCAATTGGTTGGACTTTAGGTCAATGGCTATCTACGATCGTTCTTGCAGGTCTAACTGGTCCTGTTAAATGGCTCTTTGGGGCTGTCTTTGGAGCTCTCTATGCGCCTTTTGTTATTACAGGTTTGCATCACATGACCAATGCGATTGACTCCCAGTTAGTGGCAGATGCGGGTGGTACTGGACTTTGGCCAATGATTGCTCTGTCAAATATTGCGCAAGGATCTGCTGTTTTTGCTTATTATTGGATGAATCGTCATAATGAAAAGGAAGCGCAAATTGCTCTTCCAGCTACGATTTCTGCTTATCTTGGCGTAACTGAGCCAGCTCTATTTGGGGTAAACGTAAAATATATCTATCCTTTTGTAGCAGGAATGATGGGTTCCTCCATTGCAGGTCTTTTGTCTGTAAGCTTTAATGTGAAGGCAAATGCTATCGGAGTCGGTGGACTTCCAGGTATCTTGTCAATCCAACCAAAATATATGTTAGCCTTTGCTGCGATTATGCTAGTTGCAATTGCTGTTCCATTTGTACTGACCATGCTCTTCCGTCGCTTGGGTCTCTTTACCAAAGTAGAAGATGAAGCAGTCAAAACACCACAAGCTGAAGCCCTGTCAGAAGCAAAAAAATCTGCACCTTTAGCTGACTTGGTTGAAATTGCAAGTCCCTTATCTGGCCAAGTGAAAGAACTTAGTCAAGCAACAGATCCGGTCTTTGCTCAAGGAGTTATGGGACAAGGTGTCCTGATTGAACCGAGCCAAGGAGACTTGCTTGCCCCGGTAGACGGCGTTGTATCGGTTCTATTTCCAACCAAGCACGCTGTAGGTATCGTGTCTGATCAAGGTGTAGAAATGCTTATGCACATTGGTATGGATACGGTGAATCTTGAAGGCAAAGGTTTTACAGCTCATGTTAGCCAAGGAGACCGAGTAAAAGTTGGCGATAAATTAATCAGTTTTGATATTGATGTGATTAAAGATGCTGGTTATGTGACAGAAACTCCGGTCATCATTACCAATCAGGATCAATACCAAGCGGATGCATTGGGCAGTTTGCCTCGCCAGATAGCTGTTGGAGACGCCCTGATGACAGCAACAAAAATTTAAGAATTACATGATGGAAGTTGGGCTTCTCTTGTGAGACGGGGCTTCCAGAATCTTGAGGGTGGGATGAGAAATTCTATTCCTTTCAAGGAATGAAATATTCGTCCCACCTCTTTTATATTCAAAAGAAGGAAAAACATGGCATTAGATAAAACAAAGGTAGTCTACCAAATTTATCCAAAATCTTTTAAAGACACGACAGGGAACGGAGTGGGAGATTTTCGTGGGATTATTGAGAAACTTCCTTACCTAAAGGAGCTGGGAGTGGACATGATCTGGCTCAATCCTTTCTATCCGAGTCCACAGCGGGATAATGGGTATGATATTTCTGATTACACTGCGGTCGACCCTATCTTTGGAGATATGGCAGATTTTGAAGAGATGGTCAAGGTCGGCCAGCAGCATGGTATTGACTTTATGCTGGACATGGTTCTAAACCACTGCTCGATTGAACATGAGTGGTTTCAAAAGGCGCTGGCTGGAGATTCCTACTATCAGGACTTCTTTATCCTGCGAGATGAGCCGACGGACTGGCTGTCCAAGTTTGGTGGTAGTGCCTGGGCGCCGTTTGGCGATACGGGTAAATATTATCTGCACCTTTTTGATGTCACCCAAGCAGATCTCAATTGGCGCAATCCCAATGTTCGTCAAGAGCTTTTTAATGTGGTGAATTTCTGGCGGGACAAGGGCGTCAAAGGATTCCGCTTTGATGTGATCAACTTGATTGGTAAGGACGAGGTATTGGAGGACTGCCCAGAAAATGACGGCAAGCCAGCCTATACGGATAAGCCAATCGTGCATGACTATCTGCACATGATGAATGCAGCAACCTTTGGGAAAGACGATTCCTTTATGACGGTTGGTGAGATGAGCGCAACGACGATTGAAAATTGCATCCTTTACACTGCACCAGACCGGCAGGAACTGTCTATGGCCTTTAACTTCCACCATCTCAAGGTGGACTATGAAGCTGGACAGAAATGGACGCTTAAGGCTTTTGACTTTGAAGAGTTAAAACGTCTCTTCCATACTTGGGGCAAGGAAATGAGCGATCATGGTGGCTGGTCAGCCCTTTTCTGGAACAACCATGATCAGCCGCGAGCTCTTAATCGCTTTGTTGATGTAGAGAATTTCCGCAATGAAGGGGCAACCATGTTGGCTGCTAGTATTCATCTGTCGCGCGGGACGCCTTATATCTACATGGGTGAGGAGATTGGCATGGTGGACCCTGACTACGACTCCATGGAAGATTATGTGGATGTCGAGTCTGTCAATGCTTATCAGAGTCTGCTTGCTGAAGGGCAATCACCAGAGGAAGCCTTCAGGATTATTAAGGCCAAATCTCGTGATAATTCTCGGACGCCTATGCAGTGGAATGATTCAGTCAATGCAGGTTTTACAACAGGAACCCCATGGCTAAAGGCTGGCAAATCCTATCCTCTTATTAATGTGGAAAACGAAATCAAGGGACCGATCTTTAGCTTTTATCAGAAATTGATTGCCTTGCGTAAGGAACTGCCCATCATAGCAGAAGGTGGCTATCAGCCAGCCTATGAGGACAGTCCCCAGGTCTATGCCTTTGAGCGGGAGTGGCAAGGACAAAAGCTTTTGGTTTTGAATAATTTTTATATGGATCCAATTACAGTGGATATCTTACCAGATTATCAAACTGGCCAGGTCCTTTTATCCAATTACGGCAGGACTCAGATTGACCATATTCTGACTCTACAACCGTATGAAACGCTAGCTATTCTTGTTAATTAAAAATACTATTTTGTAGTGAGGAAAGCTGAATTCCAGATATCAGTTTTCTTCGCTGTTTTTAAATATTAACTGATTTAACAAAAACTGATAGGTAGGAACGAAAGAAAGTAAGAATTAAGGAAAGCGTTTGCGAAAATATTTTTTTTTCTTTATAATGTAAATTGTATAGTCATTAAGTTTCAAAAAGAAATGGAGAAATTTATGAAGAAACAAGCTTATCAAAAGCGTCTTTTATACTCAGTAGCAGTATTAAGTGCTTTTCTGCCTTTGCTTTCCTTGGCTGTTCCTGTCGGAGCTGAAGAGACTGAAACTTCTTCGAGTTCAGCTCCAGCAACTGTTGCAGAAAGTTCAGCAGTCAGTGAGTCAACAGCTAGTAGTTCTGCAGAAAATACAAATTCTTCAGGAGATTCAAGAACTACATCTGCTGAAGAAGCAGATAAAAAAGAAGAGACAGTTGCTGCACAAGCCGTATCAAGCACTGCAGAGATTGTTGCCAATCTAGGAACGATTCAAGGTGAATCGCAAGTATCTCCTTATCAGGATAAAGATGTCCGAGTTTCAAATGTTGTTGTTACAAAGACAGACCGTTATGGATTTTATGTTCAAGATGTGACGCCTGATGGGAATAGCAAGACTTCAGATGCGATTTATGTTGTTTCCAAAGAACAAGTCGACGTTGGAGATAAATTAACTCTTGAAGGCCGAGTAAAAGAAGGCTACATGGAAGAGCTCAGCATTCGCCAAGGACAAACTTTTAACAAGCCAAGTGGCAGTTTGACCGTCACGATGCTGGAGGCTTCAACAGTTACTAAGGATGGTAAGGCTGACCTACCTGCTCCTGTTGATATTGTAGATAAGATGCCTCAGGATACAGTAGATAATGATGTGAATAACTATCAGCCGGAAAATGAAGCTTTGGACTATTGGGAAAGTTTAGAAGGCATGTTGACGACAATCAAAAAACCACATGTCTTAGGGCCACAGTATCGAGGAGATATTTATGTTTTACCTGAGGGTTACCAGGCTCTTCCTTTAAATAATATCGGTGGTGTCAATCTACGTCCGAACGCCCAAAATACAGCGACCATCCCTGTCTACGTTGGAAATAAATTCATTGCCAAGGCCAAGGACTATTTCAATGGTGATGTGGTTGGAGTGGTTACCTATCGTGGCAAAATTTATAAACTAGATCCAACACAATTACCTGATTTGGTAGACGGTGGTCTTCAAAGACAGATTTCTCCTCTCTATCCTAGCGAAGATAAGTTAACGATTGCTTCTTACAATATTGAAAATTTCTCTGCCAATACACAAAAAGGTGAAACACCTGACGAAAAGGTGACCAAAATTGCTAATTCCTTTATCAATGAAATTCACAGTCCAGATATCATCACGCTCATCGAGGTTCAAGATGATAACGGTAGCGTTAATGATGGAACGACCAGCGGTGTGAAGAGTGGTGAAAAACTAGCAGCCCGAATCAAGGAGTTGGGAGGAAAAAACTACAAATATACTGAAGTTGCACCTCTTGATGGCCAAGATGGTGGTAAACCTGGATCTAATATCCGTGTAGCCTTTCTTTATAACCCAGATCGTGTAAAACTAGTTGAAAAAGAAGCCGGTAAGAGTGATGAAGCAGCTAGCTTCTCAGGTGGCCATCTAGTTAAAAATCCAGCCCGGATCGATCCAACGAATCCTGCTTTTACTAAGGTTCGTAAATCTTTAGCAGCTGAATTTGAATTTAAGGGACAACATGTTGTTGTTATTGCCAACCACTTGAAATCCAAGCTAGGTGATGATGCTGTATATGGCTCAAACCAGCCGGCTGTCCAACATACCCAAGCTGCCCGGATCGAAGAGGCTAAAATATTAAATAATTTTGTTCAAGAAGGCTTAAGACAAAATCCAAATCTTAAGTTTGTCCTGACTGGGGATTTCAATGACTTTGAATTCTCTGAAACCGCTAAAGCTATTGCAGGAAATGAACTCATTAACCTTATGCAGGAACATGATGCAGCTGATCGCTATTCATATTTCTACCGTGGCAGCAACCAAAGCTTAGATAATATTTTCATCTCTAAGAACCTAGCTGGTAAAGCGATTTTTGCGCCTGTCCATATCAATGCTTCTTTCATGGAAGAACATGGCAGAGCTTCGGACCATGATCCAGTAGTGGTACAGTTAGACTTCTCAAATCAGACTAACCAGCCAGATACATCTTCTTCATCTAGCTCGTCCAATCAGGGATCGAATCATACTGTTCCAAGCACTAGCAACAGCCAAACAGATTTATCTAGTCAAGATAAGGGAGAAAGTTCAAGTCAAGCTTCTTCATCTGATACAAGTCAATCCAAGCAGGTTGGTCAAGAAGCAACCAATCAAAAAGACAAAAAAACAACAGATAAGCATTCAGGTGAAAACAAAAAGAGTTTGCCTGCTACAGGTGAACAAAGAGGCCATTGGGTAGCCTTTGGTTTCTTAGTCTTAATCTTTGCTTATCCATTATCTAGAAAATCAAAAAAGTCATCTAACCTAGAGTAAACTCTAAGCATCTTCGACACCCATCTATTCTTAGCTGAATAAGTATTTTAGGCTGAAAACAAGGTAACAGTAGTAGTTCATCATTGTAACTATGACCTGCCTCTTGAGCCTAAGTATCAGTCATTTAGGATAGACTCGCTATATCTTCTTATGGTAATCAGTGGATCAATAAGATGATCCAGTTTGCCATAAGCTTGATATAGCTTTTTATTTTGAGTTTGTTTGAAGATAGGTGCCTAGCAAAAGAGCTCTTTGTGAAAGCAATTTAGAAAATGCTTGAAAATCCAAGGAAATTATTTTATAATGAAGTGATAGTTTTGTTATAAAACGATCCTGTTGTTGTATTTTTTTTTTGGAAAAGGAGATGATAAAATGAATAAAAAAATCTTGATGATGATTTTTCTTCCCCTAACTCTACTATTCAGTTTATTTGTTACTCAAGGAAATAAGGTCTTTGCTACAGAACATGGAGATGTCATTACTCGGATGTATCTGACAGATAGCAAAGGAAACGAGCTCACTTCTTCTGATGTTGATCAGTGGCAAGAATTTCGTATTAATGTGGAGTTTAAATTACACAATAATGAAATAAAGGCAGGAGACACAACGGATGTTCAACTGCCGGATGTTGTTACTTTAGCAAGTACTGGTAGCTTTGACATAAAAGACCAAGATGGAAATGTTGTTGCCAAGGCAGTTGTAGATCAGCAAACAAAAGTAGTAACGATTACATATGAACCTTATGTTGAAACACATTCGGATGTAAAAGGAACCTTTTATTTTTATGTCCGTGCGGATCATAATGTGATTAAGAAAGCAAAAGAAGTACCAATTGATATCACAGTTGGAGGGAAACTTTTCCCAGCAGGTAAGATTAACTTTACTGGAATTGGTCAAGCTAAAAAAGAAGACTTAAACAAAGTTGGTTGGCAGGATGAAGCTGAGCCAACAATTGGACGCTATTCGATTTCAGTCAACAGAAGCGGAAAAGCTATGTCTGGTGTAAAAATAGCAGACGTTTTAAAAATTCCAGGTGCTACTTATAAACAAGATACTTTCCGAGTTTATAAGGGAGTTTGGGCCTTCCGCGATGGCGATTGGGTTTTAGATAACGCTGTAGACATTACAGGCCAAACTACTGTGAACTTTACTGATGATAATTTTTCTGTTCAATTACCAGATCTTTCGGCTAATGAAGGAATTCGGATTAATTACTCGGTTCAACTGCCATATGCACCTTCAGATGGCGAAAACTTTTTAAATGCAGCTACTTTGACAACGACAAACGGAGTTGAAGACAGCCGCAATTCAACTTATACATATTACCTAGGTCATGGCGAGGCAGAAGGCTACACTTATAAAATTCAAATTAAAAAAGTATCAGATGATGGTTCAGCTTTGCCAGGTGCTAAATTTGATATTATTCGTGATCGTTCTGGTCAAGTAGTTGCTCAAGTAGTGACAAACGACCAAGGTATTGCAGAAGTCAGCAATCTCTTGAAAGATGACTATACAATTAGAGAGACAGAAGCCCCTGCTGGATATGAGTTGGCGGACGATGTTAAAGTAAGTCCGGACGACTTTGATAGCACTCTTAAAATAGCTTCAAAAACAATTGTTGATAGAAAACAATCTTCTGCATCTGCTCAGCTGATGGCTCAAAAAGTCATGATTGGTCGTGATCTAAATGGCGGCGAGTTCTTCTTCACCTTGTATGATAAGAATGGAGCTGAAATTGAGACTGTTAATAATGCGGCTGATGGCTCCATTAAATTCTCACCTTTAACTTTTACAAAAGCTGGAACTTATACTTACACAATCAGAGAAAAATCTGGCAATATCAGTGGGGTCGTATATGACTCATCTGTAATAACTGCTAAAATTAAAGTAAAAGCCGATAATCAAGGCAAGTTGGTGGCAAAAGTTAGCTATGACGATAACAAAAAACAGTTTACCAATACCTATGTCCCAGGTTCAACAACAGCTCAATTAAAAGTTAAGAAATTCTTAACAGGTCGTGACTTGAAAGATGGCGAGTTCTCATTTGAACTAAGAGATGCCAAAGGTAAGGTAGTTGAAACAGTTAAAAATAAGGCAGATGGAAGTGTAGATTTCAAGACTCTGGCCTTTACTAAAACTGGAACATACACGTATACAATTCGCGAAGTGAAGGGTGATGCACAAGGCATTACTTATGACAATAGCGAAATTAAAGTAACGATTACTGTAACGAATGAGAATGGCAATCTTCTTTCAACAGTTTCTTATGAGGGAGGAAAAGATAGCTTTACCAACAGTTACCAACCACCGAAAAATCCTAAATCAAAAACTCCATCAAGCAAGGACAGCAAGAAAGAACTTCCAAATACAGGTTCGTCAGACAGCAAATTTATCTTTGTAGTAGGACTTGCAACGCTTATGCTTCTTGGTTTGGTTTGGAAGAAAAAACATAGTTAAGAAGAAAACATAAAGAGGGGTAACCCTCTTTTTTCTTGGAATAAAGAGGGAGAGAAGGTGGTTTGATTTTTATAATAGAAAATTTTAGCCTAGAACTTGAAAAGATTAGTTTCTTGTGTCAGAGATGAGAATAAAAGTAGAGACTTATCTGTTGTAAGACAATGAAAATGAAACTGAAAAACAGTTTGTTTTCTAAAAAATAGACAAATGGAGTCATTTTTATCATTAATCGTGTTATAATAAAAATAGTTATAAAACGTTTTCAGAGTGAAGAGGTTGTGTTATGGTTGAAGAGAAAAATGAAGAAACTGTTGATTATGGAAAGGTAACTGGCATGGTTCACTCTACCGAGAGTTTCGGTGCTGTTGATGGACCGGGTATCCGTTTTATTGTCTTTTTGCAGGGCTGCCATATGCGCTGCCAGTATTGCCATAATCCAGACACATGGGAGATGGAGACCAACAAATCTCAGCTGCGGACGGTGGATGATGTCTTGCAAGAAGCCCTCCGTTATAAGGGCTTCTGGGGCAATAAAGGCGGTATCACCGTCAGTGGTGGAGAAGCCTTGTTGCAGATTGATTTTTTGATTGCCTTCTTTACCAAGGCTAAGGAGCTGGGCATTCACTGTACATTGGATACCTGTGCCCTACCTTTTAGAAATACGCCTCGCTACCTGAAAAAATTTGACAAGCTTATGGCAGTGACGGATTTAGTCTTGCTAGATATCAAGGAGATTAATGAAGAACAGCACAAAATTGTGACCAGCCAGACCAACAAGAATATCTTGGCTTGTGCCAAGTACTTGTCTGACATTGGAAAGCCAGTCTGGATCCGTCACGTCTTGGTGCCAGGATTAACTGACCGAGATGATGACTTGATTGAGCTAGGTAAATTTGTAAAGACGCTGAAGAATGTTGATAAGTTTGAAATTCTACCTTACCATACCATGGGTGAATTCAAATGGCGGGAGCTGGGCATCCCTTACAAGCTGGAAGGGGTTAAGCCTCCAACAGCTGATCGGGTCAAGAATGCCAAGGAACTCATGCAGACAGAGTCCTATACAGAGTATATGAATCGGGTGCATAATAGCTGATCTGTTTTGAGTATCAATAAAAGGACTGGTGAGTTGACCAGTCCTTTTTTCAAAAAATCTTCTTCTGTTTTTGTGAAATGATTGTAATTGTGGTAAAATAAATGCAATAAAGTTTATATAAAAAAGAGGTTTATCATGTCTAAAATTTTAGTTTTCGGTCACCAAAATCCTGACTCAGATGCTATCGGTTCATCTTACGCTTTTGCTTACTTGGCTCGTGAAGCTTATGGCTTGGATACAGAAGCTGTTGCATTGGGAGAGCCTAATGAAGAAACTGCCTTTGTTTTAGATTACTTTGGTGTAGCTGCACCGCGCGTGATTACATCTGCTAAGGCAGAGGGTGCTGAGCAGGTTATTCTGACAGACCACAATGAATTCCAACAGTCTGTGGCTGATATCGCTGAAGTTGAAGTTTATGGCGTGGTGGACCACCACCGTGTTGCTAACTTTGAAACAGCTAGTCCACTTTACATGCGTTTGGAGCCAGTTGGTTCTGCTTCATCTATTGTTTATCGTATGTTCAAAGAACATGGCGTAGCAGTTCCAAAAGAAATTGCAGGATTGATGCTGTCTGGTTTGATTTCTGATACTCTCTTGCTCAAGTCGCCAACAACTCATCCAACTGATAAGGTCATTGCACCAGAATTGGCTGAGCTGGCTGGTGTCAACTTGGAAGAGTATGGTTTGGCTATGCTTAAGGCAGGTACAAACTTGGCTAGCAAGTCTGCAGAAGAATTGATCGACATCGATGCGAAAACATTTGAGCTCAACGGAAACAATGTCCGTGTGGCACAGGTCAACACAGTTGATATTGCTGAAGTTTTGGAGCGTCAAGCAGAAATCGAAGCGGCTATTGAAAAAGCAATTGCTGACAATGGCTACTCTGACTTCGTCTTGATGATTACAGACATCATCAACTCAAACTCAGAAATTTTGGCTATCGGAAGCAACATGGATAAGGTTGAAGCAGCCTTCAACTTTGTTCTTGAAAACAACCATGCTTTCCTTGCAGGCGCTGTTTCTCGTAAAAAGCAAGTGGTGCCTCAACTGACAGAAAGTTTTAATGCTTAAAGAGCTCATTTGAGGAAATAAGTTACTAGATGAGGGCTATTCCCCTCATACTTAAAAAGGGGTCTCGGCTCCTTTTTTGATAGGCGAGAGAAATGAAGATTCAAGATTTACAAGACGGAGATTTGATTTTTACAGTCGGATCTTCAGAAATTGCTGCTGCAATCCGAGCAGCAACTGGTTCATATAGCCACGTGGCCATCTATTTTAATGGTGAGATTTATCATGCAACCCATGAGAATGGTGTTGTCAATCAAGATTTGTTTGATTTTTTACAGGATGAGGATGTTTATGACGTGTATCGCTATCCAGCTATTGATGCAGATGCTGTCTTTAAAAAGGCCAAATTACACTTAGGAAAACCTTACAATTTCGGCTTTTATTCTCAGTCTGATGGTTTTTACTGTTCGGAGTATATTGCAGAGATTTTGCCAATTTTTGATACGATTCCCATGCAGTTTGGTGATGAGGAAAATCTAATTTCTGATTTTTGGCAGGAGTATTATCGAGAATTGGACTTAGATGTGCCTTTAAATCAGCCCGGGACGAATCCTAGCCAGTTGGCTCAGTCAAGCAAACTCATCTATAAAGGAGAACTCCATGATTAAAATCATCAATCCTAGCCGTTTGACACGCCAGCCTTTTTTTCAGGAGCTAATTGATTATTTAGATCAACGTGAAGAGGTTATTTTGCGGGAGATAAAGCGAGAATTTGTGGGTGTAGCCAATATTGATCGCTCAATCGAGGACTATATCAAAGCTGGCTACATCAAGCGGGAGAATAAGCGATATTACTTATCACTGCCTCTTTTGGAAAGTTTGGAGGATTTGCAATTGGACCAGGAAGTCTTTATACGTGATGATAGTCCCCTCTATCAGGAACTGTTGGAGCTACGCTTTGAGACCCAGCTTTCCAATCAGACTAATGCGGCTGTCTTGCTGGAAGAGACAGATTTTCAGCGGGATGAGCTGACCTTGGCAAATTATTTTTATAAGATGCAGCGCCAATATCCCCTGTCTGATGCACAAAAGCCTCTCTATGCTGTCTTGGGCGATGTCAATCCAGAGTATGCACTTAAGTATATGACGACCTTTCTTCTCAAATATGTCCGCAAGGATGAGCTCATGCAGAAGCGGCGGGACATTTTTGTCGATAGCCTCGTAATCTTGGGCTATATTCGGCAAAACGAAACTGGCAAATACGAGCTAGAGACCAGCTTTGACAAGGAAAAATTAAGTTTTCGTTTGAACTGATGTTTTAAAAGAATCAGAACGTTTGAACTTTAAAAATGAGAGATTTTTCAGTTTAAAAGGAAAAACAAGGAAAGCAGACAGGAGACAGCAAAACAGAAACGAAAGGTCTTGTAGAAAAGACAATCTCCAAAGTAAAAGAAGTCATTGGAGATGCTAAAAATTGCTGTTGAAGGCAAAGTTGAAGGGATTGAAAATAGCTTGAATAAATAAATGTAGTCAAAAAGAGAGTTGACTGTGTACTGACCCCAAAAAGTTAGACAATTAATTTA
>NZ_KZ672766.1:0-239594 GCF_001811085.1 Streptococcus sp. HMSC062B01
ACAAAGCCCCATGGTCAGATAATGGTTCGGCTAACAATCCAGCCCTCTTGCCACTTGAAGGCTTAGCGAAGGGTCAATACTTCTACGAAGTGGATTTGAACGGCAATACTACCGGTAAAGACGGGCAAGCCCTTCTCGACCAACTTCGTGCTAATGGCACTCGCAGTTACCAAGCTACTGTCAAGGTCTATGGTGCTAAAGATGGAAAACCAGATTTGACAAATCTTATCGCGACTCGTCAAGTAACGATTCAGCTTCGTGGAAAAGAAATGGCTACAATACCATCTCAAGAAGGTCAAATGAATATGAAACCTTCTACAACACCATCTCAAGAAGGTCAGATGAATAAGAAGCCTTCTGCAACAGATTCTATGAGTACAGCTGAGGGTACGAAGGAAGTAGATCATCACATGACTGATGTGAAGGGGGAACACCCAACTTCTAAGCCGATGGCAGATACGATGAAAAAAAATGATAAGGCTACGTTACCCACAACTGGTGAAGCTCAAACAGCTACAGCTACCATTGGTTTCTTAGGACTAGCTTTGGCAGGAATTCTTAGCCTTCTAGGTTTGAAAGAAAAACAAAAAGATTAAGGTTCAAATCATTTAAAAATTACTAAAAATAGTGTTATACTAAAGCCAGTATAACACTGTTTTTATCAGGAGATTGGCAAATGGGAAGGACAATTTTACTCGTTGATGATGAGATGGATATTCTGGATATCAAAAAGCGCTATCTTGTGCAGGCTGGCTACCAAGTTTTAGTGGCTTGAGATGGCGTGGAGGGATTAGATCTTTCCAGAAAGAAATCTGTTGACCTGATCATCACGGATATCATGATGCCAAATATGGACGGTTATGACTTTATCAGTGAGGTCCAGTATATATATAGTACCTGATCAACCTTTTCTTTTTACAACGGCTAAGACCAGCGAGCAAGACAAAATTTATGGCTTGAGCTTAGGAGCAGATGATTTTATAGCCAAACCTTTTAGTCCGCGCGAGCTAGTTCTAAGAGTCAATAATATTTTGCGCCGACTTCATCGTGGAGGAGAGATCGAACAAATTGAGCTCGGTGACTTGACGATGAATCATGTGGTTCATGAGGCTCGTATAGGGGAGTATTTTTTGGAATTAACAGTGAAGTCCTTTGAACTGCTTTGGATTTTAGCTAGTAATCCTGAGAGAGTTTTTTCAAAGACGGAGCTTTACGAGAAGGTGTGGCAGGAAGACTTCGTAGATGATACCAATACACTTAATGTTCATATCCATGCTCTGAGACAGGAATTGACCAAGTATGCCAGTTCAGAAACTCCTGCTATCAAAACTGTCTGGGGTCTTGGTTATAAAATGGAAAGATTACGAGGTGGAAAATGAAATTAAAAAGTTACATTCTAGTAGGGTACCTAATTTCTAGCCTACTAACGATTTTACTCGTTTTCTGGGCAGTCCAGCGAATGTTGATTGTAAAAAGCGAGATTTATTTCCTAGTTGGAATGACATTGATTGCTAGTTTTATAGGAGCGGCAGTCAGTCTCTTTCTTTTATCGCCAGTATTTTCTTCCCTTTGGCATCTGAAAAACAGGCTCAGAGTATAGCTGACAAGGATTTTAGTACAGAGATTGACGCCAAGGGCCAGGGCCCTATCGAATTTCAAGAGTTGGGTCAGGCTTTTAATGATATGTCGCATAATTTGCAAGAAACATTTGAATCGCTTAATGAAAGTGAACGAGAAAAAGGAATGATGATTGCCCAGCTTTCTCACGATATTAAAACTGCTATTACCTCTATTCAGGCGACTGTGGAGGGGATTTTAGATGGAGTGATTGAAGAAGAGGAGCAGATTCATTACTTAACCACGATTAGCCGTCAGACAGAGCGTTTGAATAAATTGGTGGAAGAATTGGATGTTTTGACTCTTAATGCCCAGCCTCAAATAGAATCAGATGGAGAAGCTGAAATAGTCTTTCTAGACCAGCTATTGATTGAGGCTATGAGTGAATTTCAACTATTGATTGAGCGGGAGGAGCGGGATATCTACATTCAAGTGTCTCCCGAGTCAGCGAAAATTAAGAGCCATTACGATAAGCTTTCCCGTATTTTGGTCAACTTGCTAAATAATGCCTTTAAATACTCGGAACCTGGAACTAAAATTGAGATCGTGGCTCAATTAACTGAGCAAATCTTGACAATCAGTGTGAAGGATGAGGGACGGGGTATTGCTCCTGAGAATTTGGATAAGATTTTTAAACGCCTTTACCGTGTGGAAACTTCTCGAAATATGAAGACAGGTGGGCATGGTCTGGGCCTTGCTATTGCACGTGAGTTGGCTCATCAGCTGGGTGGGGAAATAACGGTCGAAAGCCAGTATGGCCTAGGAAGCACTTTTACATTTACTCTCAACTTAACATAAATCCACAATAAGTGATAAATATTTTTAACTTTTGATTTAGCAAAGATAAAACCAAATTCAAGTTTTTTCAAATCGATCTCCCTATTTTTAGGGAGATTTTTATTTTATACTAGAGTCAGAAATTGATAGAGAGGTTTTTGAAATGGCAACAAGTTTTTTGTTCTTTATTTCTGTTTTTTTGGCGGGGATTCTATCTTTTTTCTCGCCTTGTATCTTACCGCTTATGCCAGTTTATGTAGGAATTCTACTGGATTCGGATCAGCCGAAAACAGTTCGATTTATGGGAAAAGATATTTCCTGGTATGGTCTAGTTAAGACGCTCTGCTTTATAGCTGGCTTATCAACTGTATTTTTGGTTTTGGGCTATGGAGCTGGTGCTCTAGGGCAAGTCCTCTATGCCCCTTGGTTTCGCTACGTTTTGGGCGGGATTGTCATTCTACTGGGAATCCACCAGATGGGACTTATCAATATCCAACAACTGCAAAAGCAAAAGAGTATTCAACTTAAAAAGAATAGTAAAAGAAGTGACTTTCTTAATGCTTTTCTCTTGGGGATTACCTTTAGCTTTGGTTGGACACCTTGTGTAGGACCAGTCCTAAGTTCTGTTTTAGCAATTGCGGCTTCTGGAGGTAATGGTGCTTTGCAAGGTGGTTTGCTCATGCTAGTCTATACTTTGGGCTTATCGCTTCCTTTTTTAGCAATGGCTTTGGCTTCCGGTTGGGTATTACAACGCTTTTCTAAACTAAAACCTTATATGGGAGTTCTCAAAAAGATCGGTGGTGCTCTCATTATACTTATGGGAATTTTGCTGATGCTTGGGAATCTAAACGCTTTAGCATCATTATTTGGATAAATATTATATAATTAAAGGAGACTTATCATGAAAAAAATTGCTTCACTTACAATCGCTGCACTTAGTATCTTTGTCCTAGCTGCCTGCTCTAATCAAAAATCAGATTCTGATATGAAGAAGACGGATGACAGCAGTATGATGAAGAAAGACGATATGAAAAAAGACGACATGAAGAAGGAGAATATGAAAGACTCCAGCATGTCTGATGATAAAATGAAAAAGGATGACATGAAGGACTCTTCTATGATGTCCGACAGCAAGTCTGATATGAAAGATGATATGAAAAAGGATGATATGAAGTCAAGCGATTCAAGCATGAAGGATGACATGAAAGATTCATCCGAAATGTCATCTGACAAATAGTAATTCCACCATAGGAAAGAAAGTCGTCAGTTTTGTCGGCTTTCTCCTTATTTTGAAAGGAAAGAAAACGATGAAGAAGTTATCAATATTGACTGTCAGTCTACTTTGTGTCGGCTTTTTGGGAGCCTGTTCAAATCAGAAGACAAACTCGGAAGTTTCTAAAAGTGCTAAAAGTAATATAGAAACAAAAGCTGATTCTGGTCAATCTACCAAGATGGCTAAAGACTTTAGTCTGCAGGGTGTGGACGGCAAGACTTACAAGTTATCTGATTTTAAAGGTAAGAAAGTCTATCTAAAATTTTGGGCTTCTTGGTGTTCTATCTGTCTATCCACCCTTGGAGATACCAATGATTTGGCTAAGGAGCAGGAGGGAAAGGACTATGTCGTCTTATCAGTTGTTTCTCCGACTTTTAATGGAGAAAAGTCAGCAGATGATTTTAAGAAATGGTATAAGTCTTTGGACTACAAAGACTTCCCAGTTCTGATGGACACCAAGGGAGAATTGCTGAAAGAATATGGCATTCGCTCTTACCCATCTGCTCTTTTCGTAGGCAGTGACGGTTCTCTTGCCAAGACACACATTGGCTACATGAGCAAGGAAGATATTGAGAAAACACTGAAAGAAATCAAGTAGAAAGGAGCAATAAACATGGGAGGAAAATGGAAAATTATTCTGGTTATCCTTAGCTTGTTTGTCTGCTTTGGACTAGTCTATGTGATTGCAGGAAATAGCAATCAGTCATCTCCTGAACAGATTAAGAAAGCTTCAATGAGTAAGACGGAAGTAGTAAAGAAAAAGAAAGAAGATGTTAAAGAAGCTGATAAGCGGGTAATCTATCTGGCAGGTGGCTGTTTCTGGGGTGTAGAAGAATATTTCTCTAGAGTACCAGGTGTCATTGATGCTGAGTCCGGCTATGCAAATGGTAAGGATGACACGACCAAATATGAATTAGTTTCCCAAACTGGTCATGCTGAGACTGTAAAAATTACCTATAACGTTAAAAAGATATCTCTCAAAGAAATCTTACTTCATTATTTCCGTATTATTGATCCAACTTCTAAAAATAAACAAGGTAATGATCAAGGTACACAATATCGGACAGGTGTTTATTATAAGGATGAAGCTGATTTGAATACCATCAATCAAGTTTTTGATGAAGTGGCTAAGAAGTACGATAAACCTCTAGCTGTTGAGAAAGAACCATTAAAAAACTATGTTAAGGCTGAAAACTATCATCAGGATTACCTAAAAAAGAATCCTAATGGATATTGCCATATTGATGTTAATCAAGCCGCCTACCCTGTTATTGATGCTAGTCGTTATACTAAGCCCAGTGATGAAGAGATTAAGTCCAAGCTCTCTCCTGAAGAATACGCAGTCACACAAAAGAATGACACAGAGCGGGCCTTTTCTAACCGCTATTGGGATAAGTTCGATGCTGGTATCTATGTGGATGTGGTGACAGGCGAGCCTCTCTTTTCATCAAAGGATAAATTTGATTCAGGGTGCGGTTGGCCAAGTTTCACCCGTCCTATCAGTCCAGATGTTGCGACTTACAAAGAAGACAAGAGCTTCAATATGACTCGAACTGAAGTACGCAGTCGTGTTGGAAATTCCCATCTGGGCCATGTTTTCACAGACGGTCCTAAGGACAAGGGTGGCTTGCGCTATTGTATTAATAGTTTGTCAATCAAGTTCATTCCAAAAGCCGAGATGGAGGAGAAGGGCTACGGTTATCTTTTGGATTACGTTTAAGAGCGTTTTGATTGAAAATTTGCTATAATAAATCCAGTAAGAATAAGGAGTTGAATCTTGTGTATTCAATTATGATTGTAGAGGATGAATATCTGGTAAGACAGGGAATTGCGTCCTTAGTAAACTATGAGCAGTTTGGTATGCAAGTTATTTCCCAGGCTGAAAATGGAATAGAAGCTTGGCAGAAATTTCAGGATAATCCTGCTGACATCCTACTGACCGATATCAATATGCCACAGATGAATGGCCTTGAACTATCCAAGCTAGTCAGAGACCAGGCTCCTAAGTGCCATATCGTTTTTCTGACGGGCTATGATGATTTTGACTATGCTCGGACAGCCATTAAGCTAGGTGCAGATGACTATCTTCTCAAGCCATTTTCCAAGGATGATGTTGAGGAGATGTTGGCAAAGGTGCAGACCAAACTTGATAAGGAACGAAAAAAAGCCCAGATTCAAAACTTGGTCGATCAGGGACAGCACTCTGAGTTGGAAGAGGCTATTCACGAGCGTCTAGCTGATTCAGAGTTAAGTCTGAAAAATTTGGCTTTTCAACTAGGATTTAGCCCATCCTACCTAAGTGTTCTCATAAAAAAAGAACTAGGCTTGCCCTTTCAAGATTATTTGATTCAAGAACGGATGAAAAAAGCTAAACTCTTACTCTTGACTACAGATTTGAAGATTTATGAAATAGCAGAGCAGGTAGGTTTTGAAGATATGAACTATTTTTCTCAGCGCTTCAAGCAGGTGGTTGGGCTGACACCTCGGCAGTTTAAAAAAGGAGAGGAGAAATGAAACGATATCCGCTTCTTATCCAGTTGATTGTCTATATTTTTCTGCTGGTTCTTTTACTCTTGGGCTTTGTTGGAAGCCTCTACTATCAGACTAGCTCGGGTACTATTCGGCAGCTGACAGAGCGGACGACGCGTAATAGCATGGAGCAAAGCGGACAGTTCATTGCTTCCTATTTGCAAAAATTAAAACAAACCACCTCTACACTGAGTAAGGAAGAAACGATTCGGAAGTTTGCTCAGAATCAAGAAAGCAGTGAAACGTCAGTGCAAGCTTTGATGAAAACCATCATTGAGACTGATCCGGATTTGGTGTCGGCAGTATTGGTTACCAAGGACGGGCGCGTGGTCTCAACAGATTCTCAAATCAGCATGCAGACATCTTCTGATATGATGAATGAAAAATGGTATCAGGAAGCTGTCCATACCAGAGCCATGCCTGTCTTGACCCCTGCTCGCAAAGAGTCTCTGTCGTCAGAGAAGGAGAAGTGGGTTGTTTCTGTCACTCAGGAAGTAGTGGATGAAGCAGGGCAGAATCTTGGTGTTTTGCGTCTTGATATCGGCTATAACAGTCTCAAAGCCTATTTGGATCAGCTTCAGCTAGGAAAGAAGGGCTTTAGCTTTATTGTCAATAGCCAGCATGAATTTGTCTATCATCCCAAGAAAAGTGTTTATTCTTCTAGTCAAGAAATGAAAGCTATGCAGCCCTATATCTCGGTCAAGGATGGTTATGCAGACCAGAAGCAGGCTTTTGTCTATCAGATTGATATTCCAGATAGTGACTGGACTTTAATTGGCATCGCCTCATTAGAGCAATTACAGATGCTTCAGTCACAGATGCTTTATTCATTTGTAGGAATGGGTGTTCTAGCGCTTCTGATGTGTTTGATTGGTATTTGGTTTGTCCTACGTTTGTGGATTAAGCCTCTGCAGAATCTGCAAGCTGTCATTCTGAAGATTGGCTCGGGCGAGTCAAACCTTCGGGCAGAAGAAAAAGGTTCTCCAGAGTTGGTTGACTTAGCTCAGCAGTTCAATAAAATGCTGGACCAAATTGAACAACTGATGGAAGCTGTTAAGACTGAAGAGCAAAATGTCCGTCGCTATGAGCTTCGAGCTCTCTCGGCTCAAATTAACCCACATTTCCTTTATAATACCTTAGATACTATTGTCTGGATGTCCGAGTTTAACGACAGCAAGCGTGTTGTTGAGCTAACAAAATCACTCGCTCAGTATTTCCGCTTGGCGCTCAATCAAGGGCATGAACAGATTGCTCTCAAGGATGAGATTGATCACGTTCGTCAGTATCTTTTTATACAGAAGCAACGCTATGGTGACAAGCTCCGATATGAGATTGAAGAGGATGAATCTCTAGCTGATTATAAACTGCCCAAGCTGATACTTCAGCCTTTGGTTGAAAATGCTATCTATCATGGAATCAAAGAAATCGACCGACCAGGTATAATTCGTGTGACGTCGACAGTTGAAGAAGGAAAACTGGTATTGTCTATCTATGATAACGGCTGTGGCTTTGATCTCCAAGATTCATCAGAAAAGACTCTTCTTCGCCTAGGTGGGGTTGGTCTCAAAAATGTCGATCAACGCTTGAGATTGCAGTTTGGAGAAGGCTATCGTATGGAAATCCAGTCGGAGCAAGATATCTTTACTCTAATCAAAATATATCTGCCACTATCCAATGATAAATAGTAGTTTATTGAATAAAATGACATATAGTCGGAAAGAATTTTTCCGGCTTTTTCTGTTTGAAACTTTCTAAATAAAATTTATTATTTTGCTAGAACGAAAATGATAACTAAAAATACCGTAGCAAATTTGTGAAAAATAATCCGCTTTCATTTATAATGGTTTATAGGATTAATAGAACTCCGTTCAGAAGAAAACGAATAGAGTTATTGTGAAAACCATTTTTTCTATTATAAATAAAAAAGAAGGATTAGATATGCAAACATTTCTTTTCTCAGTTTCAGTTTTTTTAGCGGGAGTGCTATCGTTTTTCTCTCCCTGTATTTTTCCCTTACTTCCTGTTTATATCGGAATCTTATTAGATTCAGAAGATAAGCCCAGAACAGTTCGATTTTTAGGCAGAGAAATCGCCTGGTATGGACTTGTTAAAACTCTC
This sequence comes from Streptococcus sp. HMSC062B01, assembly GCF_001811085.1. Taxonomy (NCBI): domain Bacteria; kingdom Bacillati; phylum Bacillota; class Bacilli; order Lactobacillales; family Streptococcaceae; genus Streptococcus; species Streptococcus sp. HMSC062B01. The sequence continues at coordinate 8,315 of NZ_KZ672766.1, forward strand.
TGTTTTATTGCGGGTATATCATGTATTTTCTTCATTTTAGGATTTGGGGCGGGCTTTTTAGGAGCTATTATTAATTCTTCTTGGTTCCGCTATGTTATGGGTATCATCATTATCCTACTTGGTGTTCACCAAATGGAATTAATCAATATTAAACCCTTGCAAATGCAAAAAAATGTCGCCTTTAAAAAAGATAGTAAACGCAACGAGTTTCTTTCAGCATTTGTATTGGGGATTACTTTTAGTTTTGGTTGGACTCCGTGTATTGGTCCTATTCTAAGTTCAGTCTTAGCGCTGGCTGCTTCAGGAGGGAATGGTGCTTTTCAGGGAGCTATTCTGACCTTGATTTATACCTTGGGTATGGCCTTACCTTTCCTAATTCTAGCTCTGGCTTCAAGCTTTGTTATGCAGTATTTTAATAAAATTAAACCTTACATGGGGCTTCTGAAAAAAATCGGTGGTGCTATTATTATTCTGATGGGAATCTTGCTCATGCTTGGACAATTGAACGCCTTGTCAGGTCTATTTGGATAAGTATAAGTGTCTTAAACAGATTGAAAAAAATTTTTTGATGTTTTTTGATTTGATATTTTCTAATAAAAGGAGAAAGTGATGAAAAAATATTTAACTTTTGGTGTTGGTTTGTTAGCTGCAGTGTTTTTAACTGCTTGCTCTGACGAGATGGGAATGGAAACAAAAAGCAGTAGCAATCAACCTGCTCAGAATGCTGTAGGTCAGATAGCTGTAGGCCAGGAAGCTCCTGACTTTACTTTGAAGTCTATGGACGGAAAAACTGTTAAGTTATCTGATTATAAAGGAAAAAAAGTTTACTTGAAATTCTGGGCTTCTTGGTGTGGACCATGTAAGAAAAGTATGCCAGAACTAATAGAATTGGCTGGAAAGAAAGACCGTGATTTCGAAATTTTAAGTGTCATTGCCCCAGGAATACAGGGTGAAAAGTCTGAAACAGACTTCCCTAAATGGTTTGAAGAACAGGGCTATAAAGATGTTCCGGTTTTATATGATAGTCAAGCAACTACCTTCCAGGCCTATCAAATCAGAAGTATTCCAACAGAAATCTTGATTGATAGTCAAGGAAAAATTGGTAAAATTCAATTTGGAGCTATCAGCAATGAAGATGCTGAAGCAGCCTTTAAAGAAATGAAGTAAATAGAATATAAAAAGAATGGATAAAATTTCCATTCTTTTTTTACTTAAGCACTTGCACCAGAAGAGGCATCCGCATCTCCTCCGCCGTCACCGTGACCACCAGTATCTGAAGCGCCAGAAGTAGCATCTGCGTCTCCATGACCTCCAGCAGGAGCAAATGGTCCGCTGCCTCCTACCAAACGTTGTCCAGTTTCTTTTAGATACCAGTCAAGCCATGGTTGGAAGTTAAAGACGATTTCATTGATACCTGCATATGATCCATCAGGATAGTACATAGCTTGGTAGTTGTGAGTGTTGATTACACCAGCAGGAGAACCTGGAACAATGGTACGTACGTATTCTTGGTTTCCGTTGCGCAACGTTCCGATAACCCACTCTACATTCTTCATACGTGCTGGCGGAAGAGAACCATGAACGGTTGACATACGGCTACCTGATTGAGGTGGCACGCGTTTGGCAAACATGGTATCTGGATCTTGATGAGCGTTGTTATAGTAGAGGAATTGGTTGTTATCGTCAGCGTATGTCAATTCAAATGGCATAGCTTTTAAGAACATATCAATCTGGTTAACAGTCAAGATACCATGGTCAAGTTTGACATAGGTATCACCAGAAACAGCACCAGTGATTTCAGCGACTTTTTCTACCCATTCTGGATCATCCGGATCAACTTCTGTAACCGTTGTAGCGATTGGTTTTCCACAGTCTAAGTCTTCAGGTTCAATTGGTTTTGGTTTTTTCAATTTTGAAACCACCTCTACATATTTGATAAAGTTATCTAAGCATGATTCAAGGAATTTAACAGTTCCTTCGTTAGTGATATTGCCATCATTGTCAAAGGCTTCCTTGGCTTTGCCCAGCAAGAACTCGTTGCCTGGAAGAGTGTAAGCATTGACACCAGGAGCGTCTAGGATTTTACGCAGGTGAACTTGAGCACGGGAAGTTCCTTGGTCGTAGTATGATGCACCAACAATCATGACAGGCTTGTTTTCGAAAGGATGAACCTCGTAAGAGAGCCATTCTAAGACACTCTTCAAAGGAGCGCTGATAGTATGGTTATGCTCAGGTGTTGCGATGATGACTCCGTCTGCACGCGTGATTTTGTTATACAAATAACGCAATTGGAAGCTTTCATCCCATTTTTCATCCTGGTTAAACATTGGGACTTCATCGATTTCTAAGACTTCCAATTCAAATTTAATTTTGAACTGGCGACGGATGAATTCCAATAATTTTCGGTTATATGATTGTTCGTAGTTTGATCCTACAATTCCAACAAATTTCATTCTTTCAGTCTCCTATCTTACAATTTTTCCCAGTCAAATTCTTCAGCATCTTTGCGAAGCAATTCTTGAGCGTTGCGCAATTTGTCAGTGATTTTGACAAAGATACGGAAGTCATCAAAGATAGCATCCAATTTTTTGACAACATCAAGATCCACCAAATCTCCGCTTGGATCAAAAGCTTGAAGAGAATGTGAGAGCAAGAACTCGTCTGGAAGTACATTTGCCTTGATTTCTGGAGCGTTCAAAATTTGACGGAGCTGCAACTGGGCACGAGAGGAACCAAGTGTACCATAAGAAGCACCAGTAATCATGACCGGCTTGTTCAGCAAGGGATAGATGCCATAAGAAAGCCAAGCTAGAGCATTCATGAGTACAGCTGGAATAGAGTGGTCGTACTCAGGTGTTCCAATGAGTACACCGTCTGCTGCATCGATTTTCTCGGCAATTTCTGATACTAACTCAGGCACGCTTCTATCAGCAGGTTTATTAAACATTGGGATATCTTTAATTTCTACCAGCTCGATTTCAGCCTTGTCAGCAAAGTGCTTAGACATATATTGAAGAAGTTGCCGGTTTGTGGAACGTTTAGAATTTGTTCCAACAATTGCGATAAGTTTTAACATAGTAGGTTCCTTTCTGGATTTAGGATATAATTTCTGGGGTAAGACCAGATGAATAAAAAATTTGATTATCTTCTGTAATAACGAAGGCTTCGATTCCATTTTCTTGCTCAACTTTTTCTAAGATAGAACTAGGGCTGTCACCAAATAAGCGTGTTGTCCATATTTCTCCATCAACTGATTTATCTGAAACAATGGTGAGGCTGGCTAACTGATTATCAATTGGATAGCCAGTATTTCGATCGAAAATATGATGATATACTTTGCCATTTGCTTTCAGATTTCTTTCATAGATTCCGGAAGTAACAACGGACTGGTCTTGGATGGATAGTAATGCTAAGTTGTTTCCGCGAGCTAGCTTTGGATTCTGAATACCGATGCGCCATAAACGATTATTTTGTTGGTTCTGGCCAATAGTCAGGATATTTCCTCCAAGATTAATGAGTGCAGAAGTGACACCTTTTTCTTTTAGGAAATGGGAGATTTTATCAGCGATATATCCTTTAGCGAGGGCACCAAGGTCAATCTTCATCCCAGACTGTTTCAAAAATACTGAACGGGATATTGGATCTAATTCAATATTTTCGGGGTTGGTCAAGGAAAGAACCTTTTCAATCTCTGAAGCACTCGGAACTCTGGCATCTTTAAAACCAATACGCCAAGTTTGAATGAGGGGCCCTATAGTGATATTGAGATGACTGCCTGGAATAAGACTGTGTTTTTTTCCTAGTTCTATTAGCTCGAACAAATCAGGATGAACACAGATCGGCTCTTTTCCAGCAGCGTGGTTGACCTGCATTAGTTCTGAGCTGTCATCATTAGCGCTGAAACGATTTTCGTATATTTTTAATAAGGAAAAAACCTCATCTAGAAGAAAGTCAGCATTCTCATGTAAAATAGAAATGCTAATTGTTGATCCCATTAAACGAATGGATCTAGAAGTGAGATCCACTTTTATCACAACCTTTCCTAAATAGTTCATAATCTACGTTATTAGTATATCAAAAAGACAACGTTTTCACAAATGAATTTTATATATTTTCAGAAAAAAATAAGTAGCTTTCTTTGCAGATAACCCTACTGTTGATCTGATTTTTAATGAAGGTCTATGACTTGATGTTTTATATGATTTTTAGAAAATTGAAAAATAATGAGCATTTTTGTTGAAACCGCTAACAGATTGATGGTATAATACTCTGGTAAATTAAATTTTAAAGGTGGATTTATTCTATGAGTAAAATTGTTGTAGTAGGTGCTAACCACGCGGGTACAGCATGTATTAATACTATGCTTGATAATTATGGTTCAGAAAATGAAATTGTAGTTTTTGACCAAAATTCAAACATTTCTTTCCTTGGTTGTGGTATGGCTCTTTGGATTGGAAAGCAAATCGATGGAGCTGAGGGCCTATTTTACTCTGATAAAGAAAAGTTAGAAGCAAAAGGCGCAACAGTTCACATGAATGCTCCGGTTCTTTCAATTGATTATGATAAAAAAGAAGTTACAGCATTAGTAGATGGTAAAGAACATGTTGAATCTTATGAAAAGTTAATTTTTGCAACAGGTTCTACTCCAATCATTCCTCCAATCAAAGGTGCTGAAATTGTTGAAGGAAATCGTGAATTCAAAGCAACTCTTGAAAATCTTCAATTTGTAAAACTATACCAAAATGCAGAAGAAGTTATTGAAAAACTTCAAGACAAGAGCAAGCATATTGAACGTGTTGCTGTAGTTGGTGGTGGTTACATTGGTGTTGAACTTGCTGAAGCTTTTGAGCGTCTCGGAAAAGAAGTTATTTTGGTTGACATCGTAGATACTGTCTTGAATGGATACTATGATAAAGACTTTACTCAAATGATGGCTAAGAATTTGGAAGACCACAATATTCGCTTAGCGCTTGGTCAAACTGTACAGGCAGTTGAAGGCGATGGTAAGGTTGAACGCTTAGTAACTGATAAAGAAACATTTGATGTAGATATGGTTGTTCTTGCTGTTGGTTTCCGTCCAAATACAGAATTGGGAGCAGGAAAGATTGAATTGTTCCGAAACGGAGCTTTCCTTGTAGATAAGAAACAGGAAACTTCAATCCCTGGTGTATTTGCTATTGGTGACTGTGCAACGATTTACGACAATGCTCGTCAAGAAACAAGCTACATTGCTTTAGCATCTAATGCTGTTCGTTCTGGTATCGTGGGTGCACACAATGCTTGCGGACATGAATTGGAAGGAATCGGTGTTCAAGGTTCAAATGGTATTTCAATCTACGGCCTTCATATGGTGTCAACTGGTTTAACTCTTGAAAAAGCGAAAGCAGCAGGTTATAATGCTGTAGAAACTGGTTTCAACGACTTGCAAAAACCAGAATTTATCAAGCACGATAACCATGAAGTAGCATTGAAAATTGTTTATGACAAGGATACTCGTATTGTTTTAGGTGCACAAATGGTTTCTCGTGATATCTCGATTTCAATGGGTATCCACATGTTCTCATTAGCAATTCAAGAACAAGTAACAATAGATAAGCTTGCTCTCATGGACTTGTTCTTCTTACCACACTTCAACAAGCCATATAATTACATCACTATGGCTGCACTTTCAGCTGAATAAAACGAAGAAAGCTCCTTTTTGAGGAGCTTTTTGCTTGTCAGTTCCACTTTTAAAAATAGTTTAGGTCCATTTTAAAATATGGTACAATAGTTTCAAAAAGGGTAGGAGAAGATATGGAAGAAAAAGTAGTTCAATCTCTTCCTGAAAGAGAGTTTCAGTCGGCAAATAGTTCTATTATTTCTCAAGTTTTTCGTGGGATTTTAGTGGGCTTGTTTGTTGGAGGTATTGTAGGTCTTTTTCGCCTCATGATTGAGAAGAGTTTTCATTGGATTCAATCCTTGTATGAAAAAAGCCATGAAAATTTTACTTTCCTAGGAATAATTTTAATCCTTTACCTACTTATTATGTTTTTGGTTGCTTGGCTAATGAAGTCTGAAAAGAATATTAAAGGATCGGGTATTCCTCAAGTAGAGGCTGAGCTGAAGGGGCTCATGTCCTTGGACTGGTGGAGTGTATTATGGAAAAAATTTCTTGCTGGCTTTTTAGCTATTTCAAGTGGTCTCATGTTAGGTAGGGAAGGACCTAGTATTCAACTAGGGGCTGTTGGAGGCAAAGGGCTAGCAAAATGGCTTAAGCTTAGTCCCGTTGAAGAAAGGGTTTTGATTGCTAGTGGAGCTGCAGCTGGTCTGGCTGCTGCCTTCAATGCTCCGATAGCGGGTTTATTGTTTGTGGTCGAAGAAGTTTATCGCCATTTTTCAAAACTTTTTTGGATCTCAACTCTGGTAGCTAGTCTGGTAGCAAATTTTGTTTCCTTGGTGATTTTTGGACTTACACCTGTTTTAGATATGCCTGATAATATCCCAGCAATGCAATTGCAACAATACTGGATTTATCTACTTATGGGCCTTTTCTTAGGAATTTCAGGTTATGTTTACGAAAAAGTTGTCCTGTATATGCCAGACTTATATAAAAAAATCGGTAAGATTTTACACTTATCACCGAACTACTACCCGGCAGTGGCATTTGTCTTGATTATACCTCTTGGTTATTTTCTGCCTCAAATTTTAGGAGGAGGGAATCAATTGATTCTCTCCTTGCATTCAGAAAATTATTTACTTACAAGCCTTATTGCTTTCTTTCTTATTCGATTTATTTGGAGTATGATTTCTTATGGAAGTGGTTTGCCAGGTGGTATTTTTCTTCCGATTTTAGCACTGGGATCTCTATTAGGAGCGATTGTTGGAAATATCTGTGTGCAGTTTGGCCTTGTTAGTTGGAATCAATTTCCAATTTTTATCATTCTAGGCATGAGTGGTTATTTTGGTGCGATATCAAAAGCTCCCCTGACAGCTATGATCTTGGTAACTGAGATGGTTGGCGATATCAGAAACCTAATGCCTTTAGCAATCGTGACTTTAACAGCCTATATCATAATGGATCTGCTAGGCGGAGCACCAGTTTATGAAGCTATGTTAGAAAGAATGCTCCCAGATAATATAGGAGATGATGGAGAGACAACTTTAATAGAAATCCCTGTTTCCGAAAAAATTTCGAATAGGCAGGTGAGGGATTTAAATCTTCCGCCAGACATTCTGATTGTTATGAATATTCATAAAGGTAAGAAGAATACTGTTAACGGAAGTACTAAACTCTACTTAGGGGATACGATTTATTTGGTAGTTAAACAACATGAAATTGGAAAAATAAAAGACTTATTACTATAAGATTTACTTCCCTTGTTTTTTGAAATTGACAAGGGATTTTTATTTGGATTAAATTATCTGACAATTTATTGAAAAATGAGAAAATTTTTGATATAATTTCTTGAACATTATTTAGAATTTAAAGGAGATAGACCATGAAAAAAATGGGACTTGTCCTATTTTCAGCAGCTGTTCTCATGACAGCTTGTTCTGCAAATACGAACACAAGCAAAACTTCTTCAAGTAGTAGTGAAGCAAAAGTGACCTTATCGTCTAATGATAAGAAGGCTTTAGATAAGGCTACGTCGGAATATAAGACTTTTGTGGAAGGGCAAATTGATCAGTTGCTGACTGATACTGAAAAATTCGCCTCTCTTCTTAAGGAAGGAAAGCTTGACGAAGCAAAGAAAATCTATCCACTTATTCGAATGAGCTATGAGCGATCAGAACCGATTGCTGAAAGTTTTGGTGAGTCTGATGTAAAAATTGATTTTCGTTTAGCAGATTATATGGATGAGAACAAGACTGAAGAAGGATGGTCAGGCTTCCACCGTATTGAAAAAATCTTGTGGGAACAAAATACCACTTCTGGAACAGAAACTTATGCTAATCAATTGGTTAATGACATTAAAGAATTGAAGGCGAAAGTTGCAACAGTAGAGGTTACTCCTGATATGATGCTGACTGGTGCTGTTGACTTATTAAATGAAGTTGCAACAAGCAAGATTACTGGTGAAGAGGAAATCTACTCTCATACAGATTTGTACGATTTCCGTGCAAATATTGAGGGTGCTGAGAAAATTTTCCAATTGTTTAAACCACTTATCAAGAATAAAGACGAAAAGCTTGTAGCTTCTTTAGAAAAAGAATTTAAAAATGTTAATAGCCTCTTGGATAAACATATGACAGATAGTCAGCACTATAAGCTATATACAGACTTAACTAAAGAGGATACTAAAGAATTAGCAGAAGGTGTTACAAAACTTGGTGAACCTTTATCCCAAATGGGAGTCATTTTAAACGGGAAGTAATGATATGACAAACGACGAAAAATGGTTTGAAAAAAAGATGGACCGTCGTGAATTTCTTAAAAAAGCAGGGATTGGAGGCGCTGGTCTAGCACTGGGTGTTTCTGGTGCCTCTGCTTTTTTCGCTAATAAAGCACAAGAAGAAAAGAAAATTTCCGATGGTGGCGAAGAAATCAGCTTTTACGGTGAGCATCAAGCAGGAATTACGACTCCAATGCAAAAAAATATCTATTTTGTAGTGCTTGATTTGCATAGTACCGACAAAGAAGAAGTTATTCAAATGTTTAAGGACTGGACTGATTATAGCAGCAAGTTGGTGGATGGAGAATTGGTCAAAAAAGATGGTTCTAATGCCCTTTTGCCACCTAGCGACACTGGTGAAACAGTGGGTCTAAATCCCTATCGTTTGACTCTTACTTTTGGTGTGTCAGCTGATTTTTTGAAAAAAATGGGCTTGGAAAAGAAGCGTCCTAAAGAATTTCGTGACTTACCTCCATTTCCAAAAGAGCAATTGCAAGAAAAGTACACGGGTGGTGATATTGTAATCCAAGCTTGCGCTGATGATGAACAAGTAGCTTTTCATGCAGTCAGAAATCTAGTTCGTAAGGCCAGAAATACTGTTACCATGAAATGGAGTCAATCAGGTTTTGCAGCGATTGGAGACCGTATGTCAACTCCTAGAAATCTTTTTGGATTCAAGGATGGAACTGCCAACGTGACCAAAGAAAAGGACTTTGATCAAGTAATTTGGACTGATAGTGACGACTGGATGAAAGGTGGCACTTATATGGCTGTTCGTCGTATTCAAATGTTTCTTGAAACTTGGGATCGGACAAACCTACAGGAGCAGGAAAACACATTTGGTCGTTATAAGGAAAGTGGTGCCCCCTTTGGTAAGAAAGATGAATTCGATGAGGTTGATTTAGCTCTCTTGCCGGTCGATTCTCACGTTCGCTTAGCTAAAGAAGTAAACAAACCAATCTATCGTCGATCTTATTCATATTCCGATGGCATCGTCGAGAAAACTGGTCAGTTTGATACAGGTCTTCTTTTTCTTGCCTTCCAAAAGAATCCGGATAGTTTTGTAAAAGTTCAGACTAATCTTGGAGCTCAGGACAAGATGAATGAATATGTAACACATATTGGTAGCGGCCTCTTTGCTTGCTTTGCTGGTGTGAAAAAAGGAGAGTACCTTGGTCAAAAATTATTTGAATAAACTCCTAATTATCTTGGCAATAGCCTTCCTTTTTTTCGCTAAACCTGTTTTTGCAGAGGAAGCATTTAGTCAGCTTTTTGTAAAGGTAACAGATGCTACAAGAGCTGTAGAGCAAGGCAATCAGGCTAAGGCGAAGCAATTGGTTGCTGAGATAAAGGAAGAATTTGAACAATTAGAGAATCATGATTCACCAGCTGGTAAAGAAGTCAGCAAAGCATTGACAATAAATGAGGTGACTAAGGAGAACTTAACCACGATTTCGTCTGAGCTCTTAAAGTTTGATAAGGAGCAACACCCAGTTGACCTTAAGGCTGAAAAAGAAAAGTTGGTAAGTCGGTTAGAGTCAAGATTTGCAGATTTACAGGCAGCTATTTCAGCAAAGAATCTTGAACAAACTCGTTCAGCTTATAAAAAAATGAACTCGACCTGGACGGTGAACGAAGGTGTTGTTCGTGATAATAGTACAGCTCACTATGGTAAGATTGAAACTGCGATTTCTTTTTTACGTAGTGCAATCGAGACTGAGCCAGTAGATTTTTCAAGTGTTCAATCTTCTTTTGATGACTTAAAGACTGCTATTGATAGTTTTGTAAAGGGCGAAGAGGTTGCTACAACCGAAGGAAATCTTACTTTAAAAGACGGAATTCAGTTACTCGAAAAAGCCTTGGATGGATTTAAAGCTGGAAAAACTCAAGAAGCTAGCTCAAATATGAAAAAATTCATCACTATCTGGCCAAGTATTGAAGGAGATGTCAGCACGCGCAACGCCACTCTCTATACTCGAGTCGAAAGTGAAACACCAGTCATCATGGTTAAGGGAAATGAAAAAAAATATCAAGATCAGCTACATGCCTTAATTAATGATTTGTCGCAGATTGATACGAGTGCATCCTATAACTTTTTTGATGCTATGCTCATTCTTTTGAGAGAAGGAGTAGAGGCTCTCTTGATCGTTATGGCTCTTGTTACAACACTAAAAGCAGCCAAGATGAAAAAGGGGCTAAAGTGGGTTTATACAGGAGCAGTTATGGGGATTTTGGCAAGCTTAGCGATTGCTGTTTTGCTTCAATTCCTTTTCCCAGCAGTATCCTCAGGTTCTAACCGTGAGATTATCGAAGGTGCAGTCGGGATTTTTGCTGTTTTGATGATGATTATGGTCGGGATTTGGCTACATAGCAAGTCTTCAATTAAAAAGTGGAATGACTTTATGGAAAGCCAGATGAAGGCTGTCACAGCAACCGGCAGTTTCATTTCTATGTTTGCACTGAGCTTTCTCGCTGTGTTTCGAGAAGGAGCAGAGACGATTCTATTCTATGCGGGAATCTATCCTAGAATTGATAAGGCAAGTTTTTTCCTAGGAATAGGACTGGCGTTTCTTGTTTTGTTTGTTCTTGCTTTGATTATGAATAAGGCTTCTGCCTATTTCAAACCACATCGAATTTTCTTGATTCTGACTTGGCTCATTTATGCTCTGGCCTTTAAAATGCTGGGGGTTAGCATTCATGCTCTCCAGTTAACTAACATTTTACCAAGCCATCTGATGAATGGATTTCCATCGATTGATTGGGCTGGAATTTATCCAAGTCTAGAAGTTGTAACTTGTCAGTTAATATTTGTAGTTATCGTACTTATCATTACATGGAAGAATCGTGAGAGTAGCCATGGATCATAAAAAACAAACTATCGTAGAACACTTGACAGAGTTTCGTAGACGCTTTATTTGGACTTTAGCTTGCTTTCTTCTGGTATTTTTACTTGGTTTTATCTACGCAGGTGATATTTATAGCTGGTTGACCAGTGGATTTGAAAAGAAGTTGCTTGTCTTAGGACCGAATGATATTCTTTGGATTTACGTCAGATTGTCTAGCCTGCTAGCTTTTAGTGTGACCTTGCCTTTTATGGTTTATCAGATTTGGCAGTTCGTGAGGCCGGCTCTGACTTCAAGGGAATCAAAAGCAATTTTTGCTTATATACCAGCGACCTTTATCTGTTTTGTTTTGGGATTGGCTTTTGGTTTTTATCTGGTTAGTCCGGCCATTTTACAAGTCCTGCTTTCACTGGGAGAGGGTTTGTTTGAGACCCAGCTTACCGCCCAAAATTATCTGGCCTTTCTCTTTCATACAACAATTCCGCTTGGTATCTTGTTTGAATTGCCAGTTCTAGTATCATTTTTTACATCGCTTGGTTTGCTCAAGCCACAATTTTTGGTACAATATAGAAGGTATGCTTACTTTATTTTATTAGTCTTAGCAGTTGTTTTAACGCCTGCTGACTTTATCAGTGATTTGGCCATGACAGTTCCCTTGATTTTACTTTATGAAGTCAGTCTGCTGTTTAGCTATTATATATACAAAAAGAAAGAAAAGAGGAGTGAATAATGGGTATTTTAAGAGATATTGGAGCGCCAGGTCTAATTATTATTGTATTAGGAGCCTTGCTAATTTTTGGTCCCAAGCGTTTACCAGAGCTTGGACAATCAATTGGAAAAATGTTTTCAGAGTTTAAAAATGCTATGAATAATAATGAAAAAGATGCAGATTCGCAAGACAAGAAGGAAAAAGGGGATTAACCCTTTTTCTTTTTGACTATCATCTTCGCTTATAGTATAGTTAGAGAAAAGAAGGAAGGTTAGAGGAGATTATTATGTATCAAACCTATCATTTTAGCCAGCGCTTGAAGTTATTTCTTTCGATTTTTATTCCTGTCTTGATTTATCAGCTGGCAAATTATTCTGCGTCATTCGTAGATACAACCATGACTGGACAGTATGATACTCTCCATCTTGCTGGTGTGTCTATGGCTACAAGTCTATGGAGTCCTTTTTTCTCCTTTTTAACAGGGATTGTATCTGCTTTAGTGCCGATTGTTGGGCATCATTTGGGAAAAGGCGATGAGAAAAAGATTACCTCAGATTTTTATCAGTTTATCTATCTGTCGCTTGGTTTATCCATTGTTCTTTTTTTGTTAGTTCTTTTTGGAGCTCCTCTAATTTTAGACAGTTTGTCTTTGGAAAACCTAGTAGCAGTAGTGGCTAAGCATTATCTTATGTATTTATCTCTAGGCATCATACCGCTTTTACTTTTTAGTGTCGTACGTTCACTGTTAGATGCACTTGGTTTAACTCGCCTCTCCATGTACTTGATGCTTTTACTTTTGCCCTTAAATGCCAGTTTTAATTACGCCTTGATATATGGCGCATTTGGTTTTCCAGAAATGGGAGGTGCGGGAGCTGGTCTTGGAACTTCTGTAGCTTACTGGGTTCTCTTATTCATCTCTGTCTTGATTTTATTCAAACATCCAAAGGTTAAATCCTATAAGCTTTGGAAAAGACAAAAAGTGGTAGCCGAGGGAATTAAGGAGGGATTACGGCTTGGTTTACCAATTGGTGGAATTGTTTTTGCTGAAGTCGTTATCTTTTCTGTTGTAGGACTTATCATGGCCAAGTTTCCATCAATAGTGATAGCTAGCCATCAATCGGCAATGAACTTTTCAAATCTTATGTACGCCTTTCCTGCTGGGATTTCTTCGGCAATGGCAATTGTGGTTTCTTATGAAATTGGTGCAAAACGCTATGATGATGTAAAAAAATACTGTCGCTTAGGAAGGGTTACGGCTTTGCTTATTTCAGGATTTACGCTTGTATTTCTCTTTTTACTTCGAAATCAGGTTGCCTCTCTTTATGGTACAAACTCAGAGTTTATCGCTCTAACTTCCATCTTCTTAACTTATAGCCTATTCTTTCAACTAGCAGATACGTTTGCGGCTCCTTTACAGGGTATTCTTCGTGGCTACAAGGATACGACAGTACCATTTTACCTTGGACTAAGTGGCTATTGGGGAGTAGCCCTTCCGCTTGGATTATTTTTAGATAATATTTGTAAATTTGGTCCTTATGGCTACTGGATTGGTTTAATCGCCAGCTTGGTTGTCACTGGTATTCTTTATCAAATTCGTTTGAAGCAAGTCGAAAAGAAATCCTAATAAAATGTAATAGTTTTCTTGTTTGATATAAGTTCGTGATATCCGAACAATTACTCATTAAATAGCTTTAGAATTTTGCTAAATCTTATTTTTGTGGTAAACTTCATTAGGAAACGTCAAGAAAGACGTAGCGATGCGAAAGTGCATAGGTAGGTCTAAATAAAGATTATTGCGAGGAAAGCTCTATGCTAAATGATTTTCAAGTTTTTGATTATGAAGATATCCAACTCATCCCAGCAAAATGTGTGGTTAAAAGTCGATCTGAGGCAGATACACGAGTGAAGTTTGGTAATCACACCTTCCGCTTGCCAGTTGTACCGTCTAATATGCAAACGATTATTGATGAGTCGGTTGCGGAAGAGCTTGCTCGAGGTGGGTATTTTTATATTATGCATCGTTTTGATGAAGAAGGGCGCAAGCCATTTGTTAAACGAATGCATGAAAAAGGCTTGATTGCCTCTATTTCGGTTGGTGTTAAAGATTATGAATATGATTTTGTCAGTAGCCTGAAAGGAGATGCACCTGAATATATCACCATTGATATCGCTCATGGGCACTCTGACAGTGTAATTAAAATGATCCAACATATCAAAAAAGAACTGCCTGAGACTTTTGTCATTGCTGGTAATGTTGGTACACCCGAAGCGGTTCGTGAATTGGAAAATGCTGGTGCGGACGCGACAAAAGTAGGGATTGGACCAGGTAAGGTTTGTATTACCAAAGTGAAGACTGGTTTTGGCACAGGCGGTTGGCAATTATCAGCTTTGAGATGGTGTTCTAAGGTTGCCCGCAAGCCGATTATTGCTGATGGTGGGATTCGGACACATGGAGATATTGCCAAGTCTATTCGCTTTGGGGCTAGTATGGTTATGATTGGATCGCTCTTTGCCGGTCATATTGAAAGCCCAGGTGAGACTATTGAAATCGATGGTGATAAATTCAAAGAGTATTATGGTTCTGCGTCTGAGTACCAAAAGGGTGCCTACAAAAATGTTGAAGGCAAAAAAATTCTGCTACCAGCTAAAGGTCATTTACAGGATACTTTGACTGAGATGGAGCAGGATTTGCAAAGTTCGATTTCTTATGCAGGCGGTCGAGATTTGCACAGTTTGACTAGAGTGGATTATGTTATCGTTAAAAATTCTATTTGGAATGGCGATGCACATTAAGGTATAATAAAGAAAAGCTTATTTATCTTGCTAATGATTGGGGCAAGGTCTCTACAAGATGCCAAACATCTAACAATAAGTGAGTCTTACAAGTTTCCTGTTACTTTTGTAACAGGTTACTGTCGTTGTATGAGGACTTGCTTTAAGCAGGTCCTTATTTAGTTTTTTAAAGGAGATATAATGAAAAAATTAGAAGAACGAATCCTCCATGACGGAAATGTTTTAGGGGAAAATATTCTCAAAGTAGATTCTTTCTTGACTCACCAGGTTGATTTTTCTTTAATGAAAGAAATAGGCCGGGTATTTGCTGATAGGTTCCGTGAGTCAGGAATTACAAAGGTCGTGACGATTGAAGCATCTGGAATCGCCCCAGCTGTCTATACTGCTGAGGCGTTAGGAGTTCCAATGATTTTTGCTAAAAAGGCTAAAAATATTACTATGACTGAGGGGATTTTAACAGCTGAAGTATACTCATTCACAAAGCAAGTGACTTCGACGGTTTCGATTGCCGGAAAATTCTTGAGTCCTTCGGATAAGGTATTAGTGATTGATGATTTTTTAGCCAATGGACAGGCGGCTAAAGGTTTGGTTGAAATCATTCGCCAAGCAGGAGCGAGTGTTGAAGCTATTGGAATTGTCATCGAAAAGTCTTTTCAATCTGGAAGAAAATTATTGGAAGATGATGGACAAAGAGTAGTTTCTCTAGCTCGGATTGAAAAGTTTGAAAATGGAAAAGTTGTATTTGGAAAGGCAGATGCATAAGATGGAGTACAAAGAAGAAAAACATTCGCAAGCAGCCGTTCTTGGCTTGCAGCACTTATTGGCTATGTATTCGGGATCGATTTTGGTTCCAATCATGATTGCTGGAGCTTTAGGATATTCTGCTGAACAACTGACTTATTTAATTTCGACAGATATCTTTATGTGTGGGGTGGCAACCTTTCTCCAGTTGCAGTTAAATAAATACTTTGGTATTGGTTTACCTGTCGTTTTGGGAGTAGCCTTCCAGTCTGTTGCGCCTTTAATTATGATTGGACAAAGTCACGGAAGTGGTGCCATGTTTGGTGCCCTCATTGTGTCAGGTATCTATGTCGTTTTGATTTCAGGTGTTTTCTCTAAGGTTGCTGATCTTTTCCCGTCAGTTGTGACAGGGTCTGTCATTACAACTATCGGATTGACTCTCATTCCAGTTGCGATTGGTAATATGGGAAATAATGTTGAGAAACCAACTGCTCAAAGTTTAATCTTAGCAGCTGTTACTGTCCTGATCATTTTACTGATTAATATCTTTACTAAAGGCTTTGTCAAATCTATTTCAATTTTGATTGGTCTGGTTATTGGGACTTTTATTGCAGGTTGTATGGGGCTAGTAGATCTTACTCCTGTTTCTCAGGCTCCAATTGTTCATATTCCTACACCTTTCTACTTTGGTGCTCCCAAGTTTGAATTTTCTTCGATTGCCATGATGTGTATTATTGCTACAGTTTCTATGGTAGAGTCAACAGGAGTCTATTTGGCCTTGTCTGATCTTACCAAAGATCCGATTGATAGCAAACGTCTACGTAATGGTTACAGGGCTGAGGGTTTGGCAGTCTTGCTTGGAGGTATCTTCAATACCTTCCCTTATACAGGTTTTTCTCAAAATGTTGGTTTGGTTAAGTTGTCTGGAATTAAGACTCGTCTGCCAATCTACTATGCAGCAGGGTTCCTAGTTCTCTTGGGACTTGTACCAAAATTTGGTGCTTTAGCTCAAATTATTCCTAATCCTGTTTTGGGTGGGGCGATGCTAGTCATGTTTGGCTTTGTTTCAATTCAAGGGATGCAAATCTTGGCTCGTGTTGATTTCGAACACAACGAACACAATTTCTTAATCGCAGCAGTTTCTATTTCGGCTGGGGTTGGTTTAAACGGAAGTAGCCTTTTTAACAGTCTGCCTTCTAGTTTACAGATGTTCTTTTCAAATGGCATTGTCATGGCCAGTCTGATAGCAATTATTTTAAATGCTGTTTTAAATCGAAAAAATAAATAAAAGGCTGTTTTTGAACTGCACTCCAAAAATTAGATTTCTACTGTCTAACTTTTGGAGTCAGTACATTTATGGCCTTTTTCAAATAAAAAAACCGCTTGGCTAGCGGTTATAGATTATTTTGTACGCATTTCCCCTTGTGGGAAGTAGGTTCCTTCAGGCATATCGTTAATGATGACATGGACTGCAGATTGAGGAGCGCCAGTATTTCTGACAACGGCTTCAGTTACTTCCTTGGCAAGAGCTTTTTTCTGCTCCAGAGTACGACCTTCAAATAAATCAATTCTAACAAATGGCATTAGATTGCCTCCTTTATTTTCTTAACATTATTTTATCACAATTTAGGTTTTAATGCTTGTCCAATTATGGTACAATTAAATGGATTAACTTATAGAATGGAAGAAGAAAAAGTTAGAGATTATGGCTCAATTATATTATAAATACGGCACAATGAACTCAGGAAAGACTATTGAGATCTTAAAAGTTGCTCATAACTACGAGGAACAGGGCAAGGGTGTTGTGATTATGACCAGCGCGGTTGACACTCGAGACGGTGTTGGGTATGTATCAAGCCGAATTGGTATGAAACGCCAGGCAATGGCAATTGAAGATGATACAGATATTTTGGGCTATATCAAAAATTTACCAGAAAAACCTTACTGTATTTTAATCGATGAGGCTCAATTCTTGAAACGCCATCATGTCTATGATTTGGCTAGAGTGGTGGATGAGCTAGATGTTCCTGTTATGGCCTTTGGCCTAAAAAATGATTTTCGCAATGAACTTTTTGAAGGTTCCAAGCACCTCTTGCTCTTGGCTGATAAAATAGAGGAAATCAAGACTATCTGCCAATACTGTTCACGAAAAGCAACTATGGTTTTGCGAACAGATCATGGAAAACCAGTATATGACGGGGAACAGATTCAAATTGGTGGTAATGAAACTTATATCCCAGTCTGTCGCAAGCATTATTTTAAGCCAGACATTAATAATTGAATGATTGAAATAAAGGAGATGATAAAAAATCTATGAATATCTATGAACAGTTACAGGCGGTTGAAGATCGCTACGAAGAGTTAGGAGAGTTATTGAGTGACCCAGATGTGGTTTCTGATACCAAGCGTTTTATGGAGCTTTCAAAAGAAGAAGCTTCCACTCGTGACACGGTGACAGCTTACCGCGAATACAAGCAAGTCCTTCAAAACATCGTCGACGCTGAAGAAATGATCAAAGAATCTGGTGGTGATGCGGACTTGGAGGAAATGGCCAAGCAAGAACTAAAAGATGCCAAGGGTGAAAAAGAAGAATACGAAGAAAAACTAAAAATTCTTCTTTTACCCAAAGATCCAAATGATGATAAAAACATTATCCTTGAAATTCGTGGTGCAGCGGGAGGAGACGAAGCGCAGTTATTTGCTGGCGACCTCTTGCAGATGTATCAAAAATACGCTGAAAGCCAAGGCTGGCGCTTCGAAGTCATGGAGGCCTCTTATAATGGTGTAGGTGGAATCAAGGAAGTAGTCGCTATGGTCTCAGGTCAGTCGGTCTACTCAAAGCTTAAATATGAATCGGGAGCTCATCGAGTACAGCGGGTTCCAGTGACCGAAAGCCAAGGTCGCGTTCATACTTCTACGGCAACTGTCTTGGTTATGCCAGAAATTGAAGAAGTAGAATACGACATTGATCCTAAAGATCTGCGCGTTGACATCTACCATGCCTCAGGTGCTGGTGGACAGAATGTCAATAAGGTTGCGACTGCGGTTCGTATTGTCCACCTGCCGACCAACATCAAAGTTGAAATGCAGGAAGAGCGGACCCAGCAGAAGAACAGAGATAAGGCGATGAAAATCATCCGAGCTCGTGTGGCAGACCACTTTGCTCAAATTGCTCAAGATGAGCAGGATGCAGAACGCAAGTCTACAATTGGTACCGGTGATCGCTCAGAGCGGATTCGCACCTATAATTTCCCGCAAAACCGAGTAACAGACCACCGTATCGGACTGACCTTGCAAAAACTGGACACGATTTTAGCTGGTAAACTGGATGAAGTCGTTGATGCTTTGGTTCTCTATGACCAAACGCAAAAACTAGAAGAGTTGAATAAGTAATGACATTGGCTCAATATTTGGCTGAGCTAGAGCAGGAGCTGGTAGCAGCGGGAGAAGAAGCAGAAAGCCTGTCTTTCGTTTATCGGGCTCTCAATCAGCTTTCCTTTACTGACTTTGTTCTCAAACTTCGGGCAGAAGTCAGTCAAGAAGATCGTGAGCAGCTAAAAGCAATTCAAGAGCAGCTACTTGCTCACAAACCTGCCCAATATATTATTGGCAGCAGTGACTTTCACAGTCTGAATCTCAAAGTTGATGAGCGGGTGTTGATTCCAAGGCCTGAGACGGAGGAGCTGGTGGAGCTGATTTTGTCAGAAAATCCCGAAACACCTCTATCTGTCTTGGATATTGGAACAGGTAGCGGAGCCATTGCTCTTGCACTAGCAAACAGCCGTCCAGACTGGAAGATTACTGCTTCTGATCTGTCAAAAGATGCTCTTTCCTTGGCAGCAGAAAATGCTCAGTTTTGCGGACTCAACCTCACTCTTGTCCAATCTGATTGCTTGGATGCAATACAAGGAAAATTTGACATTATCGCCTCCAATCCGCCTTATATTTCAGAAGAAGATAAGGATGAAGTCGGACTTAATGTTTTGACCTCAGAGCCTCACATGGCTCTCTTTGCGGAGGAAGATGGCTATGAGGTCTACCGGAAAATAGCCGAGCAGGCAGGAGACTATCTGACAGAAAAAGGAAAAATCTATCTGGAGATTGGCTACAAGCAAGGAGACGGTGTCGTGGATTTATTGAAACAATTCTTCCCACAAAAACGAATCCGAGTTCTGAAAGATCAATTTGGCAAAGATAGAATGGTGGCGATGGACAATGGATAAAATAGAAAAGACTCTGGCAGCAGGCGGAGCAGTTGTCCTGCCAACAGAAACTGTTTATGGCCTCTTTGCACAGGCATTGAATGAAGAGGCGGTTGAGCGAGTCTATGAGTTAAAGCGAAGACCTCGCGACAAGGCTCTTAATCTTAATGTGGCTAGCTTAGAAGAGATTTATGCCTTTTCTAAGAATCAGCCCACTTATCTAGATCAACTCTACCAAGCCTTTCTGCCTGGGCCATTGACAATTATTCTCCAAGCCAATGACCAAGTGCCGACTTGGATAAACTCAGGTATGGATACTGTTGGCTTTCGGATTCCTAAACATCCGGTTACACTGGACTTGATTCGCAAGTACGGTCCCTTGATTGGTCCATCCGCCAATCTTTCTGGAAAAGTTAGTGGAACTTCTTTTCAGCAGATTGTGATGGATTTTCAAGAGCAAGTCTCGGGAGTAGAAGATGATGCTGCTTTGACAGGTCAGGATTCAACCATCCTGGACTTATCTGGAGAAAAGGCTCATATTTTACGCCAGGGAGCGATTACTCGCGAGGATATCCTCGCCCAAGTAAATGGTATAAAATTTTAACTTTTAGGACCTTGGGTCCTATTTTCGCAAAAGAAGGGAGACACCTTATGATTTTTGACCAAGAAGACTACAAAGCATTTGACCCAGAGATTTGGGAAGCAGTTGCAAAAGAAGAAGAACGTCAGCAACATAATATTGAGCTGATTGCTTCAGAAAATGTCGTTTCTAAAGCTGTCATGGCTGCTCAAGGTTCTATTTTGACCAATAAGTATGCTGAAGGTTACCCAGGTCGCCGTTACTATGGTGGTACAGATGTAGTGGATGTGATTGAGAGCCTTGCAATTGAACGTGCCAAGGAAATCTTTGGTGCTAAGTTTGCCAATGTGCAACCTCACTCAGGTAGTCAGGCTAATTGTGCAGCTTATATGGCTTTGATTGAGCCAGGTGATACTGTTATGGGTATGGATTTGTCTGCGGGTGGCCACTTGACTCACGGTGCATCAGTCAGCTTCTCTGGACAAACTTATAATTTTGTATCCTATAGCGTTGACCCAGAAACTGAATTGCTGGACTTTGATGCTATTCTCCAGCAGGCCAAAGAAGTTCAGCCTAAGCTGATTGTGGCGGGTGCTTCAGCCTACTCTCATATCATTGATTTTTCAAAATTCCGTGAAATCGCTGATGCGGTAGGTGCCAAGCTTATGGTAGATATGGCTCACATCGCTGGATTAGTCGCTGCAGGCCTCCATCCTAGCCCTGTGCCTTATGCTGATATTACAACCACAACGACCCACAAGACCTTGCGTGGACCTCGCGGTGGATTGATTTTGACAAATGACGAAGAATTGGCTAAGAAAATTAACTCAGCTATCTTCCCAGGCATTCAAGGTGGCCCATTGGAGCATGTCATTGCAGCCAAAGCAGTTGCTTTTAAAGAAGTGTTTGATCCAGCTTTCAAGGTTTATGCTCAGCAGATTTTGGATAACGCCCAAGCTATGGCGCAAGTCTTTCGTCAGCATGATAAGTTCCGTGTGATTTCTGATGGAACTGAAAATCACCTTTTCTTAGTCGATGTCACTAAAGTTGTAGAAAATGGGAAAGTCGCTCAAAATCTCTTGGATGAAGTCAATATTACCCTTAATAAAAACTCCATCCCATACGAAACTTTGTCACCATTTAAGACTAGTGGAATTCGTATCGGTACAGCAGCTATTGCAGCTCGAGGATTTGGCGTAACAGAAAGTATCAAGGTTGCAGAACTCATCATCAAAGCTCTGGAAAATGCTGAAAACGAAGCGATACTGAATCAGGTACGTGCTGAAGTTCGCGAATTGACGGACGCTTTTCCACTCTATGAGGGCTTGAACTAAGATGGATATTTACGTAAAAAAAGCGATTATTCATCAATTCAGCCCAGCTGATACCGAACTGCTATTGGCGGATAAGTTTCTCAACATTACTCCTAAGATTGAAGAGTACCTGCGCAAGAAGATTGAGCGGGTCTATTCTGACGATGCTAAAACAGGTGTTTTCGATCCCGAAAACATCTTTTTATCCCAACTTTCAGATGACTTGCTGAAAACATCAGTGACAGTTGCTAAGCTTTGGCAGGAGGAGTTTTCAGTCAGTGAAAACCAGAAAACCAACGATCTGATTTTTGTCCAGTTTGACAAAGAGGGTGTGGAGCACTTTGCTTTTCTGCGGATTGCTCTGCGGGAAACTCTGACCCACTTGGGTGGTGAGGTGGACAATCCTATCAAACTAACTCAGAACAATCTGCCTGGCTTTGGTACAGGTGCGGATGAGGCTGTTGTCATCAATCTCAGATCTCGCAAGTACCACCTGATTGAAAAGCGTATCAAGTACAACGGTGCCTTTCTCAATTACATGTCAGACAATCTCTTGCAGGTCAATCCGACAATCTCAGCCAAGAAATCAATTAAAACTTTAGAGAAAACAGCTCAGAGGGTTGCTGAAAGTTTTAATAAAGACGATTTCCAGTTCCAGTCCAAGGTCAAGTCCAGCATTTTCAAAAATCTGGAAGAAAATGACGAACTGTCGCCTGAGAAACTGGCTGATGATCTTTTTGACAACAATCTAACAGCTCGTCTTAGTTTTATTGACCAAGTCAAGGAAGCTATTCCTGAGCCAGTCAAATTTGATGAGATTGACAGCAGTCGCCAGAAGAAAAAGTTTGAAAATCAAAAACTCTCCCTTTCAAATGGAATTGAGCTCATCGTTCCAAATAATATCTATCAGGACGCAGAGTCAGTAGAATTTATCCAGAACGATAATGGCACCTATTCTATTTTGATTAAGAACATCGAGGATATCCAAAATAAATAATGTTTAAATTTCTAAGAAGACTGATTCTAGTCCTTTTTGTGCTATTTGCTGGCTACAAGATTTATCAGATTCATCATGATGTCAAGCAGGTTATGAAATATCAGACTTTAGTCAGAGAGGTGCTGGACGAGCATGACACGGCGGCCAATGAAGAATTGGTGCTGGCCATGATTTATACAGAGACCAAGGGAAAAGACACAGATGTCATGCAGTCCAGTGAAAGCGCGACTGGTCAGACTGATGCTATTAGAGACAACAAAGAAAGTATTCGTCAGGGCGTCCAGACCTTATCTGATAACCTGGAGTTGGCTAGCAAGAAAAAAGTAGATGTTTGGACAGCAGTACAAGCCTATAATTTCGGTCAAGCCTATATCGACTACGTAGCTAAAAACGGTGGCGAGAATACACTGGAGCTGGCCAAAAAGTATTCCAAAGAAGTAGTAGCACCAAGCTTAGGAAATGTAACCGGCAAGACCTATGGCTACTATAACTTGATTTCAATTTTCCACGGCCCAGAGCTCTATATCAATGGAGGAAATTATTATTATTCCCGTCAGGTCAAGATGAATATGCACATCATGCGACTCTTAAAATGGTTTTAGAAAGAAGCAATCAAGCTTCTTTCTTTTTATTGGTATAAATCAGCAATTCATTTGCTTGTAACCATCATTGATACATGATATAATTTTGTACAAAATTAAGATGGAGGATTCATATGAAAAAGAAATATTCCGTTCTCCTTTTGTTAGTCATCTTTATTATTTTTTCATCATTGTTTTTTCTGAAAAATAGCAATACAAAACTTAGATCAAATGAGTTTGTCCAATCTACCACCCCAACCTTATTCTTTCACGGTTATGGTTCCAGCGCCAATGCTGAAAGGCATATGACGGAATCAGCTAAAAAGGCTGGTGTAACAGAAACAATTATTCAAGCGAACGTTGACAGAAAGGGGCAGGTCACTTTAAGAGGCCGTATTCCCAAAGGTGCAATCAATCCAATTATCATGGTTCAATATGAGGACAATAGAAATCCTGACTATTTACAAGATGCTGCATATGCTAAAGCAGTAGTCGAAAAACTTAAGCAAGCTTATGGATTTCAAGAAATGAAGATGGTGGGGCATTCTATGGGAAATATGTCCATTCTTTATTACCTTTTAGAATATGGAAGTGAAGAAAATCTACCTAAATTGACTAAGCAGGTTAATTTGGCGAATCATGTAGCTGGTCTAGAGAATTGGAACCTTCCATCAAACTTGACCTTAGATCCTCAAACAGGACAGCCTTCTGCAATGAATGAACAATATCAAAAGCTTACTGGATTAAGAGAGGTTTATCCTGACAAACAAATAGACGTTCTGAATATCTATGGTGATATTGGTGGAAATACAGATGGATCAGTCCTAAACATTTCATCAAAAGCGCTAAAATATTTGCTAATCAATCATGCTAAATCCTATAAGGAAGTCAAAATATCTGGGCGAGGAGGCCAGCATAGCAGATTGCACGAGAACTCTGAAGTAGATAAGCTTTTAATAGACTTTTTGTGGAGAAAATAAGAGAATTTTAGCTTCAAACAGTTTTCTTGCCAAAGGAATAAGATAAAAGAACAGAGAGTTTTACACTAATTATGAATCTTTAAGGACTCTTTTTATATTTTCTTTATGCAAACCTTTTCCACTTTGAAAAAATCTGATATAATGGGGTGGAATAAAAGAATCAGAGGAGAGGACAATGTCTAAAAAAATCATTGGTATTGACCTTGGTGGTACCTCCATCAAATTTGCAATTTTAACTCAAGAAGGACAAATTCAAGAAAAATGGTCTATAAAAACAAATATTTTAGATGAAGGAAGCCATATCGTTGATGATATGATTGAATCAATTCTTCATCGTTTGGACTTGCTTCAGCTAACTGCAGATCATTTCTTGGGAATCGGAATGGGTTCTCCTGGAGTGGTAGACCGTGAAAAAGGTACTGTTATTGGTGCCTATAACCTAAACTGGAAAACCTTGCAACCCGTAAAAGAAAAAATTGAAAAAGCTACTGGAATTCCATTCTTTATCGACAATGATGCGAATGTCGCAGCATTGGGGGAACGCTGGATGGGAGCTGGAGAAAATCAGCCTGATGTTGTTTTTATGACCTTAGGAACTGGTGTAGGTGGCGGTATTGTCGCTGAAGGTAAACTTCTTCATGGCGTTGCCGGTGCAGCAGGAGAGCTTGGGCATATTACTGTTGATTTTGATCAGCCAATTCCATGTACTTGCGGAAAGAAGGGCTGTTTGGAAACCGTTGCGTCTGCGACAGGTATTGTCAATTTAACTCGTCGGTATGCTGATGAGTATGCTGGTGATGCTGAATTAAAGAAACTCATCGATAATGGAGAAGACGTCACAGCTAAAACAGTCTTTGATTTAGCGAAAGAAGAAGATGAGTTAGCCCTTATAGTTTATAGAAACTTCTCTCGTTACCTAGGAATTGCTTGCGCGAATATTGGATCAATCCTTAATCCATCTACGATTGTTATCGGTGGCGGTGTATCAGCTGCTGGACCTTTCTTGTTAGAGGGAATTCAAAAGGTTTATGACGAAAATACCTTCCCTCAGGTTCGTACATCAACAAAATTAGCTTTGGCAACTCTAGGAAATGATGCTGGTGTTATCGGTGCAGCATCCTTGGTTCTTCAATAATTTTAAAATCCATTTTATTCTCCTGCAGACTCTGTGGGAGAGTTTTTATGGGAATTTTGTTATACTAAAAGTTGTTTACTGTTGAAGGAGATCTAATGACAAAAGCTGATACGATTTTTAAAGAAAATATTAGAAAAATTTTAGAAGAGGGAGTATTCTCTGAAAATGCCCGTCCACGATACAAGGATGGAAATGTGGCTAACTCCAAATACATCACTGGTTCTTTTGCTGAGTACGATTTGAGCAAAGGAGAATTCCCGATCACGACTCTGCGCCCTATTGCCATTAAGTCTGCCATCAAGGAAGTACTCTGGATTTATCAAGACCAGTCTAATAGTCTGGAATTGCTCAACGATAAGTACAATGTTCACTATTGGAATGACTGGGAAGTTGGCGATACGGGTACCATTGGTCAGCGTTACGGAGCGGTTGTTAAGAAGCATGATATTATCAATAAAATTCTCCAACAACTAGCAGCTAATCCATGGAATCGTCGCAACATCATTTCTCTATGGGATTATGAAGCTTTTGAAGAAACAGAAGGCTTGCTCCCGTGTGCTTTCCAAACCATGTTTGACGTTCGTCGTGTGGATGGAGACATTTATCTGGATGCGACTCTGACTCAGCGGTCAAATGATATGTTGGTTGCTCATCACATCAACGCTATGCAGTATGTGGCTCTGCAGATGATGATTGCCAAGCATTTTGGCTGGAAGGTAGGCAAGTTCTTTTACTTTATTAATAACTTACACATCTATGACAATCAGTTCGAGCAGGCGGAGGAGCTGTTGCGTCGAGAACCTAGCGACTGTCAGCCACGGCTCGTTCTAAATGTGCCTGACGGGACCAATTTCTTCAATATTAAAGCAGAGGATTTTGAGTTATTAGACTATGATCCAGTTAAACCTCAGCTCAAATTTGATTTAGCAATTTAATTTCAATAATTCCTACCGAAGTTTTTCGGTGGGATTTTTCTTTCGTAGCAGATAATTGCAGGAAAGATATAAAGTGGTATAATGACAATAGATATAACTGTTGCAAACGCTTACCTTTGGAGGTGCTAATATGATAGCTGGTTTTTTAAAGATGCATAGACCAAAACAATCTTGGGGTCTTGTATTATCTATCGCTTTGCTTGCAATTCTTGTCTTATTCTTCCAAGTAGCAGAAGTCAAAGCTGATGATCAAGTTCGCTTAAATCACTGGAGAGTAGAGAAGAGAGAGCAATCTTCAGTTGAAGTGCTTGATGGTTCGAAACAGATTGAATCTCGAAACCACAAGAAGACTTTAAGAGAGAAACGGAAATCTCTTGCTCTTCGCTGCCATGGAAAGGGGCCCAAAAACAAACAAAATCAAACAAGTGGTGAAGAGACTGCTACAGAGGAAAAGTCAAAAAAGAGAGATGCTTGTGATGTAGATCCTAATACTGATAATTCGGAGACGGAGACCGCTTCTGTTGAACATAAAAGATCAGATTCTACAGTATTATATATTTCTGCATTTGGAGTTTTAGCTCTTTTGGTAGTTTACATTCTATTTATGAAGGCGAAAAAAAATAAATCTTAAATCCAAAGTTTAATTCGATAACCTCAATGGTTATCGAATTTTTATCTGCTTTCACTTGGAAATAAATGAAGAGAAGTGGTAGTCCAATCAAGTCTTTTTTTATATTTTTTGATAGAATAGAAATATCAATTAAAAGGATTATGAAATGACTAAAAAGATTGCGGCGATTTGGGCACAAGATCAAAATGAGCTGATTGGAAAAAATCAATCCTTGCCTTGGCATTTACCAGCAGAGTTAAAGCACTTTAAAGAAATTACTTCTGGTCATGCTATTTTAATGGGAAGAGTGACTTTCGATGGTATGGATCAGCGTGTTTTACCAAACCGGACAAGTCTTATTCTGACTAAGGATCCGAATTATACTGTTGAAAATGAATCTGTCTTAATATTTCACGATTTGCCTTCTGTTTTAAAGTGGTATGAGGAACAGGAGAAAAATCTTTATATCATTGGCGGTGGTCAAATTTTTTCCTTATTTCAGCATCATTTAGATGAAATTATTAAAACTGAAATTCATGCTTGTTTTGAGGGTGATACTTATTTTCCAAAGGATTTTGACTTAAGAGCATTTAGAGAAGTCAATAGCCAATTTCATCCTAAAGATGACAAGAATTTGTATGATTTTACCGTGAAAGTTCTAGAAAGAAAGGGTTCATAAAAAGTGGAAAGAAGTGTTTTTGGGGTTTTTACGGCCTTTTTGTGCGCCATTTGCCTTGTTTGTTCCGTACAAACTTTTAGAAAAAGGCGGTATGGTTTGTCCATTTTATTTTTGCTTAATGCCTTTACAAATTTAGTGAATAGTATTCACGCTTTTTATATGACTTTATTTTAATTTGACGAATATATATTAAAGGGAGACTAGTATTATGCCTACAAATCGTAATGAAGAGATGATGGTATATTGTTCATTTTGTGGGAAGAACCAAGATGAGGTTCAAAAGATTATTGCGGGTAATAACGCTTTTATTTGTAATGAGTGTGTAGAATTAGCACAAGAAATTATCCGTGAAGAATTAGCCGAAGAAGTCTTAGCTGACTTGTCAGAGGTTCCAAAACCTCAAGAATTATTGCATATTCTAAACCATTATGTCATCGGTCAAGAGCGCGCTAAAAGAGCGCTAGCTGTAGCAGTATATAATCACTACAAGCGCATTAATTTTCACGACAGCCGTGAAGAAGATGATGTTGAATTGCAAAAATCAAATATCTTAATGATCGGTCCAACGGGTTCTGGAAAAACTTTTCTTGCTCAGACCTTGGCTAGAAGTTTAAATGTACCGTTTGCGATTGCTGATGCGACAGCTTTAACAGAGGCTGGTTATGTCGGAGAAGATGTAGAAAATATTCTTTTAAAACTTTTGCAGGCGGCTGATTTCAATATCGAACGTGCAGAACGCGGAATCATATACGTAGATGAGATTGATAAGATCGCTAAAAAGAGTGAAAATGTTTCTATCACGCGCGATGTATCAGGTGAAGGAGTACAGCAGGCTCTCTTAAAAATTATTGAGGGTACTGTAGCAAGTGTTCCGCCTCAAGGAGGTCGCAAACATCCGCAGCAAGAGATGATTCAGGTTGATACCAAAAATATTCTTTTCATCGTTGGTGGTGCCTTTGATGGGATTGAAGAAATTGTAAAACAACGTTTGGGCGAGAAAATTATTGGTTTTGGTCAAAATAACAAAGCTATCGATGAAAACGAGTCCTACATGCAAGCTATTATTGCTGAAGATATTCAAAAATTTGGAATTATCCCTGAATTAATTGGTCGTTTGCCTGTTTTTGCTGCTCTGGAACAACTGACTGTAGACGACTTGGTTCGTATTCTTCGCGAGCCTAAGAATGCTTTGGTTAAACAATACCAGGCTCTCTTGTCTTACGATGATGTTAAACTAGAGTTTGATGATGATGCTTTACAGGAAATCGCGAACAAGGCCATTGAGCGCAAAACTGGGGCCCGTGGTCTACGTTCTATCATCGAAGAAACCATGATGGATGTTATGTTTGAAGTTCCAAGTAAAGAAAATGTGAAACTTGTCCGAATCACTAAGGAAGCTGTTGATGGTACTGATAAGCCAATTTTAGAGACTGCTTGAGGTAGAACATGGAAATTAACACACATAATGCAGAAATTTTGCTGAGTGCGGCTAATAAATCTCACTATCCTCAAGATGATATTCCAGAAATCGCTCTTGCTGGTCGATCTAACGTCGGTAAATCAAGTTTTATTAATACGATGCTTAATCGTAAAAATTTAGCGCGTACATCTGGGAAACCTGGGAAAACTCAATTGTTAAACTTCTTCAATATTGATGATAAACTTCGGTTTGTTGATGTTCCTGGCTATGGTTATGCTAAGGTTTCAAAGACTGAACGTGCTAAATGGGGAAGAATGATTGAAGAATACCTGACCAGCAGAGAGAATCTGCGAGCTGTAGTCAGTTTAGTTGATTTACGACACGATCCAAGTGCGGATGATGTTCAAATGTATGAATTTTTGAAGTACTATGAAATTCCAGTGATTCTTGTAGCAACAAAAGCAGATAAGATTCCTCGTGGGAAATGGAACAAACATGAATCGGCAATCAAGAAAAAACTAAATTTTGATCCGGCTGATACATTTATTCTCTTTTCATCAGTAGATAAAACTGGTATGGATGCATCTTGGGATGCTATCTTAGAAAAAGTGAATGAATAACAAAAAAGCAGAAGAGCACTTCTGTTTTTTTACTAAGAAAAAGTAAAACTGTCATGAAATTGTAATCAATTCGCATTTTATGTCATTATTTATTATGCTACAATTATTATAGTATTTTTTAGGAGTTAAGACTATGAAGAAGAAAATGAGTGCACTTTTAGCAGTGATGACAGTATTTATGTCTGCTATTATGATTAGTGCTTTACTAGCAAACAATACTAAGTCAGTTGATGCTAACGAAGAACAAACAGTTCAATACTACAATCCAACTGAAGTATTTATTTCTCAGATAGCAGAATCGGCTCGTCAATTGGGTCAGGAAAATGACTTATATGCTTCTGTAATGATCGCCCAAGCTATTCTTGAAAGTAATTCAGGTCGTTCAGGATTGGCTTCAGCGCCTCACTACAATCTCTTTGGTGTAAAAGGACACTATGGTGGCCAGTCTGCTACAATGCTTACTTGGGAAGATGATGGTCAAGGTAATGCGTATAATATTGATGCAGAATTCCGTTCTTACCCAAGTTATTATGAATCTTTACAGGATTATGTAGCAATTCTTCGACAAGGTTATTATGCGAATGCTTGGAAGAGCAATACGACTAGCTATCAAGATGCAACCGCAGCTTTAACTGGTGTTTATGCGACAGATTCAAGTTATAATGCAAAATTAAATTATATTATTGAAAAGTATAACTTGACTCAATATGATACTCCCAGTTATCAGCAAGCATACAGTGGCGATCTTGTTTATAATATTTATCGTCAGCAGTATACTAGTCAAGAAATATTGGACGAAGACGTCGCTTGGGCGAATCGTTAAACGAAAAAGTAGGAAAAGAATTAGGAAAAGATCCTAATTCTTTTTTTCTTAAAATTCAAGAAAACGATTTCGTAATTCTTCATTTTATGTTATAATAGTCATAATATTTTTTAAGGGGAAATTAGTATGGCTGAATCGTCATTTATCACAAAGGTTGCATTTGCTTGTCAGAAGAAAGAGGCTTTATTTGATAGCAGTAAGGCAAAGTATGCTGTTCGTTCTATGTATGCTGGGGCTTTTCTAACTTTAAGTACTGCTGCAGGAGCGATTGCTGCAGACGTTATTAACAAGATAGTACCAGGATCTGGGCGCCTTTTGTTTCCTTTCATATTTGCTTGGGGATTGGTATATATCCTCTTCTTAAACGCTGAGTTAACAACATCAAACATGATGTACTTGACTGCAGGAACGTTTTTGAAAAAAATTAAATTTTCTAAAGCCTTGCTGATTTTACTGTACTGTACTTTCTTTAATCTAGTTGGGGCAGCGGTTATTGGCTGGATTTTCAATCAAACAGTAGCTTATGCTGGATTGACACCGGATGGCTTCGTTGGGACAGTTGTTGCAAACAAGCTTAGCCGAGGTAATAGTGTAGTTTTATTTGAAGCTATTGCGGCTAACATTTTTGTAAATGTTGCTATTTTATCATTCTTATTGATTAAGAGTTCTACAGCAAAAATGTGGATCGTCATTTCAGCTATATATATGTTCGTGTTTTTGACTAACGAACACTTGGCTGCAAACTTTGCTTCTTTCCCATTGATTGCTTTCAATAAGATTGCTACTCAGGTCCAAGGATTTGATGTTTTCAATATTTTAAGGCATTTCAGCATTACATTTATTGGTAATGTAATTGGTGGTGGTTTGCTGATTGGTCTTCCATATGCTTGGATGAACAAAGACGAAGAAACGTACGTTGATTAGATATAATTAAAAAAAGTTCAGGAAAACCTGACTTTTTTTCTTTTTTTGTGTTATAATAGATAAAATTTATTGGAAATAGAAAGTTTTCAGATAATGAACAAATCTTATTTTTACCTAGATATGAAAACTCATGAACTTCTTGTCCCATATAGCCAGACAAAACGTAGAGTTCGTGTCTTATTACCGAAAAATTACTCAGAGAATCTTGAAAAAAGTTATCCTGTTGTTTATTTTCATGATGGACAAAATGTTCTTTATAGTAAAGAGTCTTTCAGCGGTCATTCCTGGAAGATTATTCCCATTATCAAACGCAATCCTGATTTAGAAAAAATGATTGTCGTTGCAATTGATAATGATGGAGTCAATCGAATGAATGAATACTCGGCGTGGAAGTATAAAGAAATGAATATTCCAGGTGTTTCTTTTGGTGGTAAAGGCAGTGAGTATGCTGAGTTCGTTATGGATGTCGTTAAGCCTTTTATTGACGAAAATTATAGAACTAAATCAGATTTCAAACATACGGCTATGATCGGGAGCTCTTTAGGTGGCAATATTACTCAGTTTATGGGTGTTGAATATGAAGACCAAATTGGTTGTCTCGGTGTTTTTTCATCCGCTAATTGGCTTCATCAAGAAGATTTTGATCGCTATATCAAGCGTCAATCACTTAAACTGAATCAACGGGTCTTTATTTATGTTGGAACCGATGAGGCAGATGATACGGATAAAACCTTGATGGCTGGTAATATAAAACAAGCTTATATTGATTCATCTGTTAAATACTATCGTCAGCTCTTAGTTGCTGGTATAGATATTGACAATCTTGTTTTAAAAATTCAGGCTGGTGCCGAACATAACGAGATTGCTTGGTCAGAACATTTACTTGATTGCCTTCGTTTTTTAAGTGAGCAGTGGTAAATACAGTCTATAGGAAATGATCTTAATGTATCAAAGAAAGGAGTCTATTATGCATGTTGAATTTTTAAGTCATTGGAGTGGAAATCTTAATCGAGAAATGTATGTTAATCGCTATGGACATTCTGGTCTTCCTGTTCTCGTCTTTGCCTCTTCTGGTGGAAGTCATAATGAATATGCAGACTTTGGCATGATTGATGCTTGCTCTGGTTTTATTGAAGCTGGTAAAGTACAATTTTTTACTTTGAGCAGTGTTGATAGTGAAAGCTGGTTAGCAGATTGGAAGAGCCCGCACGATAGAGCAGAGATGCATCGTGCTTATGAACACTATGTCATCCAAGAAGCCATTCCTTTTATTAAACATAAAACGGGCTGGTTTGATCCTATGATGACGACAGGCTGTTCAATGGGTGGTTATCATGCTATGAATTTCTTTCTTCAACATCCCGATGTTTTTAATAAAGTAATTGCTCTTAGCGGTGTCTATGATGCACGATATTTTTTAGGTGATTATGGGAACGATGAGGCTGTTTATCAGAACTCTCCAGCTGACTATATTTGGAATCAAAATGATGGCTGGTTTATTGATCGTTATCGACAAGCAGATATCATTGTTTGCACCGGTCATGGAGCTTGGGAGGCGGATGGATTGCCATCTTTTTATACTTTGAAAAGAGCTTTTGATTATAAACAGATTCCTGCTTGGTTTGCTGAGTGGGGCCATGATGTGGCTCATGACTGGGTCTGGTGGCGTAAGCAAATGCCATATTTCCTTAACGAACTCAACCTTTAATGGAGGTCATTTATGAATTATATCGTTATATCCCCTTATTATCCTCAAAATTTTCAACAATTCACAATTGAATTAGCTAATCAAGGTATTAATGTTTTGGGAATTGGCCAAGAGCCTTATGACCAGCTAGATCAACCTTTAAAAGATGCTCTGACAGAATATTTCCGTGTTGAAAATCTCGAAAATCTTGACGAAGTAAAAAGAGCTGTTGCCTTTCTCTTCTATAAGCATGGGCCTATTGATCGGATTGAATCTCATAATGAATATTGGTTGGAGCAGGACGCTCAGCTTCGTGAACAATTTAATGTCTTTGGAGCTAAGCCAAAAGATTTGAAGAAAACAAAATTTAAGTCTGAAATGAAAAAACTCTTTAAAAAGGCTGGTGTTCCTGTTGTGCCTGGACAGGTTGTCAAGACCATTTCAGGAGTTGACTTAGCTGTTAATAAACTTGGTTTACCTTTGATAGCTAAACCAGATAATGGTGTAGGAGCAGCAGCGACTTTTAAATTAGAGACGAAAGAAGACGTAGAACATTTCAAATCAGAATGGAATCAAGAAACAGTTTATTTCTTTGAAAAGTTTGTTCAGTCAGGTGAGATTTGTACATTTGATGGTTTGGTAGATAAAGATGGTAATATTGTCTTTTCAACTACCTTCGACTATGCCCATACACCTTTAGATTTGATGATCTATAAGATGGATAATTCCTACTACGTCCTCAAGGATATGGATCCCAAGCTCCGTGCTTACGGAGAAGCAATTGTTAAAGTCTTCGGTATGAAAGAGCGTTTTTTCCATATTGAGTTCTTCCGTGATGGGGATGATTATGTGGCAATTGAGTACAATAACCGTCCTGCGGGTGGTTTTACAATTGATGTTTATAATTTTGCTCATTCAATTGATCTTTACAAAGGATATGCGGCTATTGTAGCAGGAGAGCCTTTCCCAGCTGCACACATGGCACCTCAGTTCTGTCTTGCTACTTCGCGTCGCGCTTCAACTAATTATGCATATGCTGAGGAAGAGTTGCTGGAAAAATATAAAGATAACTTCAAGGTAAAGAAAGACATGCCTGCTGCTTTTGCAGAGCTACAAGGAGACTACCTTTATATGTTGACTACCCCTAGTCGCGATCAAATGGAGCAAATGATTGAAGATTTCGCCCAAAAAGCAGACTAAGCTAAATCATTCATTTCTATTATTTAACAGTTTAAAAAAGCTAAAAACTAATCTAGCATAAAAAGATTGTGAAATTTTTGTTTAAAGTTCTAAAACCGGTCTATTCAACGGATAGACAGGTTTTTCTTTGTGAAATAACAAAAAGCATAAACTTTGACAGGGTTTTCATAATTGTTTAAAATATAATAGTAAATTGTAGCTTAGAAAGGCAATAATATGGCAACTTTAGACAAATCTCTCCTATTAGAGATGTTCCGTAAGATGGAAGAAATCCGTCGTATGGACTTAAAAATTGCACAACTAGTAAAAAAAGGAAAAGTTCCTGGTATGACTCATTTTTCTGTCGGGGAAGAAGCGGCTAATGTTGGAGCCATGCTGGCTTTAAATGCAGATGACCTGATCACATCCAACCACCGTGGGCACGGACAAGCTATTGCCAAAGGGATCGACCTCAATGGAATGATGGCTGAAATCCTTGGCAAATACACTGGGACCTGTAAAGGTAAAGGTGGGTCTATGCACATCGCTGACCTTGATGCAGGTAACCTTGGTGCCAATGGTATCGTCGGAGGCGGTATGGGAATTGCAGTTGGGGCAGCGTTGACTCAGGAAATGCAGAAGACTGGTAAGATTGTAGTCTGCTTCTTTGGAGATGGTGCAACCAATGAAGGTGTCTTCCACGAAGCGGTGAATATGGCCTCTATCTGGAAACTACCAGTGATTTTCTATTGCATTAACAATGGTTATGGAATCTCTGCGGATATCAAGAAAATGACCAATGTGGAGCATATCCATCACCGTAGTGCTGCTTACGGAATCCCAGGAATGTTTATCGAAGATGGAAACAATGTTATCGATGTCTATGAAGGATTTAAGAAAGCTGTTGATCATGTTCGTGGTGGCAATGGTCCTGTCTTGATTGAAAGTGTAACTTACCGCTGGCTTGGTCACTCGTCATCTGACCCTGGTAAATATCGTACGCGTGAAGAAGTAGAATTGTGGAAACAAAAAGACCCAATCGAAAACCTTCGCAAGTACCTCATTGAAAACAATATTGCAAGTGCCGAAGAATTGGAAGAAATCCAAGCGCAAGTTAAGGAAGCAGTAGAAGCTTCTGTTAAATTTGCAGAAGAAAGTCCATTTCCACCGCTTGAATCGGCCTTTGAAGATATTTACGCAGACTAAGGAGAAAGAGATAAAAATGGAAACAAAAACAATGTCGTTCCGTGACACCATTATCCTTGCTATGTCTGAGGAAATGCGTCGCGATGAAAATGTGTTCCTGATGGGAGAAGACGTCGGTGTCTTCGGAGGAGACTTCGGAACTTCTGTTGGAATGCTTGAAGAATTTGGTCCAGAACGCGTCCGTGACTGTCCGATTTCTGAAGCTGCCATCTCTGGAGCAGCAGCAGGAGCAGCCATGACAGGACTCCGTCCAATTGTCGATATGACCTTCATGGATTTCTCTGTTATTGCCATGGACAATATCGTCAACCAAGCCGCTAAAACACGTTATATGTTTGGTGGTAAGGGTCAGGTTCCAATGACTGTTCGATGTGCAGCTGGTAACGGAGTAGGTTCTGCAGCCCAGCACTCTCAGTCTCTAGAGTCTTGGTTCACTCACATTCCTGGACTTAAGGTTGTAGCACCAGGTACGCCTGCTGACATGAAAGGACTACTCAAGTCTGCTATCCGTGATAATAACCCTGTTATCATTCTTGAGTACAAGTCAGAATTTAACCAAAAAGGGGAAGTGCCAGTTGATCCAGACTATACAATTCCACTTGGAGTTGGGGAAATCAAACGCGAAGGGACAGATGTAACAGTTGTTACTTATGGTAAAATGCTTCGCCGTGTGGTTCAAGCTGCTGAAGAATTGGCTGAAGAAGGAATTTCAGTTGAAATTGTGGACCCACTTACCCTTGTTCCACTTGATAAGGATATCATCATTAACTCAGTGAAGAAGACAGGTAAGGTTGTGCTTGTCAATGATGCCTACAAAACAAGTGGCTATATCGGAGAGATTTCAGCTATCATTTCGGAGTCAGAAGCATTTGATTATCTAGATGCACCAATCCGCCGTTGTGCTGGAGAAGATGTGCCAATGCCTTACGCACAAAACCTAGAAAATGCAATGATTCCGACCGTTGAAAGCATCAAAGATGCAATCCGTAAGACTTATAACAAAGAATAATATTACATAAATTAAATTACGTAAATTTTTAGAGATTTTAACTTTAGTAACTTGAGTTATGTTTTGTATCCGAGTTATATATAAAGTTGCGACATGAGTGAGTCGAATCGATAATATTCGACGAATGAATTAGTAAGTCTACTAGGTTGACCGCCTAATAGCGGCAACCGTAGCAACTTGAGATACGTGTTGTACCCAAGTTGCTTGTAGAGTTGAATTCGGACGGAGGACTGCGAAAAAAAGATAGATTTTCTTGTGTTCATGGAACACATCGTCAATTTCCTATTTTTTCATTGCCCTCTGCGTCCTTAATATCT
This sequence comes from Streptococcus sp. HMSC062B01, assembly GCF_001811085.1. NCBI lineage: Bacteria > Bacillati > Bacillota > Bacilli > Lactobacillales > Streptococcaceae > Streptococcus > Streptococcus sp. HMSC062B01. The sequence continues at coordinate 44,970 of NZ_KZ672766.1, forward strand.
TATATTCGAACACGGGCTAAAGTCTGCCTGAAAAAGATAAACTTTCCTAGAAACTAAAGTTTCTTCGTCAAGTTTCCTATTTTCACTTTGACTTTTAACGCCCTTAGTATCATAATTAGAATTGGAGAGGTCATGGCTGATGACAAGCTAAGAGCGACTCCTGCGGCTAGAAAGTTAGCGGATGATCTAGGGATCAACCTCTACGATGTTTCTGGCTCAGGTGCAAACGGTCGTGTCCACAAAGAAGACGTGGAAACTTATAAAGACACAAATGTGGTTCGCATTTCGCCACTTGCAAAACGAATTGCCCTCGAACATAACATTGCTTGGCAGGAAATTCAAGGAACTGGTCATCGTGGTAAGATAATGAAGAAGGATGTTTTGGCCTTGCTTCCTGAAAATATCGAAAACGACACCATCAAGTCTCCTGCTCAAATCGAAAAAGAGGAAGAAGTGCCTGATAATGTCACTCCTTATGGTGAGATTGAGCGTATTCCAATGACACCAATGCGTAAGGTTATCGCGCAACGTATGGTTGAATCTTACCTAACTGCGCCAACTTTCACACTCAACTATGAAGTTGATATGACTGAAATGCTGGCTCTTCGTAAGAAGGTTCTTGAGCCAATTATGGAAGCAACTGGTAAGAAGACTACTGTAACAGACCTTCTTTCACTCGCTGTTGTGAAAACATTGATGAAACATCCTTACATCAACGCTTCATTGACAGAAGATGGCAAGACCATTATCACTCACAACTATGTCAACCTTGCTATGGCAGTTGGTATGGATAATGGATTGATGACACCTGTTGTCTATAATGCTGAAAAAATGAGCTTGTCAGAGTTAGTTGTAGCCTTTAAGGATGTGATTGGTCGTACTTTGGATGGTAAATTGGCTCCAAGTGAATTGCAAAATTCAACATTTACAATCAGTAACTTGGGTATGTTTGGTGTTCAGTCCTTTGGGCCAATCATCAACCAACCAAACTCAGCAATTCTCGGAGTTAGCTCAACAGTTGAGAAACCTGTCGTTGTTAATGGCGAAATTGTTATCCGGCCAATTATGAGTCTGGGCTTGACCATTGACCACCGTGTTGTCGACGGAATGGCTGGAGCTAAGTTTATGAAGGACTTGAAGGCTTTGATTGAAGATCCAATTTCGATGTTGGTATAAGATTTTATTTTCTTTGCTATTCTCAAAAGCAAAGAAGCGCTCAGCAAGTGAAAAACGAAATTAGAAAAGGAAATAAAGATGGCTTTAGAAGTAATTATGCCAAAAGCCGGCGTAGATATGACCGAAGGGCAAATTGTCCAATGGAATAAGAAAGTCGGCGAATTTGTCAAAGAAGGGGAAATCCTTCTGGAAATCATGACTGACAAGGTCAGCATGGAATTGGAAGCTGAGGAAGACGGCTACCTGATTGCCATTCTCAAAGGTGACGGAGAAACTGTTCCAGTAACGGAAGTCATTGGTTATTTAGGAGAAGAAGGCGAAAACATTCCAACAGCTGGAACAGCAGCGCCAGAAGCTAGCCCAGCGCCTACAGTTAGTGCCTCAAACGACGATGGCAAGAGCGATGATGCCTTTGATATCGTTGTGATTGGCGGCGGTCCTGCTGGTTATGTCTCAGCCATCAAAGCCGCTCAGTTAGGCGGTAAGATTGCCTTGGTTGAGAAGTCTGAGCTCGGTGGGACCTGCCTGAACCGTGGCTGTATCCCTACTAAGACTTACCTGCACAATGCTGAAATCATTGAAAACCTTGGTCACGCTGCTAACCGCGGTATCATTATCGAAAATCCAAGCTTCTCAGTAGACATGGACAAGGTCCTTGAAACTAAAAACAAGGTCGTAAATACCCTTGTTGGCGGTGTTGCTGGCCTTCTTCGCAGCTATGGCGTAGATGTTCATAAAGGAATTGGTACCATTACTAAAGACAAGAATGTTCTTGTAAACGGCAGCGAGCTGCTAGAAACGAAGAAGATTATCCTTGCTGGTGGTTCAAAAGTCAGCAAGATCAATGTTCCTGGTATGGAGTCATCTCTTGTTATGACCAGCGATGATATTCTGGAAATGAACGAAGTGCCTGAAAATCTGGTAATTATCGGTGGTGGTGTTGTCGGTATTGAGCTTGGACAAGCCTTCATGACATTTGGATCAAAAGTCACTGTTATCGAAATGATGGACCGTATTGTACCTGCTATGGATGCGGAAGTTTCTAAAAACCTTCGCCTCATTCTGGAGCGCAAGGGCATGACAATTCTAACTGAAACTAAGTTGGAAGAAATCATCGAAGAAAACGGAAAACTCCGTATCAAGGTTGAAGGAAAAGAAGATATTCTAGCAGATAAGGCCCTGCTTTCTATCGGACGCGTGCCAGACCTAGAAGGCATCGGTGAGGTCGAGTTCGAATTGGATCGCGGCCGCATTAAGGTCAATGAGTATATGGAGACTTCTGTTCCAGGTATTTACGCGCCAGGAGATATCAATGGTACTAAGATGCTGGCTCATGCAGCCTTCCGTATGGGTGAAGTTGCTGCTGAAAATGCTCTGAAAGGTAATCACCATGTTGCTAAACTCAATCTGACGCCTGCAGCTATCTACACCCTGCCAGAAGTAGCAGCAGTTGGTTTGACAGAAGAGCAAGCTCGTGAAAAATACGATGTAGCGATTGGTAAGTTCAACTTTGCTGCTAATGGCCGTGCCATTGCTTCGGATGCAGCTCAAGGCTTCGTTAAAGTCATTGCTGACAAGAAGTACGGTGAAGTGCTCGGTGTTCATATCATCGGTCCTGCAGCTGCAGAATTGATCAATGAAGCATCAACCATCATCGAAATGGAAATCACCGTAGAAGAAATGCTTAAGACTATTCACGGTCACCCAACCTTCTCAGAAGTTATGTACGAAGCATTTGCTGATGTACTGGGATTGGCAGTTCACTCACCTAAGAAAAAATAATTTAAAAGATAGATTAGACTGGGCATAAATCATTGTTCCAGTCTCTATCGTATAAAGAGGAAGCTTATGAAATACATTGTTAACTACTCAAATGACACAGCTTTTAATATTGCTCTGGAAGAATATGCTTTCAAACACCTCTTAAATGAGGATGAAATTTTCCTGCTCTGGATTAACAAACCTTCTATCATCGTGGGGCGTCACCAAAATACCATCGAAGAAATCAACCGTGACTACGTTCGTGAGCATGGCATTGAGGTCGTGCGTCGTATCAGCGGTGGAGGAGCTGTTTATCATGATCTGAACAACCTCAACTACACCATTATCACCAAGGAAAGCGAAGATCGTGCTTTTGACTTCAAGAGTTTCTCTACGCCAGTTATCAATACCTTGGCAGAGCTTGGGGTAAAAGCTGAATTCACTGGCCGCAATGACCTAGAGATTGATGGCAAGAAGTTCTGTGGTAATGCTCAGGCCTATATTAACGGCCGTATCATGCACCATGGTTGCCTGCTCTTTGATGTTGATTTGTCTGTCTTGGCCAATGCCCTTAAGGTTTCTAAAGACAAGTTCGAATCAAAAGGGGTTAAATCCGTCCGTGCCCGCGTGACAAATATTGTCAATGAATTGCCAGAAAAGATTACTGTCGAAGAATTTCGCGACCTGCTTCTGGACTATATGAAGAAAGAATATCCAGAAATGACAGAATATGTCTTCTCTGAGAAAGAATTGGAAGAAATCAAGAAAATCAGAGATAGCAAATTTGGAACTTGGGACTGGAACTATGGTAAATCGCCTGAATATAATGTGCGTCGAGGCACCAAGTTTACCAGCGGTAAGGTAGAAATCTTTGCCAATGTTGTTGAATCCAAGATTCAGGATATTAAAATCTATGGAGACTTCTTTGGTATTGAAGACGTAGCAGCAGTAGAAGATGTGTTACGTGGTGTTAAATACGAACGAGAAGATGTCCTTGAAGCTCTTGAAACGATTGATATTAGCCGCTACTTTGCTGGAATTAGCAGACAAGAGATTGCTGAAGCTGTTGTACGGTAAAAATCTTTTAAATTTAAATCGAGAAGTAAAATCTTCTTGATTTTTTTATTATAAACAAAGTATAAATTTCTAATTATCTTTTTATATTTTCTTAAATGCTCGTAAAGCCTTATTCTATGTGCTTTCGAGTATTTTTACTGTAGGAAGATACTTCACGTTTCTTTGCATATTTCCTCATGTCTTAGCTGTCAGAAGTGGTAAATAAGTAGTAAATTCATTTGTACTACTAAGCAACAAGACGCTCCTGTTGCTTCTCTTTATTCAAGCGTTTCATTTCTGCCATTGCAGAATCGAATGTTGCATGTGCGTAATAGTTCAGCGTCATGGCTATATTAGCATGTCCCATAATGTACTGTAATGCCTTTGGATTCATTCCTGCATTTGCATAGTTGGTACAGAATGTATGTCGCAAACTATGTGGAGTGATGTGTGGCAATTTATCCTCGTTATACTTATTGTATTTCTTAACAAGACCTTTCATCATGCCGTTGTAATCACTTGCCACTTTTGGATAGTTCTTTCTATTAAGAAAGAGGAAATCACTATATCCATCAATCTCAACACGCTTATCATTCTTTCGATTCGCTAACACTCGCTTAAATGCTTGATAGGCTTCTTCAACCATAGGAACTTGACGTTCGCCACTTTTGGTCTTTGGTGTTTCAATGTAGTACCCAATTTCAGTATCTCTCAATAGCTGATGGTCTATATTGACAAGACGATTCTCAAAATCTAAATCTGGAAGTGTCAAACCACCAAACTCTGAAATACGAAGACCTGTTTTTAAGAGTATCAGAATTTCATCATAATTTTTGCTGTAGGTTTTATCAGCTTTTGCAAAGGCTAACAGTTTTTCTTCCTGTTCTTCTGTTAGTACGGTCTTAGGGACAGTATCATCATCAAGAACTGCTTTCAGTTGAAAGTCAAATGGATTCTTCCGAACACAATCATCTTGTATAGCAATATAGAATGAAGCCTTTAAAGAACGTTTGTAGTTATTGATGGTTTGATAAGCATAACCATTTTCACTCATTCTAATAGCCCATTCTTTAGCGTCTGATGGCTTAATACTGTCAATACTTCTTACACCTAACTTGTCTTTCTTCAAAATATCCATAAGATATTTGCGTCCAGTTTCAGTGTTTTTTCTAACCTTTGGTCTTTGAGCGTTCTGTTTTGCGTAAAGCTGGCAGAGTGTCATTTTCTTTCCTACAACATCAATACCATCATGAATGTCTTTCTGTAACTCTGCGATTTTCTCTCTAAGTGAGATACAATCACGCTTTCCTGCTGGTACTCGGTCTGTAGCCACAAGTTTCCACGAGTAAACAAATTGCGGTTCTCCAAATGAATCTATATATTTGTATAAGTATCTTCCGTCTTTTCGTTGGCTCTCTCCAGTCTTTAAGATTCGACCTTTATTGTCACGACTTTTTTCTGACATGGCATTTGCTCCTTTCCTTTATGGAAAGAGCCTTGATACGACTTAATACTATTTTATCATATACAAGACCCTTTGGCGACGCTAGATTGCGTCCAATGTATCTATAATTTTTTCAAATTGTTTTCGTTTAATCTGAATACGATTGCCATTCATAATCAGCCAATTTGCATTTTTATTTTCCTCTGCCAAGCGTCGTAGCTTGTTTTCGCCAATACGAAAATATTTTGACGCTTCTTCAATGGTTAGGGTATAACGTTCCCAAATAGGAATGTCAGTCTGCTTCATAAAATCCTCCTTTCCAAATCACTTATTTGGATTTCATAAAAGTTGTTTTACCAGCAATCGAACAGCTTTAGCAAAGCTCACGGGAGTTCCACCCCTGCATGGTTCTCATGTAGCCATACTCATTGCCTGCGACGGTTTTATCACGCTCGGACTATTGACTGTATGGGAGTATCATTATCACGATAAGAATGTCGTTGCAGGCAATCCTGCTAAAGATTGCTTCTCGGATCACTAACATGAATCGCTCGCTATCTTTATAAGATAGGTCATGGCGGTTAGTTCCGTTGGCTCTTTTCTTATCGAAACGTATTCGATTACTTTTATTCAGTTTTCAAAGAACAATGGCTCGTTAGCCTATCAAAACACATTGAAAGCTCAATATGCTTTGGTGGAATAACAAACCTCCCTGTTCGGGAAGCGTGGAATGGTTTAGCACGCTTCCACGAAAGGAGAGAGGATATTACTTAATTTCAAATGACAAAATCTTTGTAATCAGTCTGGTTTCCATTCTTCCACTTAAGACTTCATCAACGACCATACTTTGATTGCCATATTCATCTTTCATAAGTCGTAGGGAACGCTTCGTTATGTACCCTCTGTAATGATGTAGAATCTGGTTAATCGCTTCGGTATCGCCATCTGTTGCCTTTACAATGAGAGGAAAGGGAATCATAGGATATTGTGTTTTCATTCTTCAAATTCCTCCATAAACTTTTTAATTAAGGCTAGTCCACTGGTTCTATGCCGATAGACAGTAGAACGGTTCAATTTCAACAGGTCTGCAATTTCTGAATCGCTCATGTCCATAAAGTAAAACAGCAGTAGAATTTCACGTTTCTTGTCTGGCAACTCACGTAATGCTTCACTCAACAAATCATTTTCAACGCCTACTGATAACCCATTGAGTGTAAAAATCTGAAAGTCAGTTGAATAGTTATCTGTTGTCGCAAACTGGCTAACAAGATAATCGCCAACATCCGAAAAGGACACCTCACGCTTTGCAATCCTTGAAAGATAAAGCATATAATTCTTTCGCTCGTCTTCCATAGCACGTTTACAGATATAGTCAAACTGATTTTCTATTGTGGTCTGAAAAGAAGATGGTTTCATGTTTCTCACCCCCTTTCTGTCTAGGAAAGGAAGTGAGCCTTGCTCGTTTATCTCCTTTCACTCTTAGTCCCAATGTGAAAGGGGGATTTGTTGCATTACTGATAAATAAACTTTGTAAAAAAGTTCTGAATAGCCAAAAAAGCATATAAACAGATTTATTTCTCTGTTTACATGCTTCTGTTATTCTATCTATATGATTTATAAAACCACATTGGTGGACGTACTTATCTATTGCAGATAGACGACTTTTTTTGACAAGAACCCAATGTAAGGAAATTTATTGTATATGATGTACTTCATGGCGACGTTGACCTCCAACAAACCGCCATTTGGAAGTAATATACAATATTTTAACAGCGTAAATAGCACTACCATATAACGGTTTTTTTTATTGGCGTTTAGTAGTGCTTTTTATTAAATATAAACCTATAAACCATATAACACGTTTTTCTATACCTGTTTTTAATTCAGTAGGAACAATAAAATGTATAGAGGTGGTCTACTATGCGTAAAAAAGAAGATAAATATGATTTTAGAGCCTTTGGTTTAGCCATTAAAGAAGCTCGATTGAAACGAGGTTTAACTCGTGAACAAGTGGGAGCATTGATTGAAATTGACCCACGGTACTTAACTAATATTGAAAATAAAGGGCAACACCCCAGCATACAAGTTCTTTATGACCTTGTATCGTTACTTCATGTTTCCGTTGATGAATTTTTCTTACCTGCTAATAACTTGGTAAAAAGCACCCGACGATTACAGATAGAGAAATACATGGATAGCTTTACAGACAAAGAACTATCCTTAATGGAATCTTTAGCCAGCGGTATCAACGAAGCAAGAAACATCGAAGACTAATTAAAAGAATCCATACATAACGGAAAGAGCCGATAAAATGAGATTGTATTAATCTCATTTTATCGGCTCTGCGTCTTTGCGTCTGGCTCTGTAATCACAGTTACTTTGAACTGCTTTATTTCAATTAAATTTTCTTGTCTGCATTTCGGACAATAGAGGGGGAATTTTTTTAATTCAGTATCTTCCCTTATCTTTAATCGTGTTTTATTTCCACATACAGGACACAATATCCACTTGTAGTTTATAATAACTATCTCCTCCTTTACACTTTAATTCAAATCTTTATTAAAAAATATTTCATCTTATTTAACAAGAAACCATATTTATATAACAACATAAAATACACTAAGTTATTTTATTGAACATATATCGTACTTTATCTATCCGACTATTTGGACGACGGGGCTGGCAAACAGGTTCACCGGTAGTAACATGGTACCCTTTTAACTCTGTTAAACAAACACTACGTCCATTTGTAAAGAAAGTTAAATCACTACGATATTCTTGAATACACCGAGCAGGGATTTCTCCACTAAGAATGACCTCATTATTTTTCAATTGAGTGTCTACGATGTTCGCACAATATTTAGGAGCATCGTTGTATGCTCGTGAAAGATATTCCTGTGGCGCATAAATTTTAAAACTAAGATATGGCTCTAACAATTCTGTTCCAGCTTTTTTTAAGACTTGTTCCAATACAATAGGAGCAAGCATCCGAAAATCTGCTGGGGTACTAACAGGGCTATAGTATAAGCCATACTTAAAACAGATTTTACAGTCCGTCACATTCCAACCATATAATCCTTGTTCGCAACCATAGCGTATCCCTTCCATAACTGCATTTTGAAATGATTGATTTAAGTATCCAAGAGAAACCGAGCTCTCATACTGCATTCCACTTCCCAACGGAAGCGGTGATACAGATAAACCAATGGAAGCCCAGAAAGGATTTGGCGGCACTTCGATGTGAATGGTATATTCTGCATTTTTTAACGGTCTCTCCATATAAATGACTGTAGGCTCTTTTAGTTCTATCTCCACATGATACTTTTCTTGCAACAGTGCACTAATCACTTCCATTTGTACTTTCCCTAAGAAAGAAAGTATAATTTCATGTGTCGTAGAATCCACGTAATATCGTAGAAGCGGATCACTATCTGAGATTTCCAAAAGGGCATCAAGCAACATTTCTCTCTGTTCAGGTTTACTCGGTTCAACAGTTGTTTGTAGTAGAGGGTGCGGATTTTCAATCTTTTTTCTCTGTGGCAATAGTTTTGTATCTCCAAGAACACTATTTAACTTCAAAAACTCATTTTGCAAAATAACAATTTCTCCAGAATAAGCTCTATCAATCTTACATAATTCACCATTTATTGAAGTATACATTTCTGTAACTTTTATTTTTTCTTTTTCTGATACTCTAACCGAATCTCGTAAATGTAGTACTCCACTATAAAGGCGTATATATGCAAGACGTTGTCTTTTTTTTGTATATTCAATTTTGAAAACATTTCCGCAAAGTTCAGACGGACCTCGATGTGTTGATGAATAAAATTTATTAGTAATAACTTCTATAAGGTTATCAATCCCTATATTACTTTTTGCACTTCCATGATAAAGAGGGAACAGAGAACAATTCTGAAATCTTATGCTTTCCTCTTGTTCGAGTTCCAATGCTTCTAATGATTTACCGGACATATATTTCTCTAAAAGGTCATCGTTTCCCTCTATTACCGTATCCCATTGTTCAGATTCGGTAAAGTTCGTCACACACATATTAGGATACAGTTCTACCTTCTGTTTGATTACAATTTCGGCAGAAAGTTTCTCTTTAATATCCTGATAAACCGTTGATAAATCAATTCCATTTTGGTCAATCTTATTGATAAAAAAGATTGTGGGAATCCCCATTTTCCTAAGTGCATGAAATAATATACGAGTTTGTGCTTGTACGCCATCTTTTGCAGAAATCAGTAGAATTGCCCCATCTAAAACTGATAATGAACGATATACTTCTGCTAAGAAATCCATATGTCCTGGCGTGTCTATGATGTTCACCTTCGTATTTTCCCACTGAAAAGAGGTTATTCCTGTCTGAATTGTAATTCCTCTCTGACGTTCTAAAAGCGTATTATCCGTCCTCGTTGTACCTTTGTCCACGCTTCCTAATTCTGTAATCGCTCCACTGTTATATAATAAGCTTTCTGTTAAGGTAGTTTTTCCTGCATCAACATGAGCTAAAACTCCAATATTAATAATTTTCATGTGATTTTCCTCCATTCAAAAACCCAAAAGGGCATAAAAATCCCAGTGATAAATACTTTTATCACTGGGATTTTTATGCATAACCATAGGTATACAAAGCATACAGATATTCTCTGGATACTTTAGAATCACATGATAAAGGTATTCTTAAACTGGGTACAAAAAACTAAGCCCTCCTAAAAAAGGACATCCAATTATTTGTTCCCACTATCAAATTGACAGTTTATTTAAGAATACCTTGCCGCATATTTATTAACTCCTTTTAAATAGATACTTAAATAATAGCACGTAAGAGCATATTTGTAAAGGAATCTCCAATTTTTTATCAAAGAGAGTACGTGATTACAAAATAGCTGTAATAATGTACCAATATTTGTTATTCTATAATCTTCCAATTACTCCCGTTCTTTTCAAGTACCAAATCAAATTGAGATACCTGCGTTGCTTTGGTCTGCTGGTCGATATACTCCACTGTCAGCGATACCGTGACTTGATTATCCTTACGATTGTGAATAGGATTTACCAGTTCTTGAAAGATGTACTCTTTTCCGATTGGTTTTAATATCCCGTCATTCACATAGTAGGAAAGTTCACTGGCTGTCGCTGTAGGATAGAGCTTGAAGAACGTCGTTAAAAACTCATTGATTTCATTGGTTGTAATGGAATCAACCGTCCCCTCACTTTCAATGGCTTTTGGTTTATAACTTGATTTCTTAGGTATGTTGGTAATGGTCGGATTCTTAACCAGTACCATATTTCCAGAACCATCTACATAGACACTCACTATATAAGCAGAGTGGACGGTCTTTGTATTTTCTCCCTCTGTAATGAGCTGGTCTACACTGTAGGTTACATTAAACTCATTGTCGCCAGTTGGCTCTACCGTCCATATCTGAAATCCTCTTACAGAAGACGATACAGGAATATCTTTGCGTACTGTATCAACATTGAGAGCTTGAAGTTCATCTGTCAGATAGCCTTTTAGACTTTCCATTCGATTATCAATGGACTTATCGGATTGCTCCCATGAATAGTAGACTTTCGCAAAGTTCTCTACAAAATTTTCTACATGATGAGTATCAACGTATTCCTTTTCTATGATAGTTGTTTCGTGAATAGTATGAGTATCTATAGCTGTAAAGTGCTTGAATATCGCAAAGCTGAAACTAAGCCCTAAAAGTACCCACAAGGCAATCACAACCTTTTTATGAGGATTGACCTTATAGTAGACACGAGGTTTCTTTTCCTTTGGTATCTGTTTTTCTTTATTCTGATTTTTTCTAAATTTCATCATTAAATCTTCCTTTCTCATTGTTTGATTCGTCCTGCTCCCACTAAATGCTGTTGCCAGTAGGGGCTTGTTAAGTCGGCATAACCGATTGGGTCGCCTGCATGAAACATACGGTTATTGCCAAGGTATATCCCAACATGAGTAATATAAGAGCCAGCGTTATAGGTAGAATGAAAGAAAACCAAATCGCCAGCTTGTGCTTCCGATAGTGGGATATGCTGGGTCACATCATATTGCTGTTGTGCGGTTCGTGGTAAGTTAATTCCAGCTTTTCCATACGTCCATTGTGTCAGTCCGCTACAATCAAAAGAAGTAGTCGGGGAAGCTCCACCGTAAACGTATCGCCAGCCCTCATATTTCAGTGCTTCGTCCATGATGGCTTGTACCGTATCATCATCAAACTCTGTTGTGACAAGATACTGCGTTACCAGTTGCACATAAAACATATTGCCATAGTTGTATCGCCAGCCCCCATTGATAGGTATGGCTATGGGATTGGGGTAAGACACTTTTTCGCCACCTGAATACTCTTTTGAGAAACTTTGAGCCAGTTCAAAGGTATATTTATTTCCACGATTAGCCACATACCCTAAGAAACCACCACCATAATTGTAGGACTGGATAACCGATTCTAAATCTACACTGAGCCTTTCGCTACTGGCTAATAATTCACTGAAATACTTCACACCTTGCTTAATGGATTCTTCTGTACTCAATGAATTAGGTGGAAGACCGAGGGATTCCGAGGACTGCATAACATCTTCCGCAGTACCGCCCGATTCCACCTGTATAATCGCAAGAAGTATGTTGACATATTCTTCAACGCCATATTCTTTGGCATATTTTTCTACCATAGGCTTATGAGCCAGCACTTCTGCGGAAACATTCACACCTCCATAATGAATATTGGAAATTCCGCTGTCCTGTTCATCTGAAAATAAAATGGCAACAAACAGAAGCAGTGAGAAGACCATCAAGAATAATCCAGAACCACCAATCACTAAAGTTTTCAACTTCATGGTTTCTTACCGACTTTCTTAATGGTGGCGGTTTTGATTGGTGGTCTACTTCTTGTATTTTGTAGTGGTACTCTTTGAACAGTAGACGGACGTTCTTTTGTGATTGGACGTTGTGAAGTTCTATCTGCTGTAGTGGTTGAAGTTGCTGGCTTTTGAACGGTTTTTTCTTGAACGGTATTGCCTTGGCGTTCCACTTTTGGACTTGAAAAATCGGACTTAACTGCTGGACGCTCTTGTTTGGCTTGTTGAGATTCCTTATATGAAGTCTGAATATTAGACTGTTTTGAGGTCTGTTCATCATGATATTGTTCTTGTCTTGTAGTCGGTCTTTCATGAACAGAAGAAGCAGGCTGTTTTTTCTGTTTGACCTGTTCCATTTCAGAGCGACGCTTCGCAATGGTTTTTCGCCTTTGTTCCTGCTGTTCCTTGCGTCCACTGGCTCTGTCCGCTTTGGTTTGAGAAATACTACTGGTTAAATCACGGACATTCTCTTTTACTTTGGATTTTCCTTGATATACTGCATATCTTGCATTGGTCGGCAAATCTTTAACCTGTTCTTTCAAACCACTAGCAGTGTCTACCATTCTGTCTTTGGTATCAGCTACTGTACCGATGGTTTGACCGATACGTTTTCCAAGTGTTGATTTTTCCTTTCCGTCTGGTCGGGAGTGATCTGCTTGTGTCCTTGCAGAACTCCCCGAACCCGACTGTCCTTTTTTACCTGTAACAATGGCAGACCCAGCCCCTAGAGTAGTCATGGAACGTCCAAGTTTCCGCTGTAGACGGTGCATGTGAGCGTGCATAAGCATACGAGGTTTTCTCATCACACGACTTCCCACACTTTGAGAATCGTTACTCTGTAGAGAAAACATACTCATTAAATCGCCCAGCTTGAAGTAGATTCCTGCAAAGGTCACAATCTGTAGAAAAGCAATCAAAAAGAACGGATAACCAGCCGATAAGGTATAGAGCATGGTTGAAATACTAAATGCTGTCGTAATAATCAATGTGATTCCAGCTCGTGTCAAAATGGTATTAAAGAGCTTTGTTATGGCTCGTTTTGACATACCATCAAATGATGGAATCATGCTTAAAATAAAGCTCACAGGCAGAAACATAGCATAGATGATAAAAAGTACCTGCGAGAAAATCATGATTCCTGTTAATAGGAATACAAATATGGAAATCCCAATATTGAAGACAAATAGGAAGAAGACTGTACCTAAACGGTTAATGGTCTTTGTAATGGTTAGATTGGTATTGCTTCTGTCTTCAATTTCTTCCGCAACAATTTTTTCTCTGTCTTCGCCATTGTTGGAATCTGGGCTGGTGGAGAGCAGGCTTTCCACACGGTCAATACCGATACTTTCAATGTCTGAACTGTTGTATTGAAGCAGTAGCCACGGTTGCTGAACCTGTATGGAAAACAGGCTATCTCTGATTAAGTCCACGCTGTCCTTGCCTTGACTATCGGAATGGGGCATGACAATCTTCGTGCCAAGTGATAAACTGGCATTACTGATGTCTGATGAAAAGTCATTGATTTTTTTAATGTAGTCGGGAGCGTAGGCAATAAAGGAAGCCGATAGGATAAACACCAGCACAAAATTCATAATGGCATGAATTGCCTTTGTGGTTTCTCTCTTTATCAGTCCCGTATAGGCAACATAAACCCCAAGAACCAAAATCAAGAGTAAGAGGAATCCAACATAGAAACCCTCTGTTGAAAATCCGTTTGCACTCACACCAGCTAAGGTCTGCATATTCTTACCAATGGAATCTGCTGTAGCGGAAATGAAGTCTAAGGAATAGGCTTCCTGTACTAAGTAACCTGTCGCATTGGAAACATACAAACTGATTGTCCAAATAAAATTGGTAATGGCATATAGTCCATACATGACCTGTTTTCCAATCCCGTCCGACCAGTTCCACGGAAGCCAGCCCCAGCTATTATCCACATAAAAATCCAGTTGATAGTTTTCAAGTGGGTATCGGCTGTATTCATTTGCCACATTGACCGTATCATCTACCAAGCCCGCAGCTTGAACCACCGTTCCCAGCATGGCTAAAAGAAAAATGGCAATCACAAGTGTGAAAGCCACTGTCATTGCCACTTTACCTAGACGTTTCAGCGTCCAGTTTGATTTTATTCTGTTTACTATTGATGGTTTCACATTTACACCTCTTTTCGCACAGGTGGTCTGGTATCAAAGGCATGGAGCAGTTCTTCAAATACAGGGTGGAACTGTATCACACCGACACGACCATATAAATCACTGATAAGGCATTGCCCGTTTTCCAAATCACGCAATCGCTTCTGATTGTTTTCGTCCTCTGGGTCTACACCAAAAAAGGCTAAGGTCTTTTTAATCTCGTTAAGGTCAGTGGAACGAAATGCAAATTTTAAGCCGAGGTTATTTTTCAGTTTTTCATCTAAGAGGTCGTCTGTATTTTGGGTCACGAAATATACCCCAGCGTTCATAGCACGACCAGCCCGAACCAGCTTCATAGATAGTGTTTTTCCTTGTGCTACCTGTAAAAAGCTCCATGCTTCGTCTAAATCTACAATCTTGAAAATGCTTCGGTCTGTATGGATAAAGTCTAAAGCAAAGGTACTAATGACAATCAGCATAGCAACGGATAAAAGCTCCATAGTGGTATATTCCTCAAAGGAAGTTTCCTTGTCGGGAAGTACCAAGTCCGCAACCTGTATAATGTTCAGTTGTTTTTCTAAGCTGATAGACTGCTCCACATAACCATTACTGAATAATAAATGTGCAAAGTCATAGTCTGTAAAACTTTCGATATGGTCGGCTATACTGGTACTTAGTGGCGTATTCTCAACCCGTAATTCCTCAATCACTTTCATCAACCCTCGTACTTCACTATTGGTTACTGCACGAATGGCTTTTCTAAGGATTGGGAAGCGTTCCCCATCACGAGAGGAAATCCCCGTAAGGAATGTCAGAATATCAATAGCCAGTGATTCAGAATCTTTGGGATTTTTCATAATCACATAAGGGTCAAGTAAGCCTTTGTTTTTCTCATCAGAAGTCAGAGTGACGATATTGATTTCATGGGAAATCTCTGGCAAGGTTTCTTTCCATCTGCCACGTTCTGCTTTTGGGTCTACAATCACTGCTTGTGCCCCATAAAGCACCGCATAATAGACGATAAGGTTATTCGCAAAGGATTTACCACCACCCAGCGAACCAACAAAAGCCGACGCTAACGCATTGGTTACTGAACCCTTAACCCCTTGACTGGCAAGAGCAGGTTTCAGATAGACATTGCGTCCAGTATCTAAGCTGTAGCCAACATAAATCCCCTCATTTTCCCCCAGCATTTGAGTAGCACCAAAACCTAAACCAGCGAGGAAATCAGAGGTCACGTATTGAATATAATCATTCATATAACGCTTGCTGGCAGGTAAAAATTCTTCATGTAAGCCGAGCATATCCCCAAATGGTCGTACCAGTTTTACGCTTAAATCGTCATAAAAATCTTTCACTTCATTACAACGACGTTTGAGTTCGTCAAGATCATTTGCTGATACCCTTACCACATAAGACAGCTTGTACATAGATTCCTTGCTTTGGTCTAAATTGGTTTCCAGCTCATTCACACTTTCCAGAGCTTCCGCCACATTGGAGCTGGTTTCATTATCACTTTGCCAAGCGTGGTTATCCAAGTCTTTCAGTTCTTTCTTTTTATTGCGGACAGTAGATAGGGCTTTACGATTCGCTACAATTTCCACATTCATTGACGTATCAATCGGGAATGTAAATTGCTGTTGCTGGTAGTAGAAGATTTCAGAGGACGGGAAGTCCAGTTCTCCGACAATGCTGTTAATGGTAAAGTAAGCTACATAGACGGTTTCATCTTCCTGCTGGATTTTCAAATATCGCTGTTTTTCTTCCACCAAACAGCGAGTAGGCTTAATCAAGTCATAGTATTTAATCAGCGTTTCATTATCCAGCTTTTTCTTTGATAGATGGTACTCATACTCTTCATAGGCAGTGCCTGTCTGTCCGTAAAGGTGTTCAATCAGATAGCCGAAGTCGTCCTTATCTAACCTGCGGATTTTGAAACGACGAGAGATTTTATTTTCTAAGAGCTTTTCCATCTTCTGAAAACGCAGGATTTCATCATTACTCATACTAACAAAATCGCCCATCAGCTTATGGTTCACATCATAGACAAAATCAGACAAAGCATTTTTTGCTTCAACGGTAAGACTTTTCATAGAAAACTCCTGATCGTTGAGAAGCAACTTAAAGCCGATAAAGAAACGGTAGTTCACTTGATTTTCGCCAATCATGGATATTAAAGCGTCTGTCTGTTGGTCGATTTTGTCATAGGCAACCGCTTTGAGCTTGCCAGTGACTTCATTTTTGGAACGCTCTTGTGCAGAACGTATGCTGGATTCTGTACTGATTTGTAAAGCATGAATTTTGCCATCACGATTTTGTGCGATAAGCTGTCTGAAAGAATCATGCACTTGTATTTTCTGTTCTGGACTTAGAAATGAGTAATTGTAAGGAACAAGCTCATAGTAAGCATAACATTCCCCGTCTTTATTCCAGACGAGATTGTTTTCAATGTATTTAATTGGATATGCCATAAAATTCACTCCTAACTGCTGTAATGGCTTCTTGTGGCTGGTTTCTGCCAAGCGTTACTTTTTTTCCTGCATAGGTCAGCTTTGGTCGCAGTGCATAAGCAATGACAGACTTCAAAAATCCATAAGGCTTTTTACCATCAAAAGTTTTTGTAGACATAAACCATGTGAAAGCCACAGGAATCCCAAAGTATTTGAGAAATGCTCCCTCTATCATGGAAAGAGGGGGCAAGTTGCCAAGTATCATCACTGCAAAGAGTGACACGACAAACCATGTCATTTGCGTAAAGGTTATGGGAAACGGAAGTCTAAAATCATTGATAGAATACAGTACCTTTTCCACAGACCAGATACTGGTATAGCTTCGTATTTTCTTCATGTAATCAATCCTTTCATAAAAAATAGGGGTAGCTGATTGAGCCACCCCGTAAAATAGAAAATCTGCCAGTAGTAATGTACCGACAGATTTAATAGACGATTTCAAAAATCCCATGATTGGTTGAGATAAACGTTCCTGAAAGGTCTAAATCCCGACCATAGGCTTGATAATCAATATAGTTTTGAAGACTAGCTGGTACTTCGCCTAAAGCACCCGTTTCTTCAATGTAGTAGCGTGCCACGTCATACATATCATCACAATCGGAATGAATGATAATATCCTCTTGATGTTCGCTTAGTTCTTCAATGCTTGAAAAATGAGTGAGCAGAGCAGATAGCTCCGATTGTAATTCTTCGGGTAATTCCGATACCATTTCCCATAGTCGATTGAGTTCGCCAATGGAAGTGTATTCGTCAACCGTAAAGGGTAACTCGTAGTCATGAATGGCGTATTCCTCATATTCATCATTCAAGCCGATTTTCTCTTTGACTTCCTCAAAGTCAATGGGAAAGGTAAACCACGCACCGACCAATTCGCCCTCATTGTATTTGCCTAAATTCGCAATATAGACTTGCATATCGTCCATATATTCACGTCCTTTCTTTGTAGAGATTCAAAAATCCCTACCGCACTTCGTTTGGTGTACCATTCCTTTGCGGAACATAAGAAAACCACTTATATTCCACAAAAGAACGGTTTTATTTAAGCACCAATAATGCGATTGAATAGCTCTAGTAAAATGTCTTTTACTCCAGCAGCGTTGAAGACTAAGCCAACCGCAATAATCGCAATAATTAAAAAGCCAATCAGTTTGCTAAACTCACGCTTGAAGCCAAGATACAAGCCAATCACAACGATTGCTAAAAGCACCAGTGATTGAGCGTTTGATAGAAACCAGTTATAAAGGTTTTGTCCAAAATTCATAAAAATGTTCTCCTCTCTATATTCAATGAATTTGTATTTGAGTTATTTTTTTGTTGTTATCACGTCCTGTTCTTTTACTGACTGTTGCTTCAAAATCTGCTTGTGTCGGTCTGTCAGTTTCGCATGGTCGAGAATGTCTTTTACAACCTGCGTCTGGTTGATTTCATCAAGTTTAATCGCAACCTTTAAGGTCGGGGCAACTTGATGAGATAGCCAGTTCAGCGTCCTTTGGAAGGAGTAAGGCTCTGGTTTTGTGGTTAGTTTTAATCGTTCACGATTGTTCCCAATAAACCAAGCCCATTCTTCATTCAGTTTCCAATCAGAACGAGGTTTGGAATCGTCTTTATCTACAAAACGGATATACCGATTGATAATTTTAAAGGCGGTATGCTCTGGATTGTCATAGACGAGTAAATCACGGACTGCATAATAGGCACGCTCATTTTTCAATCGAATCTCAAAACGGTTTTTTACTTCTGCGTCTTCAATGGGAATATCATTTTTCTTGTACTGCTCGTAGTCCTTTTCATAGATACAGAAATAAACTTCACTTTGTAATGAACCGATATAGAGGGTGTTTCCCATACATTCCTTTTCCTCTTTGCGTACCAGTTCGCCACTGCGATAGCTTTTAAAACTGCGGAAGACGGAGATACATTCTTCCTGTTGGCACTTTTCAGTGAGTACAGGGATATTCAAAATCCCTGTCTTATCGTTAATGGCAAGGTCAAGGCGTTTCATCACACCGCCAGCCACCAAAACGTCCATAAAGAACTCATACCAGCTTCTTTGTTGTGCCAGAAGATAGCTTTCAAATTGTCTGCACCCACGACCTTTCAATTCCACCAGAACTCCTTTGTCCAGTTCATGGGAGCAAAGGACGAATATGTCGCCTAAAGCATAATGCTCTGAATAAGAATAGAAACCATAGTCCTCATGAAGAAAATAGGACAGTTTCAGTTGTAAGATGTTTTCGACCACCTGCTGTACGTCTGTTGTCGGAAAGCGAATCCTTACATAATCAAACAGCATTTCAAGGGGAGCGTCGGGATTGAAGCGTTCCAGAGCTTCCCAAAGGGACTGCTGTAAATCCTCTGATGGCTTGACTTTTCCTGTTTCAATATCGCTTAGATACTGCCTTGTAATACCAGTCGCAACAGCTAAACGGTTTTGAGATAGTCCATAAGCCAAGCGTTTTTCTTTTAAATGCTGTAACCAAGTTTGTTCATTCAGTAAAAATCCCTCCAATCAAAAAGGCGTATGTCAACTTTTAAAGCCCATTTGACATACGCTGAAATTTTGTAAATCCCTTGTAACCAAAGGATTTTCTAATGTTTTTTTGACTGTTTCCTGTCGATTTGTACCCCCCTGTTAGATACGGGGGGTTAAGTGCTGGCGTGGCTATTGCCACACCAGCCAGCAAGATCAGTCCACACCTGCGACTTCCGCTTCGCACGTCGCCTGCGTGGACTGTCTGCTGTTGGATAACTTTTTAATTTCCTCCAAGAAATCATATCCTTTTGGTACAAGGGGAGTATAAAACTCTGATATGACACTTGTTCCTACATCAACATAGCCACGACCTTTGATTCGCTTTAAGAAGAAATCCTTTTGTACGTCACTGCCAAACATCATGCCATAGCCCATTTCAGACATACGACCTAAAGCCACTCTGAAATTAAACTGATCACGGATTCCGTCGCCTAAATATTTTGCGTCTGGACGTTGACAAGCCAGTATTAGAAAGAAGCCAGCTTGACGACCTAACATGACAATCTGTTTCAGCTTATTCATAACTGCGGTGTTTTCTTTTGTTCCCAGCATTTCCATGAAAGCGACGTATTCATCAAAGATTAAGAAGTGTGCCGGGAGACCTAAGTAAGCATAATTTTTGCCAGTCTTATAGTTCTTCATCTGCTTCATTTCCTCACTACGTTTCATCATTTCTTCATAGAATGTTTCAATGCAAGAAAGCAAGTCTTCTTTTCTATAGTAGACATTTGCCATCACAGAACCTAAGTCCGCAAGGTCAGCATTTTTCGGGTCAAGAATATACAGTTTTGAATCTGTATGAAGCAAGGCTTCAATCAGTGTCAGTATAAAGTAAGTTTTACCGCCACCTGTACCACCAGCAATCAACATATGAGGGAGCTTATCATATTCCCACCATACGTTTTTCATTAAGCGAAGTTTACCATCTTTAGCTTCTACTTCATCAATAGAAATACGACTGGCTATGGTGTCATAGAGCAAAGTATATTCCACATAGGAATCCTTTAACTCTTTATCCGTCAGCTCACAGTACAAGCCACTCTCTAATTTCTTTTCCAAGTGTAAGAGTTGGTCTTGATATTTTCCCAGCGTGATTTCCACCCGTATCTGTATCAAGCCATTTTTAAGTCGATAATACATTTTAGGGAAGTAGGTTATCTTTTCCTTTGTACGACCAGCACTATCTTTAAAGAAACCCTCTGTTTTGACCTGTTCAGATTCATACCACTTGTTTTCAAGTATCATCTTTGCCAGTTTTTGACGGTGGTAAAGTTGTTTAACCGTATCATAGCGAACCCGTTTGAATACAAACGCTACCAGCAAGCAGATAAGAATTGCGACACTGAAACTGATAATTAAATAGGGAATGTCAATCTTATCTGCTTGTGATAGGTTAAAATCCTGCCAGTTGATCTGCTGGATTGTCTTCACATGAAACAGTCCGACAACCAGCAGGAAAACAGGCAGGAGTGACGCTATCGTAAAATGAAAGACTAAATCTTTACCAGATGGGCGAATCCTTTTACCACGCTGTTTCATGCGAAAAAGTCTCCTTTCTACCTAGCGACTATTTGTCTTGTGTCGGTTCTTTCTTTGCTTGTGGTTGAGCTTTGAATGAACTAGAATCCTTTGTCAGCACAATATCGTCTGCCTTGATATACCAGTCAACATCTGCTCCTTGATAGGTGGCAGTAGCAACGGTGTCCGCAATGGGATTGATAAGTTCCACCCGTGCGTTATAATCAAACTCTTTCAAAGGCACGCTGGCAGGAATACTTACTTGAATCATGCGTCCTTGTCCTTTGGATTTTAAGTCATAGGTACGTTCCTTGATTTCATCTGAAACCGACCCGTCTTCATTTTGGATTCTCACTTCACGACGTAGAGCAGAGAATTTCAATTCTCCAAAAGTCGTGTCTTTATCTAATACAATGCCATTTGCTAATCTCATCATTTTTCCTCTCTTTCTTTATTCTTTTATCATGTCGTCAGCATGTAAAAGGTAATTTGTAAAACCACGAGTGCCGATTTTGTAGCCCTCTGCGGTAATACGTGGATTGACTGACTTCACACGTTCCTCAAAGCCGAAATGTTTTTCGCCAGCTTCAGCAGGAAGCACCACCACAATATCATCTGCTCTTTGAACATCAGAATAGAGATTATAGCTTCTTGATAAGACAGTTAGCCGTCCGTTGATTCTTCGCTGAACGACTTTATCCTCGCCAGCAAATTCTAAATTGCCGAATGTTTTTTCCATGTTGGGAATCACAAATTTAAGTTCCATATTTTTACCTATCCTTTCTTTTTTATTGGCTGAATGAATGTTTGATGGTCTTAAAGAGTGGGGAACGACCTTTTGATTCTTGATTTTTTGTTTTCATAAGTTCACTTCCTTTCAAAATCGGGTAAAAAAATAGACACCTCATTTTTTGAAGTGTCTACCTATTAAATATTCAAATTTTATTGGAAGTATCTTTATATCTTCACTTTTCAAGGATAAATCGTCGTATCAAAGCTCATTCATAAGTAGTAAATTAGTAGTAAATTGAGTGGTTTTGACCTTGATAAAGTGTGATAAGTCCAGTTTTTATGCGGATAACTAGATTTTTATGCTATTTTTATACTTAAAAATAAAAAACATCCTTAGTTTGACAAGCTTTTCACAAAGTATTAAACTAAAAGAGAAGACAACGCCAATCAAGTTTATTAGAAAGGATTACTAGCTATGGATAAATTAAGCGGAAAAATTGCTTTAATTACTGGTGCAGCTGTTGGATTAGGTGAAGGAATTGCTCAAGTCTATGCCAAATATGGCGCAAAATTATGTCTTTTTGATTTAGATCCTCACGTCGAAGTAACTGCTCAGAAGTTAAGAGATTATTACCATCAAGATATTATTAGTTTTATAGGTGATGTTAGTAATAGACAAGACTTAGAAGAAGCAGTCACTCTAACACTTGAAAAGTTTGGTAGCCTAGATATTGCCTGTTGTAATGCTGGTATTTGTCGCTTGGCACCATTTGATCAAATGTCCGACCAAATACGTGATCAGCATATTGACGTCAATATTAAAGGTGTGTGGAATAGTTGCCAAGCTTCTTTAAAACCTATGCTAAAACAAGGATATGGTTCAATCGTCATAGCTTCTTCTGTCACTGGAGACCTTGTGGCAGATGCGGGGGAAGCGGCTTATGCAATGACAAAGTCAGCTCTTGTTGGTTTAACAAAAGCACTAGCAGTAGAATACGCCCACAAAAATATTCGGATAAACTGTACTCAATTAGGCTATGCTCGAACACCCATGGTTGAAAAAATGGCTCTTGAATCTAATCCTATTAATCCAGAAGAACCTATCCAAGATATTGCTTCAGCAGTCCCAATGAAAAGATTGGCAAAACCAACAGAAGTTGGCGAGTTGTTTGCTTTTCTAGGTAGTGATGAATCTTCTTATCTAACCGGTTCTCAAATTGTAATTGATGGAGGCAGCACTCTTCCAGAAACGCTAAGTATGGGGACAGATCATTAATTAAGCAAAAAACATTACATAACCATTATTATGTAATGTTTTTTGCTATAATTTATCCAAAGCATTCTTTTGCTCGTCATTGACAATGTGGGTGTAGAGGTCTGTTACCTGAGTGCTAGCATGTCCTAGCTGATGACTGACGAGAACTTGAGATTTGGTTGCATCGTATAAACGTGTAGCAAGCGTATGGCGGAGCTTGTGAGGGGTCACTCGCACCTTGAAGTCCTCAGAATACTTTGCCACCATTTTTTCGACACTGGAAGCATCGATTCGATTAGGGATGCCACGATATTCAGTCAAAAAGAAGGCTGTATCAGTCTTTTCGGCCTTATATCGCTTACTCCGAATGCTCAGATACTCTTCTAAATAAGGCTTTGCAAAGGCAGCAACGTTGACAGAGTCCCTTTTTCCGCCTTTTCTTGTCACTTCAATGACCATCATTTTGAGATTGATGTCTTTTAGGTCCAGATTGACAGCTTCAGACAGACGAACACCAGAGGCTAGCAACAAGGCAATGATGGCTAAATCTCGTTCTTTGTTCTTGTTGAAGGAGGATAGCGCACGGTTAGAGAGCTTCTTAGGATACTCAGTATCGATATATTGGAGAAATTCTTCCGTCTCATCCCCTAAAAAGAGCTTCTGCTTAATATTTTCTGCACGGGCAGCCAGAGTTTCCTTTTTCTTCTTGGTAGCAACCTTTTTCATCACATTTCGATAGAAGTAAGGCTCACCCTGCTCGTTTTCAACTTCCTCAGTCAAATACTTATAGAGACTAGACAAAGCAGAAAGTGTTCGGTTAATGGTTGTCTGGGAAACACCGTTTTGGGTGGTGTTAGCATTGAGAAGCGGGCGCTCTCGCAGATACAGAATAAAAGCTTCCATGTCTTTCTTGGTCATGTTTTCCAAGACAGAGAGAGGGATCTCAGCAATATGCGAAGCATTCGTTATACCAGATTCTAGCACCCAGTTAAAAAAGCGATCATATTCTTTGAGATATTCATATAAGGTTGTAAAACTATAAGGCACTGCCAGTTTAGACTGGTAATATTCCAGAATGTACCAGGGCATAGTGGCTTTAAGTTTATCAATTCTTTCTAATAACAGTTCACGTCTCATCATATTTCTCCGTTTTTTATAATAGTAGTATAGCATATCTAGATATATTTTTCAAGAAAATTATAGTTTTTCGGAAAGATGTAAGAGGGCATATATAGTCCAACTTTATTACAAAAACAGATAATAAAAACAAGACAAAGTTGAGAAACTAAACTCTGTCTTGTTTTAGCAAAACTTATTCTTCTAATTTGATTTTTTTTAAATAATCCAGTTGCCATTTTTGTGTTGCCTGAGCTGTTTTATTTAATTTTGTACACCAGGGTGGATAAAATCGCATAGCCATCTTTCCTTTACAATTCTTTGTAGAGAG
The DNA here is from genome assembly GCF_001811085.1 of Streptococcus sp. HMSC062B01. NCBI lineage: Bacteria > Bacillati > Bacillota > Bacilli > Lactobacillales > Streptococcaceae > Streptococcus > Streptococcus sp. HMSC062B01. The sequence continues at coordinate 69,404 of NZ_KZ672766.1, forward strand.
AATTTTTTTACTGATAGCCACCTCTTGGGAAATGATAAATAAACAGCAATGACGGTTGTTGATGACGACAATAACCACAGTTCATCACCTAAGTCTCTATCGGTATAAAGAATATTCTTGTTGTCTTGGTCTTTTTTCCAAAAGACTGTAAAGTAGCCTTCTTTTTTGGGTCTTTTCTTTGCCAAACGGCATCTTTTATATTCTTGATTATCCTTTGGCCTAATCAAAATGCTTTCATAGTCTTCATTCTATTTTTCATTTATCAGATCAAATTCACCATAATACCTATGAAGAATATCTGTCATTTTCATTGTTTCTTGTCTTTCTTAATCTAAATTTTTTCCTCACAGATAATTCTTGAGCATTACTTGCAAATTTTTTACCTAATTAAAATTATGTAAAAAATCACAAAAATAAAAACTCTTTAATTAAATCAACTACTTGTTCATTTTGTGGTAGAGAGGAATGATGAGCATCCTTCCCTACGATGACTACTTCTCTGTGTGAAGCAATCTTTCCTTTGTAAATCAAGCTCCCAGCCTCTACACTGCTTTTATGGACAATTCCGTCACCGTCTCGGAAAAAGATTCCCATAATTGACAAATGTTGCAACTTCTTAGGTAGATTTTCTTGATTAGATATGAAGTCATCTAACATCTCAACTCGATGATTGATGTTTTTCTTATTCAGATTATAAGGACTACCAATAGTCAGGAGCTTTTCCATCTCCAAGCCAGAATGGTTTGCCAGGTATTGTTGCAGGAATACCGTAAAAACTAGACCACCGTTTGAATGCCCTAGCGCTTTAAAACTGTTAAAAGAATACTTCTCTCTTAAAACTGTTAAAGCAGTGTCAAACATTGCGGCCTGTTTTTTGATATTTTCATAACCATCACGATTATTTTGAAATCCAACTACAAAAATGGGATTTCTGTCCTTGCGCTTCAAATGCCCTCGGTAAGTCATGTGTCCGTCATTCCAGACTTTGATTCGAACAAGGCTATGATGTGAATGCTGATTGCGGTTGAGCTTTTTAACCATTCGATTAAAGCGATTTTCCGTTGCAGAGCTACCAGGAATCATGATAATGGGGCGTATTTCGACCTTGCTGGCAGGTAGATGAGAGATAGGGTGGGAAGGCAGCTTATCAAATAATTTTTGAAAGGTTTTAGCAAGTCGATGAATCAATTGAGTCAAAAAAGGCTTCATTCTAGTCTCCATATCCGAATCTGATATTTCCAAAAACAAGCCACATAAAACTTAGTTATGCGACTTGTTTTTTGTTATTACTTCCGCTTCTTCTTATTCTTTTTCATTTGCTTAGCCATTTTGTTCATACTTCGACGCATCAGAAACTCTCCTGCCTTGCCTTTAAGACCGCCGCCAAACATTTGACTCATATCGGGCATACCAGCTCCTCCCAAAGCTGACATATCCGGCATGCCGCCTTGACCCATCATATCTTGAAGTGCTGACATATCTGGCATTGCACCGCCTCCTGGCATGTTTTTAGGCATATTGTTTGGATTGAGTCCCATTTGCTTCATCATCTTGCTCATGTCACCAGAGAGAACACCTTGCATCAATTGTTTTGACTGATTGAAATCTTTGATAAACTTATTGACGTCTACAAAGCTATTTCCTGAACCATTAGCAATTCGACGACGACGGCTAGGTGTCAATAAATCAGGATTTTCACGTTCTTCAGGTGTCATTGAAGATACAATAGCACGCTTGCGGGCAATTTCTCTTTCATCGACCTTAAAGTTTTTAAAAGCAGGATTGCTAGCCATACCAGGTAGCATTTTGATCAAATCTTCCATAGGACCCATGCCTTGTACCTGATCCAACTGATCAATGAAATCATTGAAATCAAAGGTGTTTTCCCGCATCTTTTCAGCCATTTCAAGCGATTTTTTCTCATCGTATTCTTGAGAGGCTTTTTCAATCAGAGTCAGCATATCCCCCATGCCCAAAATCCGACTAGACATGCGATCTGGGTGGAAGGTTTCGATATCGGTGATCTTTTCACCAGTACCAGTAAATTTAATAGGCTTACCAGTAATCTGACGGACAGATAGAGCTGCACCACCACGGGTATCGCCATCAATCTTAGTCAGGATAACCCCGGTCACTTCCAATTGACTGTTAAATTCGCGAGCAACATTAGCCGCTTCCTGACCAATCATGGCATCGACAACTAAGAGGATTTCATTGGGATTAGCCAGCGCTTTGACATCTGACAGCTCCTGCATGAGCTTTTCGTCAATCTGAAGTCGACCAGCCGTATCAATCAGGACATAGTCGTTGTGGTTGGCTTTGGCTTGCTCCAAACCTTGACGGACAATCTCAACAGCTGGAACTTCCGTACCTAAGGCAAAGACTGGTACATCAATTTGCTGTCCCAGTGTTTTCAGCTGATCAATAGCCGCTGGCCGGTAAATATCTGCCGCAATCATGAGCGGGCGAGCCTTTTCTTCTTTCTTGAGCTTATTAGCAAGCTTTCCAGCAAAGGTGGTCTTACCAGCCCCTTGTAAACCGACCATCATGATAATAGTCGGAATCTTTGGTGATTTGATAATTTCAGCAGTATCAGAGCCCAGGATAGTTGTCAGCTCTTCGTCAACAATCTTGATAATCTGTTGAGCTGGGTTGAGGGTATCGATAACCTCGTGACCGACCGCACGCTCACGGACTTTCTTGATAAAGTCTTTGACAACTGGCAGAGCAACGTCGGCTTCTAAAAGGGCTAGACGAATCTCTTTGGTTGCTTCCTGTACATCACTCTCTGAGATTTTTCCTTTTCTGCGCAGATTTTTAAAGACGTTTTGCAGACGTTCTGTTAAACTTTCAAATGCCATTTTTTATTTCTCCTAGTTTCTATTTCAATCAATTTAGTGGAAATCGTCCATGACGACTTAAACATTGGTATTCTTTTGTAGAGAGTTCTTTCATAATCTCATTTGGATATCCCCAGCAACTGAATCCTAATTTCATCGCTTTAGAAAGATCGTCGGGGGAGATGATTTGCACTCTGGCAGGGAAAGGTTCTTCCGACTCCAATAACCAGCAAGACATTCCCTTGTAGATAACTTGTCTAGCCATGATTAGTCTCTGTTATCAATGCTGGATAGAGTCGCAATTTGTTCTTGCAAGAAACTATCTTCAGGATATTTGTCAGCGATTTCTTCCAGAATTTGGCTCCTAACAATGTAGTCAGAATACATATGCAACTTCATTTCATAGTCTTCTAAAATCTTCTCTGTTCGTTTGATATTATCATAGACTGCTTGACGGCTGACACCAAATTCTTCTGCTATTTCAGCAAGACTATAATCATCAGCATAATAAAGCTCGATGTAATTCATCTGTTTATCTGTCAATAGAGCAGCATAAAATTCAAACAGAGCATTCATACGATTGGTTTTTTCGATTTCCATAAGAAATATTATACCAAAAAAGGCTAATAAACTCTAGTTACTCACAGAGTAAATGACTTTTCTTTATGAAATATTTTAAGGTAATTCAAATTAATCCTTTTTTATGTTAAAAAAAAACACCCTTGTATTCTCAAGGGTGTGACATAATCAAAATTATGTAAATTAGTTGTTTTCTAGATAAAATTCAAAACGTTCGCCGACATATTGACTTTTTACATACTCAAAGGCTGTTCCGTCTTCGAAATAGGATACCTGAGTCAAAGCCAAAATGGCATGACCTCTCGGAATTCCAAGATAATGGGCGATCTTTTCCTTAGCTAAGCGGGCGTATATCGTTTGTTGGGATTTGCCAATCTTATAACCATGTTCTTGAAGAGTTTGGAAGAAATGACTGGTAATTTCTTCTTTGTTGAAATTTTTAATAAACTTTTCTGGTATTGAAGCTACTTCGTATACCACTGGTAGCTTATCAGCGTAGCGAACCCGCTCCATTCGAATAATATTTTCAGTCTTGTTTATTCCTAGCTTTTCGACTTCTTGTTTGCTTGGTAGAGTTCGTCGATAGGAGATCAACTGACTGGAAGGTGTCTTACCCTGAGACTTCATAATCTCAGTAAAGCTGGTAGTGCCTCTCATTTTTTCCTGGACGCGCGTGCTGGCAACAAATGTTCCGCTCCCAACCCGTCGTTCCAGTACTCCTTCTTCTACAAGGAGTGTGATAGCTTGGCGAAGAGTCATTCGACTAACTTGAAAAGTCTCAGCTAAGTCTCGCTCACTGGGTAATCTCTGTCCAATTTGCCAGACTTCTTCATCAATTTCTTTTTTGATTTGATCATGAATTTGTAAATAAGCAGGGAGCATAGTGATCTCCTTTTGGATTTCCTTTTAAAAATATTGTATTATCAATCGAAATAAAAGTCAACATTTACTTAATGGCATTGGAAAAAGCCTCTCTTTTATGATAGAATAAGGAAAAATAAATTTCTTTTAGGGAAGGAAAAAGATGACTAAATCTGAATTGCAAGATGTCGAAAAAATTATCGTATTGGACTACGGCAGCCAATACAACCAGCTCATCTCTCGTCGGATTCGTGAAATTGGGGTATTTTCTGAATTAAAGAGTAATAAAATTTCCGCTGCAGAGGTAAAAGAGCTCAATCCTGTCGGAATTATTCTTTCTGGTGGACCAAACTCTGTTTATGAAGACGGTTCCTTTGATATTGATCCTGAAATTTTTGAGTTAGGCATTCCAATTTTAGGGATTTGCTATGGTATGCAACTTCTGACTCATAAATTGGGAGGTAAGGTAGTGCCGGCTGGTGATGCTGGAAACCGTGAATACGGTCAGTCTAAATTGATTCGCACTGCTTCTCCTCTTTTTGAGAGTACACCTGAAGAACAATTGGTTCTTATGAGCCATGGAGATGCGGTAACTGAAATCCCTGCTGACTTTGTCCGCACTGGTACTTCTGCTGATTGTCCTTTTGCAGCAATTGAGCATCCTGCTAAGAAGATTTATGGGATTCAATTCCACCCTGAAGTTCGCCATTCTGAGTTTGGTTATGATATTCTTCGCAACTTTGCTCTAAATATCTGTGGAGCCAAAGGCGACTGGTCAATGGACAATTTCATTGATATGCAGATCAAACAAATCCGTGAGACTGTTGGTGACAAGCGTGTTCTTCTTGGTCTATCAGGTGGGGTTGATTCTTCTGTGGTCGGTGTTCTTTTGCAAAAAGCTATTGGGGACCAATTAATCTGTATCTTTGTTGATCACGGCCTTTTGCGTAAGGGTGAAGCTGATCAAGTTATGGAAATGTTGGGCGGAAAATTCGGACTAAATATCGTTAAAGCAGACGCAGCTAAACGTTTCCTTGATAAACTCGCAGGTATTTCTGATCCAGAACAAAAACGCAAAATCATTGGAAATGAATTTGTCTATGTCTTTGACGACGAAGCCAGCAAACTGAAAGATGTAAAATTCTTGGCACAAGGAACTCTGTATACCGATGTGATTGAGTCTGGTACTGACACTGCTCAGACTATCAAGTCTCACCATAACGTGGGTGGTTTGCCCGAAGATATGCAGTTTGAGCTGATTGAACCGCTGAACACACTTTATAAAGACGAGGTTCGTGCCTTAGGTACAGAGCTTGGTATGCCTGATGAAATCGTCTGGCGCCAACCGTTCCCAGGCCCAGGTCTTGCTATTCGTGTTATGGGAGAAATCACTGAAGAGAAATTAGAAACTGTTCGTGAGTCTGATGCTATTCTTCGTGAAGAAATTGCTAAGGCAGGGCTTGACCGCGATATCTGGCAGTACTTCACCGTCAATACTGGTGTTCGTTCTGTTGGGGTCATGGGAGACGGACGGACATACGACTACACCATTGCTATTCGTGCTATCACTTCTATCGATGGCATGACAGCTGACTTTGCCAAGATTCCTTGGGAAGTTTTACAAAAAATTTCTGTACGTATTGTAAACGAAGTAGACCACGTCAACCGCATCGTCTATGATATCACAAGCAAACCACCTGCAACCGTTGAGTGGGAATAAAATTAGACTAAAAAGCGTAGGAAGTTTTCTTTCCTACGCTTTTTAGTCTAATTTTTTGCTTTTCTACTCTAACCCACTCAGGTATTCATAGCGCTCGTATTTTTCCAGCAGTTTTTCGTTCTGCTCATCCAGTTCCTGCTGGAGTTGAGACAGGCGAGCAAAGTCAGAGCCATTCTCCTGCATGGCCACTTCAATCTCAGCAATTCGCCCCTCCAGCGTCTCGATATCTGCCTCGATAGTCTCCCACTCCTGCTTTTCAAAGTAGGTCATGCGCTTTTTCACCTCACGCACTTTGGTCGATTTTTCCTTTTCAGTCTTTTGGAAAATAGCAGAGCTTTCTGCCAAAAAGGCTTTTTCGTCTAAGTAATCCGTGTAATTGCCAAAAAACTCTTTGATACCCCCAGCTTCAAAAGCCAAAATTTTGCTGGCTACCTTGTCTAGAAAATATCGGTCATGGCTGACCGTAATAACTGGCCCGGAAAAGCCTTGCAGAAAGTTTTCTAACACCGTCAGAGTTGCAATATCCAAATCATTAGTTGGCTCGTCTAGAAGCAAGACATTGGGCTTTTCCAAGAGAAGCTTGAGCAGATAAAGGCGTTTTTTCTCTCCACCAGATAGCTTGTTGATCAAAGTTCCATGAGTAGAACGAGGAAAAAGAAACTGCTCCAAGAGTTCTGCAATGGAAGTCGTTCCACTGCTTATCTTGACCTCTTCAGCCACTTCTTGCAGGTAGTTGATGACCCGCTTAGACTCATCCAATCCCTCAATCTGCTGAGAGAAATAGGCCACTCGGACTGTATCTCCGATAATGAGCTGACCAGCCTGAGGCTGAAGTTTTCCAGCAATCAGATTGAGCAAGGTTGACTTGCCGACACCGTTATCTCCTACAATCCCAATGCGGTCCTTGTTCTGAATCAAAAGACTGAACTGAGAGAGAATAGGCTTCTGATCATAAGCAAAATCTACATTTTGAAACTCGATAACTTTCTTACCAATACGGCTGGTTTCAAAGTTCATTTCCAGGTTGCTATCAGTCGTCTGACCGGTCAAATCTTTCTTGAGGTCATGGAAACGATTGATACGAGCCTGTTGCTTGGTTGCCCGAGCCTGAGGCTGCCGCCGCATCCAAGAAAGCTCCTGCTTGTATAGTTGCTGCTTTTTGTGAAGTAAGGCCGCATCCCGTTCATCCTGCTCTGCCTTGAGACGAACATAGTCTTGATAATTTCCCTGGTATTCAATCAAGCGACCGCCATCTAACTCAAAAATTCGTGTCGAAATATTATCCAAGAAATAGCGGTCGTGGGTGATGAAAAGGACGGTTTTCTTTGAATTTTTCAAGAAGTGCGTCAGCCATTCAATGGTATCAATGTCTAGGTGGTTAGTCGGCTCATCCAGTAAGAGCAAATCTGCATCGCCTAAGAGAACCTGGGCCAGCTGCACTCGTCGACGAAGGCCTCCTGATAACTGACCAACCTTGAGAGACAGATTTGTTAGACCAAGCTTGGACAGGACTGTCTTAACCTGGCTTTCGATTTCCCAAGCATGTAGTGAGTCCATCTCTGCCATAACCGCTTCTAGCCTAGACTGCTGACTTTCATCATAGGTCGTCAAAAGCAGCTCATACTCTCGAATCAACTGCATTTCCCGTAAATCACTGGACAAAACAGTATCAAGCACCGTCTGCTCCTCATCAAAATCAGGCTCCTGAGTCAGGTAAGCAATCTTATAGCCCGTCTTAGCAGAAAAAGGGCTGACATCGCCGTCAAAACCTGACTTGCCTGACAAGACATCTAGTAGCGTTGTCTTTCCTGTTCCATTGACACCAATCAGACCAATCCGGTCTAGGTCGTGAATGATAAAGGAAATATCCCGAAAAACAGTCTTATCTCCTACTGATTTGGTTAGCTTGTCAACGATAAAATCGCTCATTTTTTCTCCTTGATATAGGCATAAATGGCCTCTAAGTCATTAGGTAAGTGGCCGTCTACAATAGCGTATTCCAACTCTTTTAAAATTTGACCAAGTTTTGGTCCTGGCTCAAAGCCGAACTCCCGCATCAGCATGCCACCATTGACTACCATTTCCTGCTTGCTGTGAATAGTCAGACTGGCATCAAGATTATGAATCGCAGAGAAGTCCACTGTCAAACCTTGCGCCTGACGAAGTTCTTCTGCTTGTAGCAATAAGTCTATATCGTAATCATAGCAGTCACGCTTGGTCAAGTCCCGTTCTGAGCGAATCGTCACAATTTCAACAATATCTGCTACTCTTTTGGCAAATTCACGAGAGGTTTTCCAAATTCTCAAAAATCGTTGAACATCCTGTGTTTTCAATGCTAACAAAAGAGCTGCCCAAGCCTGTTCAGATGCTGAAAAGCAAAAGTCTGAATCCAATTCAAAGAGCTGCTCTAATTTAGCTCCGCTTCCCTTCAAATCTGGCAAAAATTCAATGGCACCGCTTGTCAAGAGTGACTCTAAGCCCTTGCGCCAAAACGGAGCCAGTAAGAGTTTGTCAAACTCAATAAAAATGCGTTCAACTGAAATCTTTTCCAGCAGGGGAGAACAGTCCGTCATAGCTGATAAAGTATCTTGCTCCAAGTCAAAATCCAAGGCAGCCTGAAAGCGAAAGCCCCGCATGATGCGCAGAGCATCTTCATTAAAGCGCTCTGCAGCCGTCCCAACAGCGCGCAAAATATGATTTTCCAAGTCATCCAAGCCTTGGAAAAGATCAATAACTTGACCGTTTTCGTCCAAAGCAAGGGCGTTGATGGTGAAATCGCGTCGTTTGAGATCTTCTTCCAAAGAGCGCACAAAAGAAACCTTACTAGGCCTGCGGTAGTCCACATAGACATCCTCGGTCCGGAAAGTCGTCACTTCGTATTCACGGTTATTTTCCAGAACCAAGACGGTTCCATGCTCAATCCCCACATCAACCGTACGGTCAAAGATACGCTTAGTTTCCTCAGGATAGCTGGAGCTGGCAATATCCACATCGTGAATAGGTCGCTGCAAAAGGGCATCGCGAACTGAGCCGCCAACAAAATAAGCTTCAAAACCAGCAGCTTTTATCTTCTCTAATACTGGCAAAGCCTCCTGAAATTCAGAAGGCAGAGTTTCTAATCTCATAGTAAATGTTCCAATCCATAGACTAATTCTGAGCGTTTAATAACTTCTTTAATGGCGAGATTAACTCCTGTCATAAAGGAGGCGCGGTCATAGGAATCATGCCGTAGGGTTAATCCCTCTCCCTGGCTGCCAAAGATTACTTCCTGATGGGCAACCAGACCTGGCAAGCGGACCGAATGAATACGCATGCCATCGAAATCAGCTCCGCGGGCGCCGGCTATAGACTCTTCCTCATCAGCAGCTCCCTGCTGCTTGCTCGGTCTGACTTGGCTGATGAGCTCGGCTGTCTTAATAGCAGTACCGCTCGGTGCATCCTTTTTCTGGTCGTGATGTAGCTCGATAATTTCTACATTTGGGAAATACTTGGCAGCCTGAGCTGCAAATTGCATCAGCAAAACAGCCCCCAAGGCAAAGTTTGGAGCAATCAATCCACCCAACTGCTTTTCCCTAGACAGCGTGATCAACTCTTCCAATTGCTCTGGAGTAAAACCTGTCGTTCCAACTACTGGACAAAACCCCTGTTCCAAAGCGAAGCGAGTATTGTCATAAGCTACTTTAGGGGTTGTAAAATCAACCCAGACATGGGCTTCCAGTCCAGCCAATTCTTCCTTGGCATTGAAGACAGGAACACCTGCTACTTCTTTTTCATCCGTAAAAGGATCCAGCAGTCCAACTAATTCTAGTTCTGGATCTTCTGTTACCATTTTATAGGCTGCTTGGCCCATTTTACCTTTGAAGCCTGCAATGATTATTTTAATTCCCATCTGCATCTCCTTTTTTGATAGATTTGATTATTAGTCAAACAGAGGAATGTAGCCTAATGCGATACTTCCTTCTCCAAGATGTGTTCCAATAACACTACCAAAAGTTGCTAGAGAGATCTCTGCACTAATGTTACTTTCTAGTAGAGATTGACGTAAGGTTTCAGCCTTGTCAACTGCATTAGCATGAATGACGATAATTTCATATTTTCCTGACGAAGTCCGTTCCTCAACAAGTTCAATTAGACGCTTAGTTGCCTTCTTCTCCGTCCGAATCTTTTCAAAAACTTCAATCACTCCATGATGATTAAAATACAGAATTGGTTTAATACTCAGTAGATTTCCTAGAATCGCAGCGCCATTTGAAAGGCGCCCCCCTTTAACAAGATGATTCAAATAATCAACCATGATAAAGGCACTAGTCCCGTCAATCTGAACATTAATTCTTCTGAGGATCTCATTGAAATCAAGTCCTGCTTCTGCCCAGTTGAGCGCAGATTGAACCATAATTCCTAATGGAGCACTGGTAATCTTGGAGTCTGGAAAAGCAATTTCCAACTGAGGAAATTCATCTTTCAAAAACTGAATGTTTTGATAAAAACCAGAAATACCGCTAGAAAGGAAGAGTCCCAAAACGTGTGTATATCCGTTTCCCGCTAAAGTAGAAAGCAGATCTTCCAATTCAGCTATACTAGGCTGGCTTGTTTTGGGTAATTCAGCAGAGAGTGCCATTTTTTGATAGAATTCTTCAGCAGTCAGATTTTTCCCTTCCACGTATGTTTTTCCGTCGATGAAAACTGGAATATCCAGAATAAATAGGTTTTCTTTTTCTAAAACTTCCAGTTTTAAGTAGGCTGAGGAATCTGTAATAACAGCTAGTTTCATTTAGAACTCCAAATTAATACCTGGTAAATCCAGGGCGATTTCTGTCACTTCATAAGTCAAGCGGTTGAGCATTGCTAAGCAAGGTTTAGCTAATTGCTCTACTTCTTCTTGATCAAATTCACTCGGTTCGCCAATGATTCGATCTTGAATATGGTTAACTTGAGAAATCACTCCACTAATCACAAAGGCTTCAAAAACGATCATGTAATTCAAAATAACAACCAAAGAAGTTACTTGATTTTCTTGATCATGATTCAATAATTGAAAATTGACATCGACTTTTGTTTCGGGTGTTCCGTTTTCTTTTTCCCATTCAAAATTACGTGCATCAAAGTGATATTGGCTGACGAATTCTTTTTCGCGTTGTAGTTCCATTGTTGTTCTCCTAAAAATTTGCGTTATGTAAATTATAGCATAATTTTCAATCACTGACTATAGTTTGCTTCTCTCTTGCTCATTCTCCTTTTCTTCATAATAAATAAAATTATCTACAAAAAAGGACCTCCGAAGAAGTCCAATATTATACTTATTTTGACAATGGTTTGCGTAAGAATCCAAAGATAATACCACTGACTACTGCACCAATCAAAACATATACTAGGTAAAGAATTGGGTTGTTTGTCAATCCAATAACGAAGATACCACCGTGAGGGGCCATGAGTTTGATTCCAGAAAGACCTACAAGAGCACCTGTAAGGGCTGAACCTACGATAAAGCTTGGAATAGCGCGGGCTGGGTCAGCAGCACCAAATGGAATCGCACCTTCTGTGATGAAAGAAAGTCCCATGACAATGTTAGTAATTCCAGAATTGCGTTCTTCCTCAGTGAATTTATTTTTAAAGAAGAGAGTAGCCACAAATACTGCTAGAGGTGGGACCATACCAGCTGCCATAACCGCAGCCATAACAGGTGATCCACCAGTTGAAACAGTACTTGCGAGTGTACTAGTACCAAATACGTAAGCAGCCTTATTAACTGGTCCACCCATATCGACCGCCATCATACCACCGACCAAGAGGCCAAGAAGGACAGCTGAACTTCCGCTCAAACTAGCAAGGAAATCGTTGAGGGCTGTATTGATTGCAGACATTGGAATATTTACAGCCAACATAAGGAATCCAGTAACTAATACCCCAAGAAGTGGCAAGAGCAAAATTGAACGGATACCTTCAAGTGAGCGAGGTAGACCTGCAAGTAATTTGCGAAGGACTAAAATCACCCCACCAGCTAAGAAACCACCGACCAGAGCTCCAAGGAAACCAGACGATACGCCTACCAAAGAAAGCGTCTTTTCACCACCTGCAGCGTAAGCAACGCCACCAAAGGATGCGCCACTGCTAGCAATTGCACCGGCTACGAAACCAGAAACCAGACCTGGTTTTTCAGCGATTGAGTAAGCAATGTAACCAGCCAATACTGGTAACATGAAGCCAAAGGCTGCTCCACCAATTGATTTAAACTGCGCTGCAATCTCATGATAGCTTCCTAGATTAGAAAGCTGATCTTTTGGTACACCTAAGATCTGATCCAGCAAGAATGCGATAGCAATCATAATCCCGCCACCGATAACAAATGGGAGCATTTGAGATACACCACTCATCAGGTGCTTATAGAAAGCGCCGCCCAGACTAAGTTTTTCGTTGCTAGATTCTGCAACACCACTGGCATTAGTAGCCTTGTATATCTCAGCCTTTCCTGAAAGAGCCAAATTGATCAGTTCTTCTGTCTTACGGATACCATCCGCGACTGGACGATTAATTAATGGTTTGCCATCAAAACGATCCATCTCTACTGCCTTGTCAGCAGCAATAATAACAGCCTTAGCATTTTTAATATCCTCAGCTGTCAACTTATTTCCAACACCGCTGGCACCATTGGTTTCAACCTTGATACCAACACCCATTTCAGCAGCAACTTTTTGCAAGGCCTCTTGAGCCATGTAGGTATGCGCAATCCCTGTAGTACATGCTGTTACAGCTACAAGGAAGTCTCCACCTTTATTTGCAGGTTCAACCACAGCAACTTCTTCTGCTTTTTCTGAAGCTTGGTCAAAGAGCTCAATCACCTGATCAGGCGAAGTTACTTGACGAAGTTTATCCGCAAAGCCATCTTTCATCAGGTATTGAGACAATTCTGCCAAGGCTGCCAAGTGAGTATCATTAGCACCTTCTGGAGCAGCAATCATGAAGAATAGATCAGTTGGTTGTCCATCCAAGCTTTCGTAGTCAACACCCTTGTTTGACTTAGCAAAGAGAACAGTTGCTTCTTTAACAGCAGAGTTCTTGCTATGAGGCATAGCAATTCCGTCACCAAGACCTGTAGAAGTCAAGGCTTCACGCGCCAAAATCCCTTCTTTAAAAGCCTCAAAGTCAGTTACATAACCGTGATCAACCAGGCTTTTAATCATCTCTTCAATGACAGCTGTTTTTTCAGTTGCTTGCAAATCTAGCAACATAACGTCTTTTCTTAATAGGTCTTGAATTTTCATCGTTTTTCTACCTCAACTTTTTCATATGTTTCTTTAATAAATTCTGCTGTTGCCAAGTCATCCGAGAAGGTAGTTGCTGTTCCGCAAGCTACCCCCCATTTAAAGGCTTCTACTGCGTCTTTTGATTTGACAAATTCGCCTGTAAATCCAGCGACCATAGAGTCGCCAGCTCCGACAGAATTTTTGACACTCCCCTTGATAGGTTTTGCAAAGTATGCACCTTCTTTAGTCACCAACAAGGCACCATCACCAGCCATAGAAATGATCACATGCTGTGCTCCTTTGTCTAAAATTTGACGAGCATATTTCTCGATTTCATCTAAACTTTCTAGTTTCACTCCAAAAATATCGCCTAGTTCGTGATTATTAGGTTTGACCAAAAGTGGCTCAAACTCCAAGGAATCAAGTAGTGTTTGTCCTTCGAAGTCACAGACTACTTGCGCTCCTGTTTTCCTGGTTAATCCAATCAGGTCTTTGTAGATAGTATTTCCTAAATTTTTAGGACTACTTCCAGCAAAAACTACTGTATCATCAGCAGTTAGAGAAGCAAGAATATTCTTTAATTCCTCCAGCTTCAGGCTAGAGATATCAGGGCCGGGTCCATTAATTTCCGTTTCAGCATCTGCCTTTATCTTGACATTGATGCGAGTATCTTCCTCAACTTCTACGAAGTGACTGGAGATTCCTTCTTCTTCAAGAGTGTCCGTGATAAATTTACCAGTAAAGCCACCAATAAAACCAGTTGCTTTGTTATCAATACCTAATCTTTTTAGAACTCGGCTAACATTGATACCTTTTCCACCAGCAAACTTGTCATCACTATCCATTCGATTGACACTTCCTATCAGGACCTTATCCAAACGAACAATATAGTCAATGGACGGGTTTAATGTTACAGTATAAATCATACTTCAATCACCTCCGTTTTTTCCTTAATTTTTTCCAGCAAGATGGACGAAATTTTATTAGTAATTATTTTTGCTTTAGCAAGAGGAGCCACTTTGACAAAGGATACTTGATCCAGTTTTGACGAGTCTGATAAGACATAAGTTTGTTTTGCGTTTTCCATAATGGCTCGCTTAACAGCTCCTTCTTCCATATCTGGTGTTGTATAGAAACTATCATCAATTCCATTCATTCCAATAAAAGCTTTATCAAAATTCAGTTGACCAATTTGATTAAGAGCTATCCCTCCTATACTGGCATCTGTAGATCTTTTTACTGTTCCACCGACAATAACTGTAGGGATATTTCGCTCAACAAGTTTTGATGCATGATGAATAGAATTGGTTACGATCGTTACTTTGTGGTTATGAATTGCTTGTATTAATAACTCATTTGTAGTACCAGCATCGATAAAGACAACATCATGATCCTGAATAAGACTGGCAGCTTTTTCTGCAATTTTCTGCTTAAATTGAATGTTTTTGATAGATTTTTCTTGATTGCTTTCTTCTTCTTGTAAAAAATGAATGTTTTCTGCACCGCCATGAATCCGTCGTAGTTTCTGTTCGCTTTCTAATTCATCTAAATCGCGCCGAACGGTGGATTCTGAAGTTTTTAGAATATGAACTAAACGATCTAAGGAAACTGTTCGATGATCTTTTAACTGTTCTAAAATCACTTGTTTTCGTTCAGACTTTAGCATACTTCTCCCTCCTGAAACAGCTTACATTTATCATTATACACCAATATTTTTCAATGTCAAGCAAATTCTATCATTTTCTATCACAAAAGAATATAAAAAAAGAGGATGAAATTAGATCTCAAACCTCTTTGTTATTTTTTAGGATTTTCTTTTAAATCGTTTAAGAGCAACACCAGCAAGTCCAAAGAATCCAGCTACTGCCGCAATAATTCCAATTTGCTCTGTCTTTACTCCTGTAGCAGATACGTTTTGTTTTGTTTTAGAAGACTTATCTTGTGTTTGATGTATTGCTTCACCCTGATAAACATTTTTGGCATCAACAGGCTGATCTTTAGCAGTTTCTTTTGTGGCATTCTTAGCTCTTAATTGATTGTGTTTTGCTTCTAATCTAGCATGAACTTCTTGATAGAGCTCCAAAAGACTCTCTTCAGCTTTGTATTTTGTTTCTTTTGCGGCAAGATCAGCTTTGGCTGATGCAACTGCCTTACGAGCCTTAGAAAGCTGTTGAGGAGCTTGTGATAATTGTTTAGCTCTTTCTTGAACTTGTTTCAAGCGAATTTGAGAATCAATTAATTGCTTTCTTGCTTCAATTGTATTAGCTTTAGTTGAGTGCAAAGCAGCTCTTAAAGATTCAAGTTTTGAGCTTTCTGCAGCTAATTTCTCTCTTGCTAAATCTAAAGCCAATCTCTTAGGTTCTAACTCCGCTTCATATCTTCTAGTTGCATTTTCAAGAGCTAACTGTTTGTCTGCAGTGTTTCTTGCAGCAGCTGCTACACGATCTTGAGCGTTCAGTAGTTGATATTGAGCATTTGCTAAAACTTGCGCTTGGTCATTTGATTGTGACTGGAGATCATTTAGTTGACTGTTTAAAATACCAGCTCTTACTTCGCGATTTGTTTTTTCAACTTTTAAGGCAGCAATTTCATTTCTTAAAGCAGCATATTTTTCGTTTGTATTCGTCCGTGTTTGGCGTGCACTAGCTAGTAAGTTTTCGTAATCAGCTAGGCTCATCAAGGTCCCGTTTTGCAAGCGTTGGTTCAAGTTTCCTACTTGATGGAAACCAACTGTTGCAGTTCCATTTGTTGAACTGTACTGATTAGGAACAGTGTTATAAGATGCAGAAATTGCAGTTGCCTTATTATCCAACATTTGCAAGTAATGACCAACTCTTGCGAATTCAGCAGCACCAATTTTCATATAAATATCATTGGCATCCAGCTGAGATTCGTCGGTTGGTAAATTATAGCGCGCAGCGATCTCTTGATACAATGCTTTTTCACTGTACCAAAAATCAACTGATGCCTTAGGTGTAAAGCTGATAGCCACATTTTCATTTTTTATATACTTAAACATGTGGCGACCGTTTTGCTCGAAAAAGGCTGATTGAATTTGACTGGCAACATTTGCATATGGATCAACATATAATGGAGGTAATCCTGCCTGTGCTCGGTAGTTATTTATCGCTCGAATAACTTCTACAGCTTTTAAATTATTTTCAAGAGTCGCTGAGCTGGTAGAGTCGCTGCCAACTGTTAACCCATCTTCAGCTTGGGACCGTTTGTATAAAGCGAGTGCGTTAGCTGCAGCATCTCTAATTTCTTGAGTTGCTCCTTGGCTTTGCAAGTTTTGAAGGAGCTCTTGATAGGTATTAGCAGCTTGTGTTGTTGTTTCAGTTTGTGGGGTATTTGCCAATTCAGCTTCTTTTTGATTAATTGCAGTCTGAATCTGGTTGATTTCATTTTGGTTTGTTTGGATAGCCTGCTCAAGATTAGCTGTATTACTTGGTGAATTTGCAATGTTTTGCTGAACAGCTGCAAGATTAGCTTGTTTAGCTGCGAGTTCTTGAGTAGCTTGTTCTTCTTCTGCCTTAGCTTGAGCTAGTTCTTGTTCTTCTCTAATGATAGGGGCTTTCGCTTCGTTATATTCTCTCTCGGCAACGTCTACCAAAGTCCGTTGTCCGACAACGACATTTTCCTGTTGTTGAACTGCTTGTTCTGAAGGAAGTTCTTGACTTTGCGAGTTGTTTAATGAAGCTTGATTTGCATTCACTTCAGCTTCAGCTTTACTTACTTCTGCTTTAGCTTCTGCGACAGCTTCTGGACTAGCTTCTTTGTTGACTTCTTTCGCTTGATTGAGCTGAGCTTGAGTGTTTTGATTTGCTTCTTGAGCTTTCTCAAGTTCATCTTTAGCTTTTTCAACAACATCTTTCTGAGCATCTACTTGTGCTTTTGCCAGATCTTTCTGAATTTCTGTCACTTCAAGATCATTTTGTTCTGATCGTTGAGAAGGTTTTGTTAACTCATCAGCATTTACATGATTTCCCACAACTCCTGAAATCAAAGTGGTTGCTGCAATCCCTGTTGCAACAACTGATTTTCCTAATTTCTTTTCCATTTCTCTCTCCAAATCCTCCTAATTTTTATATTGATATTTATTCATACCACTTCGCTTGACTCATTCTATCATGTCTTTGTGAAAAACAAAGATAAAATTCGTTTCGTTTTCATAGCTTTTTGATTACAATTTGATGACTATTTGCAAATGTAAGTTTTTTTATAAAATAATCAAAAAATCAGACTAGATGCCTGATTTTTGGGATATTTCTTATCATTTTTGGCGACCTTTGAGAACAGCTTCTATAATTGCCATTCTGACAAAGACTCCATTCGTCATCTGTTCAACAATACGTGATTTTGGTGCTTCAACTAAATGGTCAGCAATTTCTACATCTCGGTTAACTGGAGCTGGATGCATCAGAATAGCTGTGTCTTTCATACGGTCGTAACGCTCTTGAGTCAGCCCATGCAGTCTGTGGTAGTTTTCTTTAGAAAAGATAGACTCATAATCATGACGCTCGTGTTGAACACGCAAGAACATCATGACATCTACTTTGTCAATAACTTCATCGATTGTTACAAATTCACCATAGTGAGAGAATTCTTCACTTCTCCATTCTTCTGGTCCTGCAAAATAAAGCTCTGCTCCCAATCTTTTAAGAATCTGCATATTGGATTTAGCCACTCGTGAGTGGTCAAGGTCACCAGCAATTGCAACTTTGAGTCCTTCGAAGTGTCCAAATTCTTGATAAATGGTCATCAAGTCTAGGAGACTTTGACTTGGGTGCTGACCTGAACCATCACCACCGTTGACGATGGAAGTCGTAATGGTGGGGCTTTCCACTAACTCTTTGTAATAGTCTACTTCTGGGTGGCGAATGACACAGATGTCAACTCCGAGTGCGGACATAGTTAAAATTGTATCATATAGGGTTTCACCTTTGTTGACTGAACTAGTTTTTACATCGAAATCCAGTAGGTCGCAACCCAATTTCAATTCTGCTACTTCAAAGGCCTTGTGGGTTCTTGTAGAAGGCTCGAAGAAAAGATTGGCCACGATATGCTGTTCGTCATAGTTGGCTTTTGCTCCATTTTTAAATTCAATTCCTCGTTTGATCAAGGCCATAACTTCTTCGTTTGACAAAGTTTCCATTGAGACAAGGTTTTTAAGAGCGATTTGATTAGATGACATGATAAGATCTCCTTTGTGATAATGATTAGAGCTCTATTTCAATTTTGCCTTAGAGATAAATTGAAATAAATTAATGTTGAACAGTTTAAAAAATCAGATGTCTGACCTAATTCTTAGGTTCAGGCAGGACAAGATAGAGGACAATTCCCAAGATAGTTGACAAGGCAACTCCTGAGATTTGCAGACCCGACAGTTGCAAGGTCAGACCACCGATACCAGAAACCAATATGACACTGGCAATCAGTAGATTCTTTTTGTTATCAAAATTTGTCTGTGCTTCTATGAGAATTTTAAGTCCACTTGAGGCAATTACACCGAAGAGAGCAATGGATATTCCACCTAGAACTGGACTTGGGATGGATTGAAGCAAAGCCGAAACTTTTCCAACAAAACTCATGACAATGGCAAGGACCGCTGCACCTGCTATCACATAGACACTGTAAATTTTATTGAGAGCCATAACTCCAATGTTCTCTCCGTAGCTAGTCACTGGAGGTGCTCCAAAAAGTCCTGCAATAATCTGAGCCAGACCATCACCAGTCAAGGTTTTATCTAAGCCTGGATCTTTAAAGAAATCTTTTCCTGTCAAGCTATTCAGTACCATAACGTGGCCAAAGTGTTCTGTCATAGTTACAAAGGCGATAGGTGCCATGGTTAAAATCGCACTAGGGTAAAATTTTACATCATAATCTAAGAAAGGAAGGCTCATTGGTGGAAGGTGGAACCAAGATGCTTCACCAACCTTTGCAAATGAGACAATCTCCTGTCCAGTTATTGCACCAAGAATTAAACTAAAGAAGTAGCCAACTATCAAACCTAGTAAGACAGGAATGATACCGATAATCTTTTTACCATAGATGTTAAAGAGAATAACTGCTAACAAGGTCACCATTCCAATAGTGAAATAAGTCAAATCATAAACCTTTTCACCATTAGCTCCTGTTTTATTCATAACATCACTAACTGCTGTGCCGGCCAAACTCAGACCAATGACCATGATAATTGGTCCTACAACTACAGGAGGTAGGATTTTATCAATCCAGGCGTTTCCAGCAAACTTCACAATCATGGCTACGATAAAGTAGACCAAACCGCCTGTGATAGCTCCTTGTGCTACCGCTCCAATACCATCTGTTTTCATCAATAATTGCATGGCTGCTATATAAGCAAAACTGGATCCCATATAGGCTGGTATCTTATACTTGGTAACTGTGAGGTGTGCTAGGGTTCCTAGGCCACTTGAGAATAAGGCAACTGCTGGATCAATCCCTACTAAGATTGGGACTAGAACAGTCGCGCCAAACATGGCAAACAGATGCTGGAAGGATAAGCCTAAAAGTAAACCTGGCTTTGGCATATCGTGGACATCATATTTTACATCTTGATTCATATAGATTATTATTCCCCCTTTATCAAAATACGATCCTGACCATCAGTTTCGGTCATTTCTACAATGATTTCTTCTGTTCTACTAGTTGGAATATTTTTTCCAATATAGTCAGTTCTAATTGGTAATTCCCGATGGCCTCGGTCAACCAAGACTGCTAGGCTAACGCGCGAAGGTCTACCGTGGCTTACGAGATTGTCAATGGCCGCCCGAATGGTACGACCTGTGTAGAGAACATCGTCAATCAGAATCACTTGACGGTCAGTAATATCTACAGGAATCAAAGTCGTATCTTCTTCCTGACTCTTTTTATCATCTCTAAAAGGTTTTGTATCAATTTCAGCTACTGGAATATCAATTTGTTCCAATTGTGCTAATCGTTTTTGGATACGATGAGCCAAGTGAACTCCACGAGTTTTAATTCCCGCCAAGACTACTTGGTTCAATTCTTTGTTGCGTTCGATGATTTCATAAGTAATCCGTGTGATCGCACGGTTCATTGTAATATCATCAACAACTTCTTTTGTTTTCATGAATACCCCCTAAACCAACAAAAAAGTCTCCTTTTTCAAGGAGACTACAGAATAATTTGCTGGGTGTGCAAACAAGACGCACCTGTATATGCTCAACCCAATTTCTACTTGCTCCTTGTCTACCTCTCTGGATAGAATTAAAGGATTATTTAATTGTTAATACTTTATCACAATTTCCAAACAATTTCAAGAATTAAATTCAAATTTTAAGCAAAAAATAGATTGTTTATTCAAGAACTCCTTATTTTTCTCGTTTTTTATGTCTGTCTATTTTTTATTAGCTCTAAGAGACTCCTTTTCATCAATGATTGGCAAAGACTTTTCATCTTTTGCTTCAGATCTTGACGTGGCTTTAGAAGGTTCTTCTTTTTTAAGTCCATCAGCTTTTTTTCTTTAGCTTCCTTGTTATTGTCAATGTTATCCCCCTGAACATCAGGAAAATGCTGCGCGATTGCTTTTGGAATTTTTATTTTCATTTGATTCAAGCTCTGCTTTGGGGATATAATTGTCGCTGACATTGATAAAAGTCACAGTCTTATTTGGTTCCTGAAGTGCTTAAGTTATGATTTTATTCTTGTTCATATCCAAATTATCTAAAGAAGTAAATTGATTAATTCCATCCAGTTTTTCAGCTCATTTTCACCTAAGTTTAAATTCTTCAAGGAAGGCTGAGAGTGACTAGAAATCAAAATAAAGCAAAAAAGGAAGCAGGATACTTTCCCACTTCTTCTTTGATTTTAATTTTATATATTTGAATGGTCATTTATTATGGCTATTTAAGGACAGAATAAGCTTGGACAGTTGCATTTCTCAAGCTTAACCGTATGAGATTACTTTTCAGACTTTCAGACAGTCAAACGACAATCTAGAACACAAAATTCTAGCTCTATATCGCCTCTGTAGTGAAACTGCGGCTTTCAAGCACCTTCAGCATGGCATCAGCTGTGTCCAAGGCTGTGAAGAGTGGAACTCCGTGCTCGATAGCTGAGCTACGGATAATTTGACCATGCTTATCTGCTGTCCGCTTGGTTCCGACCGTGTTGATAATAGCCTGAATCTTGCCCTTTCGGATATAGGCTGGAATGTCCTTGTTATCATCACTGCCGATTTTTTCTACCAGACGGACGTGCAGGCCGTGATTTTCAAAATAAGAGGCTGTTCCCTTGGTTGCCCAAATACCATAGCCAATATTGGCAAAACGCTGAGCCAGCTGCAAGGCTTCTTCCTTGCTATCGCCTGCAATAGTAAAGACGATATTTCCAAAGTTTGGCAGATGGAGATAGGAAGCCTCAAAAGCCTTATAGAGTGCTTTTTCGAGCGTGCGGTCACTACCCATGACTTCGCCGGTAGACTTCATTTCAGGTCCCAAAAGACTGTCAACCTTCGCCAGCTTGGTAAAGGAGAAGACTGGCGCCTTGATATGAACCATTGAACTTTCTGGATAAAGACCATCTTCATAGCCCAGCTCTGCCAAGCTTTCCCCAAGAATCAAACGAGTCGCCACTTGCGCCATTGGAATATCGGTCACCTTGGACAAGAAAGGAACAGTCCGGCTGGCCCGTGGGTTGACCTCAATGACATAGACCTGCTCATCCTTGATGACGAACTGAATATTCATCATACCGATACAGTTCAGTCCCAGAGCCAAACGCTTGGTATAGTCTGCAATGGTATCCTTAACTTTCTGCGATAGGGTTTGTGGCGGATAAGCCGCCATGGAATCTCCTGAGTGAACTCCTGCCCGCTCGATATGCTCCATAATCCCTGGAATCAAGACCAGCCGGCCATCAGAAATGGCATCTACTTCGCACTCATCCCCGACAATGTAAGAATCAACCAAAACCGGATGATCTGGACTGGCCTTAACCGCTGTCCGCATATAAGAACGCAAATCAGCTTCGTTTTCTACGATTTCCATGGCACGGCCACCCAAGACATATGAAGGACGCACCAGAACGGGGAAGCCAATCTTACGAGCAGCCTCTACTGCCTCCTCTTCATTAGTGGCTGTCTGACCTGGTGGCTGCGGAATATCCAACTCCTTCAGAGCTTGCTCAAAGAGATCCCGATCCTCAGCTCGATCCAAGTCCGCCACTTGGGTACCTAAAATCTTAACACCAGCCTTGGACAGAGGCTCTGCAAGATTAATGGCTGTCTGACCGCCAAACTGAACGATAACCCCTTTAGGCTGTTCCAGCTCAATGACATTCATGACATCTTCAAAGGTCAGCGGCTCAAAATAGAGCTTGTCAGAAACAGAAAAGTCAGTCGAAACAGTCTCTGGATTGCTGTTCATGATAATCGCTTCGTAACCAGCCGCCTGAATAGCCTTTACAGAATGAACGGTCGCATAGTCAAACTCGACTCCCTGCCCGATTCGGATAGGACCAGAGCCCAGCACCAGAACTGATTCCTTGCTGGATTTGACAGATTCATTTTCAAAGCCATAGGTAGAGTAGAAATAAGGCGTCGCAGACCCGAACTCAGCAGCACAGGTATCCACCATCTTGTAAACCGGCAAAATCTTCTGCTCCTGCCGGATGCGACGCACCTGCTCAGCTGTCATCCCCCACAAGGATGCAATCTTAGTATCCGCAAAGCCATTTTGCTTAGCCTTCTTAAGCACATAGCTATCTCCGATATGACTGGCCAGCTCCTGCTCAATTTCGTAAATATGGAGCAGCTTATCCAGGAAAAAGACATCAATCTTGGTCAGCTCCGCAATTTCATCCGGACTGTAACCACGACGAATAGCCTCTGAAATATAGAAAAGTCGGTCATCTTGCGCCTTGACTATCTTCCTCATCAACTCATCATCGCTTACTTGACTGAGAGCAGGCAGCTCGTTGTGGTCCACACCAACTTCCAGAGAACGGCAAGCCTTGAGCAGACTCTCCTCAATATTGCGGCCGATAGCCATGACTTCCCCGGTCGCCTTCATCTGGGTTCCCAGACGGCGCTCACCCTGCTCAAATTTATCAAATGGAAAGCGCGGAATCTTAGCGACTACATAGTCCAGAGCCGGCTCAAACATAGCATAGGTAGAGCCTGTCACCGGATTGATGATTTCATCCAATGTGAGCCCGACTGCGATTTTAGCCGCCAGCTTGGCAATCGGATAGCCGGTCGCCTTAGAGGCAAGGGCTGATGAGCGGGAAACCCGTGGATTGACCTCGATAACATAGTATTTGAAACTATGCGGGTCCAGAGCCAGCTGCACATTACAGCCGCCCTCAATCTTCAGCGCTCGAATAATCTTGAGGCTGGCGTCCCGCAACATCTGGTATTCATAGTCTGAGATAGTCTGACTTGGCGCAAAGACGATAGAATCGCCTGTGTGAATGCCGACGGGGTCAAAGTTTTCCATATTACATACGACCAGCGCATTGTCTGCGCCATCCCGCATGACTTCGTATTCGATTTCCTTAAAGCCTGCTATGGAGCGCTCAATCAGGCACTGAGTCACTGGAGAGAGTTTGAGGCCGTTTTCTGCGATTTCCTGCAGCTCTTCTTCATTACTACAGATACCACCGCCAGTTCCTCCCAGTGTAAATGCCGGACGGACAATGACTGGATAGCCGATTTCAGCCGCAAATTCCAGCGCTTGATCCACTGTATTGACAATTTCTGACTCAGGGATGGGCTGGCCAAGCTCTTCCATCAGCTGCTTGAAGAGATCCCGGTCTTCCGCTTGGCCAATAGCTGATAACTTAGTTCCCAAGAGTTCCACTCCCAGCTCTTCTAAAAGTCCTGACTTGGATAGTTCCATGGCCATATTGAGTCCGGTCTGGCCGCCCAAAGTAGGCAGAAGAGCATCTGGCCGCTCCTTACGCAATATCCGCGCAACAAACTCCAGCGTGATAGGCTCGATATAAACCCTGTCTGCAATTTCCTTGTCCGTCATGATGGTCGCTGGGTTAGAATTGACCAAAACAACACTGTAGCCCTCTTCTTTTAAGGACAGGCAAGCCTGAGTCCCAGCATAGTCAAACTCCGCGGCCTGTCCGATAACGATAGGACCAGAACCGATGACCATAATTTTCTGAATATCTTTACGTTTTGCCATAGTGTACCTCTCAATCTTGCTTCCTAGTATGCCTGATGGGCATCCATCATTTCCATAAATTCATCAAAGAGATAATCTGCGTCATGCGGTCCCGGCGCAGCATCTGGGTGGAACTGTACAGAAAAGGCAGGATAATCCCGATGGCGCACACCTTCGACAGACTTATCATTGATTTCTTCATGGGTCACAATCAGGCATTCTGGCAAATCCTCACGGCTGACGGCATAGCCATGATTTTGACTGGTAAAATCAACTCGGCCTGTTGCAATCTCACGTACCGCATGGTTGAAACCACGGTGACCGAACTTCATCTTATGCGTCTTTGCACCGTTAGCCATGGAGAAGAGCTGATGTCCCATACAGATTCCAAAAATTGGAATCTTGCCCTGAATACCTCGAATCATGTCCAGAGCCTCCGGCACATCTTCCGGATTTCCCGGTCCATTTGACAACATAACCCCATCAGGATTAAGCTGGAGAATTTCCTCAGCGCTGGTATTATAAGGTACCACTGTCACGCTACAGTTGCGTTTGGCTAACTCCCGCAGGATAGAATGCTTGAGACCAAAGTCCACCAATACCACGTTTCGACCAGTTCCCGGAGCAGGATAAGACTGCTTGGTAGAAACCTGCTTAATGTTATCAGTTGGCAGAACTATAGACTGAAGCTGGTCTTGTAAACGCTCAATACTACCATTCGCGTTGGCAATGATTGCCCGCATGGTTCCATGTTGGCGTATAATCTTAGTTAGTGCTCTTGTATCAATCCCTGAGATTCCTGGTATCTTCTTGATTTTGAGGAACTCATCCAAAGACAATTGCTGGCGCCAATTGCTGGCACGTCGTGCATACTCATAGACCACAACTCCCTTACAGGTCGGCAGAATAGATTCATAGTCGTCCCGATTGACACCATAATTTCCAACTAAGGGATAAGTAAAGGTCAAAATCTGTCCGTTATAAGACTGATCCGTAATTGATTCTTGATAGCCTGTCATGCCCGTGTTAAAGACGATTTCGCCTGTTACGAGAAGATCTGCTCCAAAAGCTTCCCCTTCGAAAATCATGCCATTTTCTAATATTAAAAGTCTCTTTACCATTGTTCCCTCCTGTCTAAGATGCAGACCACCTATGACCATCCACATAAGAAATATAATAATAGGGAGTAGGATTGCTTCGCATAGCTTCACCCACTCCCGGCTCACTGTCCGAGATTATTGTCGTCCTTTCAGAACTGCTTCAATAATAGCCATTCTGACAAAGACACTGAGCCAGTCGCTTCTGAATGCGATAAGCCAAGTGAACCCTCCGGGTCTTAATGCCAACCAAAACAACTTGGTTTAGGTCCTTGCTGCGCTCAATGATTTCATAGATAATCTGCGTAATCGCACGATTCATGGTGATGTCATCAACTACTTCTTTTGTTTTCATTCATTCCTCCTCAAACAACAGAAAAAGCCTCCTCATACAAGGAGACCTCAGAAAAATCTAATCAGGCAAGCTAAAACAAGACGCACTTGCTTACACTCCACCTATCATTTTACTTGCTCCTTGTCTATCTCTCTGGATAGAATTAAAGGATTATTTAATTGTTAATACTCTATCACAAATTAAAAACTAATTCAAGAGAAAAATGTATTTTTATGCATAGGTAATCACAAAATTGTGTTTAATTTATCATTTGTCTCTTTTTAAGAAGCTTTCTTCTTTGAAAAAGAGAACGATTTTACACCGTAAAAGATAAATCCAAAGACCAGATAGGCTACAAAGATGATTAAGCACATCTTGATGACATAGGGCCATTTGTGTTTAAAGACATTTAGAAAAAAGTAAGGAAACGGATTGTCCTTGGATCTTGGAATATCAATCTTGAGAACAAAACCGTTAATCAGTGAAAAAATCATGTAAATCAAAGGGACGCTTGTCCAAGAAATAGGATCAAACCAACGGTATTGACGGGCTTTGTCAAAAACTAAAGTATCCAAAAGAAAAGCAAGGGGAACTATATAATGACAAAGGAAATTCTCTAAACGATAAAAGTCTGTCGCAATTGGGGCCAGTAAAAGATGGTAAACCACGCAAGTAATCATGATAGACATGGTTACACCACCCTTGACTCTAAGCACTCCTGCTGACTGCCATTTATCATCTGTTCTTGTCATGAGATAGATAAGGTAGCCAGTAAAAAGCAAAACTAAAAGATTTGACAGGACTGTATAATACATGAGCATACCCCAACCATATTTAGATATTTCGAGATATACTCCGAGGAAGCTTAGAAAAAAGAGTATGATACGATATGCAAAAATCAATCTACGATTCATACTTACCTCAGATTTTCTTTACAAACTCTGACTTGAGCTTCATCGCACCGAAGCCGTCAATCTTACAGTCGATATTGTGGTCACCTTCTACAATGCGGATATTTTTCACACGTGTACCTTGTTTGAGATCTTTAGGTGCACCTTTGACTTTCAAGTCCTTGATTAGGGTAACAGTGTCACCATCAGCCAACTTATTGCCATTGGCATCAATAGCTACCACTCCTTCTTCTACCTCTTGAACGTCAGCTGGGTTCCATTCATAAGCACATTCTGGGCAAATTAAAAGTGCACCATCTTCATAGACATATTCTGAGTTACATTTTGGACAATTTGGTAAAGTGTTCATTATTTTCTCCCTTTTAAAAATATACTGATTTATTATACTCTATTCTGCGACTTTTGACAAACTAGTTAGGATTTTTTCCCTAATTCCTGGGTCCTCTTGTAGGCAGCTTGAACGGCATCCATGACTGTTCCTCGAAAGGCATTTTCTTCCAGACTAGCTACCCCTGCAATGGTCGATCCGCCTGGACTGCAGACCTGGTCTTTGAGCTGGGCAGGATGTTGCCCACTGGCTTGGCTTAGCTTTGCAGCGCCTAAAAGAGTCTGATTGGCAAGCTCAAGCGATATATCGCGACTGAGTCCTGCTCGAACACCAGCATCCGCTAAAGCTTCTATAAAGAGATAAACGAAGGCTGGTCCACAGCCAGCAAGAGCAGTCGCTGCATCCAACTGTTTTTCCTCTAGTCTGACCAAAAGACCAGCAGAAGACAGAAGCTCACGCAACAAATCTTCGTCTACTTGATTCGCCTGGTGAGATAAGCTATAGGTAATAACACCCTCACCTACGGCTACTGGTGTATTAGGCATGATCCGAATCCAACGATGGTGGCTAGGTGTTAATTTCTCTAATAGCACCAAAGGCAAACCAGCAGCCATCGAAACCAGCAGAAGAGAATCTCGTTTTTCTATAATTTCCTGATATTCAGCTAGCAAGTCAGCAAATTGAGCTGGTTTGATGCCAAGGAAAATCACTTCTGCCTGAGCAAAAACTTCTGCATTACTGACAGGCTGGCCACCAAGTTCCGCAGCAATCTTTTCAGCCTTGTCACGACTGCGATTAGCCAGGAGTAATTCACTTCTATATCTTTCATCTTGGGCAACTAGGCGAGCGAGACTGCCGCCCATATTCCCCAGACCGATAAATCCAATTTTCATCATTATTTCCTCACTTGACCAGTCCCTTGGATGACGTATTTATAGCTGGTCAGCTCTTTCAGCCCCATAGGACCTCTGGCATGAAGTTTTTGAGTAGAAATACCCATTTCGCAGCCAAGGCCAAATTGACCGCCATCTGTAAAGCGGGTTGAAGCATTTACATAAACTGCTGCGCTATCCACCTGCTCTGTGAAGTAAGCTGCCGCTGCAGACTTCTCCGTCACAATGGCATCCGAGTGATGAGTGCTGTGAGCCTCAATATGCTCCACCGCTTCTTCCAGCGAAGAAACCAGCTTGACCGCTAAGACATAATCCAAAAATTCGGTATCAAAATCTTCCGGTCTAGCTTGCGAGCTCGAGATATACTGTGCCGCTTTCTCATCCAAACGTAATTCAACAGACTTTTCTTGTACAGCATCACGATCTGTCACCAAAATCTTCTGCAAACGTGGTAAAAATGCAGCTGCAATCTCTTCATGTACCAGTAGTACTTCCATGGCATTGCAGACTGAGGGGCGACTGGTCTTGGCATTCTCAATAATCGCCAAAGCCTTGTCCTGATCAGCGTCCTTATCTACATATATATGAACAATTCCAGTACCTGTCTCAATAACTGGCACAGTAGCATTTTCTACAACCGCCTGAATCAGTCCCGCGCCACCACGAGGGATGAGCAAATCCAGATAACCCTTGGCCTTCATCATAGCCTGGGCGGAAGCCCGGCTGGTATCAGAAACCAACTGGATACAATCCGGCGAAATCTCCGTCTGAGCCAAGCCTTCTTTCAAAGCTGTGACAATTGCTAGCGCTGTCTGATAGGCATCCTTGCCACTTCTGAGAACGACTGCGCTACCACTCTTTAGGGCCAGAGCCGCAGCGTCAGAGGTGACGTTGGGCCGACTTTCGTAGATAATACCAATTACGCCCATGGCCACCCGCTTTTTACTGATGACAAGACCGTTATCAAGCTCAGTCCTTTCCAAGACTTCCCCTACAGGATCCTCTAAGTCAATCAGCTGACGAATACCCTCTGCCATGGCAGCAATGCGATCCTCATCCAGATAGAGGCGATCCAGCATCACATCTGAAATCTTACCTTTAGCTGTGGTCATATCCAATTCATTGGCTGCTAAAATATCCGCACGAGAAAGCCAGAGTTGCTTTGCCATTTCTTCCAAAGCATGGTTTTTCTCAGCCGTTGTGGCCGTATTGATCGTCTTCTTGACTTTCTGAACCCTTTCAAAAATTGCTTGTGTTGAGGTCATCGCTTCTCCTTTCCTCGTCTTCTAAAATTCTGAAAATAAATCATTCAACTCCGGCGTCAAAGAAATCCAGTCATCCCGATGAATAACAACACCTTTAGGTTTATTGGACTTGAGCATATCTTTAAGAGCAGACTTGCCAAAACGCACGCGCCCTTTACCAAGAATAGCTTCGCTGCCTTCTTCATAAACTGTTACCGTATCTTGATAGGCAAAGCTACCCGATACCGAAACAAGACCGGATACCAACAAACTTTTTCCATTATTTCTGAGAGCGTTGGCTGCTCCTTGGTCTACATAGATTTCCCCTTGACTTTTAGCATAGAAAGCCAGCCATTGCTTCTGCGTTTTTAATCCCTTTTCCTGAGCCAAAAAGAGACTGCCATCCTTGGTTTCCTCCGCAGCTTCCAGCAGAGCATCCGTCTTGAGCGAGGAGCAGATATAGACCGGAACACCAGACATGGTCGCCAGAGTTGCAGCCTTAATCTTTGTCAGCATACCGCCAGTCCCATTGCTCGTTCCTGCACCGCCCGCCATATCAATCAACTCAGAAGAAATCTTCTCAATCTTTTCAAGTCGCCGAGCATCTGGATTGGTAGACGGATTGGCTGTGTAGAGTCCGTCTACATCAGTCAAGAGTACCAGGAGGTCCGCCTGAACCATGGCTGCCACCTGCGCACTTAGTGTATCATTATCCCCGACCTTAAGCTCCTCGATGGCCACCGTGTCATTTTCATTGATAATAGGAATAGCGCCGCGATTCAGTAAGACAGACAAGGCTTGATGGGCATTCTTGTAACGCCTCTTATCTGCAAAATCATCCTGAGTTAAAAGAATCTGAGCAGAAATGATTTGCTTCAAAAGAAGATTGGTTGTATATTCCTCCAAAAGCAAACCCTGTCCAACTGCAGCAGAAGCCTGTTTGTCAGCCACCTTGGTCGGTCGTTTTTTAAAGCCTAGAGAAGAAAAACCTGCCGCAATAGCTCCTGATGAGACCAGGATCAACTCGTGCCCCGCCTCGTGCAAGAGAGCCAACTGCCGAGTAATTTCCTTTACCTTGGCGCGTGACAGACTGCCATCTGCGTTTGTCAACGATGAAGTCCCCACCTTAAATACGATTCGCTTTGCTTTCATTTCCTTTTCCTTCACTGCTAGATTGTCTTATTATACCACGATTTACAGAAAATAAAAACGACCGCGATTGAAGCGATCAAAGGGTTGAAGGATGTTATTTAACTCGAAAGTTATACAGCGAGCATTAAACAACTATTTGTCTAGTTTAAAACTATACTTTGATAAAATAGCTCCAACTAACTAAAATCTTTTCTATTAAAAACGTAAAAAACTGCGACCAATCGGTCACAGTTTTGAACGAATCTTAGTGGAATTGCATACCACCATCAACGATAATGGTTTGACCAGTAATGTAGTCTGAATCAGGCCCGGCTAGGAAGCTAACTGCGGCTGCAACATCTTCCGGTTCAGAAAGACGTTTCAGCGTGATATCTTTAGCGAATGTTTGCATACCCCACTCATCATCTTTGCCAGCATTTTTTCCGACTTCATGAGCGATATCAAACATCATTGGTGTTTTCACGATACCTGGCGCATAAGCATTGACTGTAATTCCAGAGTCAGCCAAATCACGCGCTAAGGTTTGAGTGATTCCACGAACCGCAAATTTCGTACCACCATAGACTGTCAAATTAGGATTTCCCACAACACCCGCCTGAGATGTAGCGTTGATAATCTTGCCTCCGTGACCAAGAGCCTTAAATTGTGCTTGAGCTGCTTGAGATCCCCAAATGACGCCACCTACGTTAATGGCAAAAGTACGTGTGAATTGTTCTTCTGTGATGGTATCAAGTGGTGTTGTTGGTGCTACACCAGCATTATTGACAACAACATTTAAATCCCCAAAATGGTCAACGACTTTTTGGAAGGCGGCAGCCACCTCTGTTTGTTTAGACACATCCGCAACTACAGCAAAGGTCTTAGTAGCAGACAACTCCGCAACAGCCTTTTCAACAGTTTCCGCATTATAGTCCAATAGTCCGACTTTAAATCCATCTTGAACCAAGCGCTTTGCAATTGCAAAACCAATCCCTTGACCTGCACCTGTAACAATAGCAACTTTTGACATATGATTCCTCCTTGGTATCCATGATACCGCGACACGTTCATAGCTGAACAGCAAAGGGTTTACAAGTTAGTTATGGCAAAAAATTTCATTATGAAACTTCTGTCAGAGCTATGCTATGATTATACTCCTATGTGAAAACTGTGTCAAACTTTTGCAGTTTTATAGATTATTGATAAAACCTATGATATATCATGTAGAAGGTATATTAGGAACTCGTAACATTATTTTAAGTTTTTTGGTCATGAAATTCTGGAATAAGGCATAATTCAAGTCCGTCACTCTGACGCTCATCTGCCCAAGCATCTCGGTGGACAAAATAGGTTCTCTTTGTCATGTCAAGTAACTCCTAACTGGCATCTGCATAAAGTCGGTATTTACTGCAATGACGGCATTGGAAAAGATAGCCGGTAATGTCTCCGTCTCGGCTAAGATACTCTTCTAGAGTAGCACGGTCAAAGCCTCCTAAAAGCTCATAATCCGATAAAATAGCTTCTTTTTCTGGCATTTTGTTTAATTCTGCTATTCCCACATAGTCAATGAAATTACAAAAATCATCGCAACAAGCTAGCCAATATTCTCCTTGCCAACTAGTATAACCTGGTGTCGTACGAAAAAAATTTTTAACAAGTGCTGGATCACTGACCTTCTGCCATTCCGCATCTTGAATATAAGATCCGTCAAACTGATCAGCTGCGGCTCCGCTAGCAACACATTGCAGACAAAGACAATGAATTGTTTCAGTTGAGTACATTCTATCTAGATAAAGCTCTGGGACACAGCCACAGACCTGACAAAGACGAGCGTCTTGATTCCGCTTGATTGGGCTAAAGTCTAATCGATAGATATTCGGGTGATAAGGAAATTCAACTTGGCACATGACTAATTCTCCTCTTTAATATAGTAAAAACAGCCTCAAGGCAGCTTCAAAAGCACCGATAGACTGTTTTGTATTTTAATAATGACTGAACCTGATTATTCTTGTCGCAGCTTTTTCAAAGTTTCTTGGAAAATAGCTGGCACTTCAGCTGTAAATTCCAGTACTTCGCCAGTTCGAGGATGGGTAAAGCCCAGCGTTCGCGCGTGCAGAAACTGGCCATGTCCTTTCAACGTCTTACGCGGTCCATAAACTTCATCTCCAGCCACAGGGTGCCCAATGTAGGCCATGTGAACACGAATTTGATGAGTTCGTCCCGTTTCCAGCTGAAGCTCAACCAAGCTGTAGTCACCAAAACGTTCCAAAACTTGGAAGCGCGTCAGAGCTGGCTTGCCTTTAGCCGTCACAGCCTGCTTCTTGCGGTCTTTTTCACTGCGGCCAATTGGAGCCTCAATCACTCCACGGTCGTTAGGCAAATTTCCATGAACAATAGCCCAATACTTACGTAGGGATTTCTTGTCCTTTAATTCATCAGCTAAAGCAACATGGGCTTGGTCATTTTTAGCAATCATGAGAAGCCCAGAAGTGTCCTTGTCGATCCGATGAACAATCCCTGGACGGAGGACTCCGTTGATTCCAGACAGGTCTTTAATGTGGTACATAAGGGCATTGACTAGCGTACCGCTTGTATGGCCTGCAGAAGGATGGACCACCATTCCCTGCGGTTTATTGACAACCGCCACATCTTCATCTTGATAGACGATTTCTAATGGAATATCCTCTGCCACATACTCAACTTCCTCAATCTCTGGCAACTCGTAAGAGATGACATCACCTTCTTTGACAGTGTACTTAGCTTTTTTTATCAAGCCATTCACTAAAATCTTGCCAGTCTTAATTTGCTCATTAGCTAGGCTTCTTGACAAATCAGTTAAATCAGCAACAGCTTTATCTAAACGTGCCCCAGCCTGCTCAACTTTCACTTCCATTATTTTCTTCCTTTATGATGACTAGGAGCATAATTAAAACTCCAAAAGTTAGATAGGTATCCGCAACATTAAAGACTGCAAAATTGATAAAATCAACTTGGAACATATCGACAACAAATCCTTGGCGCAAGCGATCAATAAAATTACCTAAACCACCTGCAATAATCAAGGTCAATCCACTGATAAGCCAAAATGAACCTTTTATATTTTTTATCAAATACCAGATCGCTCCACCAATCACAAGGAGTGTGATAATTGTAAAAAGCCACTGCTGATTCTCTAAAATAGAAAAAGCAGCTCCTGTGTTTTGAAGATATGTTAGGCTCATGATTGAAGGAACAAACCCTTTGACCTCACCTAATTTGATATTGCTGACAACAGCCCACTTAACCAACTGATCTAAAACAATAAGCAAGACAATCGTAAGGGGAATGGTTATTTTTCTTCTCATACTTTTCTCTTCTTCTCAAAATATTCTTTCATAACAGCTACAAATGCCTCTCCAACTTGAGATAGTTCAACCTCAGACCGTTTGACATAAACCATTTTATTATCTAAAGCATCCTTGAATGGAATCACTGTAATGCCATTCACACTATTACTATCCAAGAAACCTGATCCAGTCGCATAGGCATCTGTTCTTTCTAAAATACCATTCAATGTAGCACGGTCGGTCACATTAAACATCTGGGAACTGGCACTGGTATCCACAAAATTCTCTGAATAATAGAGATACTCATCCTTTTCCTGAGTGAAGCGAACAGTCGGTAAAGCAGCCAAATCTTCCATGACCAACTCCTTCTTCTGAGTTAGAGGATGATCTTCCCGCAGGTAAATGTGAGTCTGAAAAGGAATGAGCTCAATTACTTCCAAGCCTAGCTTTTCCACCCGCTGCATAATACCCTTGGTATTCTGATTATTAAGGTAGATAATGCCGATTTCACTATGGCCTTGAGCCACCTCGTCTAAAATCTGAACCGTTGTCGATTCAAAAATCCGAAAATTCTTGTAAGCTGGATATAGCTTAGAAAACTCAGTGATAAGCGGGGGTAAGAAATCATAGTGCTGACTGGCAATGGAAAATTCGTCCTTTTCTTCCTCGGGATTAGCATATTGGTTTTGAAAAATATCAAAGCCCTTTACCAATTCCTGAGCCCGTTCATAGAACTCCATTCCTCGACGAGTTAAAAAGGTACCACTACTAGTTCTCCGAAAAATCTTAAAACCAAGCTCTTTTTCTAAATCACGCACAGAAATGGAAAGACTCGGTTGGCTGACATACATTTTTTCTGCCGCTTCGCGAAAAGTACCACTATTTGCAATAGCTACTACATACCGTAATTGTTGAATATTCATTTTATCTTCCTCATATAAAGTATTGATATTATACCATAAATTCACTCTTTCATAAAGAAATGGAGGGTCTCCAAACTAGAGATCCTTTTTTCCATTATTCTGTTAATTCAAATATGTCTTTCAAATACAAGAAAGTCACTCTTAGAACAACAACCAAAGCTATTAGAACTTCACATACGTAAAAGATTTTTCCAGTGATTCCTATATCAAAATGCAATAAAAAAGCTTTCAGGGCCGTTGCAGAAATCACTAAAGGAAAAGTAAAGGCGGAAAATCCTGCAGAAAAAGATCTTCTAAAAAGAGTAGGAAGTTGATATAGAATAAAGAAATAAAGTGCCTGTCCAAGTATGATGAGGAATAAGAGCAAAAGATTGTTTGGGTTTGGGAAACTAGCGACATAAGCTGCGGTTATCAATGAAATTGGAGCGCAAATCGTCGTCATATTTGGAAGAGTTGCTTCTGCCAGTCCAATCTTAAAAGTCTTATAGAAAACAATTGGCAAAACTAGAATGGAAGCAAGAAGACAATACCAAAAGATTATCTGTCCTAGCCAGTATTGATGAGTTACAAAAATTGTCAAAGGAGCTACGCCAATTCCTACAAATAGAACAGTCCAAGAAGGATAAATATTTTCCCACTTGAAGGGAATAACAAATGAACAAATGTAATAAACCATCAATAGAATTAGACCAATCAAACTAATCCACCAAAGGAAAGAAGCCAAGAACATGGTCCAAGCTCCTAAAAATGTCCAACTTGCCAGATAACTTGAAATCAACATCCCTTGCATAAAAAAAGTCGGAAAGACAGAAGCAATAAGAGGATCTCTTAACTGATTTCTGACCAACTTTCTGTATGAGACCATACCAAATATAAGGTGAATAAAAAAGAGAACTGCTAGTCCCGCAAAAAAATAACGTAAGATTTGGCTCCAACTTCCAACCAAGTTTCCAATGGCTAACAAACCTAAAACAAGACCGGATTGGACCAACAAGGGTTCTCTTCTCTTTATCTTCATAAATCCTTCTCCAAAGTGGCTAAAGTTAAACTAACCATGGCCTTTTTATTAATTATCTTTTCTTTCCAAGTAAACTATTTCTGACTTTTTCTCAAAGCCCAACCTTTGATATAATCTCAAGGCGCCAGTATTTACAACTTCAACAACTATTTGACAAAGTCGGCCATTGATTTTATGTAAATCGTTTAGAATATATTTGACCAGATAGGACCCTAATCCTTGGCCTTGATACCCTTTTTCCACAGCCAAACCAAATAAGTAATTCGTTCCTAAGCTGATATCTACCGAACAAGATGCACGAACTTGTCCATCCTTACGTAAAACATATAAGCGACAAGTTTCATCAAGTACAGCCTCTCTAGCATACTTTTCTGCACAAGTCAATGTAGTACCAAACTCTTGCGATTGAAAATTTGCGATATCACTAATTAAACTTAGGTCTGCTAAAGCAACTTCTATATCTGAAACATCATCCAAATAGAATTGACGAGAATCTTGTTCCAGCCAAATCTCATTCTCTTCTAGGTTAGCAGAATATTCATTCCAAAAATCTGGATGTTGGTCTAAAAAATTAGTTTCTGAAACATAATGGACTTTAATAAGCTGATAACGCTTAGCAGTCTTCTTAAATTCACTTACTAGTGCCTTAGCGATGCCTTGACAGCGATAAGCAGGAGCAACGTAAATAGATACTTCTGCTTCATGTGGTTCATCAGCATATATTGATAAAAAGCCAACCAAAGCCTCGTCCTCAAAAGCTAAGATAAAAGCAGGCATGTTGGGATTGTCATTGTAATTGTTGTCTAAATATGGAATTCTATATGTCTGATCTACTTGGTTGCATTCTTTTACAATAGCCAAAGCAGCATTCTTTTCTTTATCAGACAATTGAACTTTTACTTGTAGATCCATCTTTTACTCCTAATTTGTTATGGATATTATATCACATAATACAATTTTCCTCTCCATAAAACAAAAAAGAAACAGGAAAAAATCCTGTTTCACTTTATTTAGATTTGATATAGTTAATACCATCCGCCTTAGGAGCAACAGCTTTTCCGAAGAAGACTGCTAGGACAAGAATTGTCAAAACGTAAGGCGCAATCTGCAAGTAAACCGCTGGAACATGAGATAGGAATGGTAATTGACTTCCGATTACTGCCAAACTTTGAGATAATCCAAAGAAAAGACTTGAAAGCATTGCTCCAATTGGATCCCATTTACCAAAGATCATAGCCGCTAGAGCAATGAAACCTGGTCCAATGATTGTTGTTGCAGCAAAGTTAACTGAGATTGATTGTGCGTAGATCGCTCCACCGACACCACCGAGGAATCCAGAAATTATTACTCCCCAATAGCGCATCAGATAAACATTAATTCCCAGTGTATCTGCAGCTTGTGGATGTTCACCAACAGAGCGAAGACGAAGACCAAATTTCGTCTTAAACATGATGAACCAAGCGACAAAGGCAAAACCTACAGCCAAGTAACCCATCAGACTGGTGTGCTTGAAGAAGATATCACCAATAACAGGAATATCAGACAGAATTGGGAAATTAAATTTACCAAAAGAAACTCGAATGTTATCAGTTTGACCTTTCCCGTAAAGAGCCTTTACTAAGAAAATTGCCAAGGCAGGTGCCATCAAGTTTAAGACCGTTCCGCTGACAACGTGGTCTGCACGGAAGTTGATAGTAGCAACTGCATGGATAAGCGAGAAAATAAGTCCGACTATTCCACCGACCAAAAGGGCCAACCAAGGTGTTAAACTTCCGAAAGTACTTTCAAACGTAAGGTTGAAAACAACACCTGAGAAAGCACCCATTACCATGATACCTTCAAGTCCCACGTTAACAATACCTGAATGTTCAGAGAAGGCACCACCAATACTAGTGAAAACCAAAGGAGCTGCATAAATAAGCATTGACGACACTAACAAATTTAGCATTGAGACAAAATTCATCTTATTTACCTCCCTTTTCTTGTTTGCGTGGTTTGATGAAACGTTCAATAATGTAATGAACACTTACAAAGAAGATGATAGATGCTGTTACGATGCTGACCAATTCAGAAGGAATGGTTGCAACATTCATACCTGGAGCTCCAACTTGAAGTACTGCAAACAGGAAGGCTGCAAAAGGAATTCCCACTGGAGAATTACTTGCAAGAAGACTAACTGCCATACCATTGAAGCCAACGCTTAATGAGCTACCTTGAACATAAACGTTTTGGAATGTACCAAGTCCTTCTACTACACCTCCGACACCAGCAAGGGCACCAGAAATGATCATTGAAAGGATAATTGTACGTTTTGCTGACATACCGGCATACTCACTTGCATGTGGATTGATACCAACTGAACGAATTTCAAAACCAAGTGTAGTTTTCTTAAGAAGGAACCATACAAGAACAACTGCAATAATTGCAAAGAAGATTCCGATGTTCATCCGCGAATTATTGGTCAAGGCACGCAACCATTCTGTCTGATAAGTAGCGTTAGGGCCTACAGTGATACTAGAATCCACACTCTGCATGACAGATTTCGGGAAACTATGGATAAAGGCATTACCAACATATAGAACGATATAGTTCATCATGATCGTTACGATGACCTCTGAGGTTCCAAGGTAAGCACGTAAAATACCAGGAATCGCACCAATAATACCACCTGCTACAATACCTAGGAACACTGTCATAAAGAGCATAAGTGGGCGCGGTAAATTTGGAAATGATAGGGCAAACCAACCGGCAGTAATCCAGCCAGCCAAAGCTTGACCAGGCAAACCAACGTTGAAGAAGCCAGCTCTACTAGCCACTGCAAAACCAAGGGCGATCAAGATCAGTGGTCCCATTGCACGAGAGATTTCCCCCAAACTTCTTAGAGTACCAAAGGCTGTTTTGAAAAGTTCTTCATACCCCCAAATAGCATCGTAGCCGAAAATCCACATGATAATCGCACCGAGTAAAATCCCAAGAACGACAGAAATCAAAGGAACGGCAATCTGCTGTGTTTTCTTAGACATTAGAATCTCCCTTCTTTAGTTCTCCTCCGGCCATCAAAATACCAAGTTCTTGTTTGTTGGTTTCAGCTGGCGTTACGATACCTTGAATTTTACCGTCATGAATAACAGCGATTCTATCAGATAAATTGAGAATCTCATCCAATTCAAAGCTGACAACAAGAACTGCTTTTCCTTTATCACGCTCACCAATTAAACGTTTATGGATATACTCAATCGCACCAACGTCTAATCCACGTGTAGGCTGACTAACAATTAGAAGATCTGGATCACGGTCTACTTCACGAGCAATAATTGCCTTTTGCTGATTACCTCCAGATAGAGCTGATGCAGGAACATAATCATTTGCTGCACGAACATCGAACTCTTCCATCAGTTTACGAGCATAATTATGAATATTAGTATAATTCAAAATACCATTCTTGCTCAGTGGTTCTTTATAGTAAGTTTGTAAAGCAATATTTTCAGAAATAGTCATATCTAGAACCAAACCATCACGATGACGGTCTTCAGGAACGTGACTGACCTTCATTTCCGTAATCTTACGAGGAGGCAAGCCAACTACATCCTTACCTTTTATATTAATAGTTCCTGACTTAACTTTACGCAAACCAGTAATCGCTTGAATTAATTCACTTTGTCCATTTCCGTCAATACCGGCAATACCAACAATTTCACCTGCACGAACATCAAGTGATAAATTCTTGACAGCTGGAATACCACGGTTTTCATTAACAACTAAATCTTTGATTGAAAGAATTACTTCTTTTGGTTGTGGAGGATTTTTTTCTGTTGTAAATGAAACAGAACGTCCTACCATCATTTCAGCAAGATCTTGGTTTGTAGCACCAGCAATCTCAACCGTTTCAATACTTTTACCACGACGAATAACTGTAACACGATCAGAAACTGCACGAATTTCATCCAACTTGTGCGTAATCAAAATAATCGATTTCCCCTCTTTGACAAGGTTCTTCATAATGATCATCAATTCGTCGATTTCAGCTGGCGTTAATACAGCTGTTGGTTCGTCAAAAATAAGGATGTCAGCACCACGATAAAGAGTTTTTAAGATTTCAACACGTTGTTGAGCGCCGACTGAAATGTCTTCGATTTTTGCAGAAGGATCTACGGCAAGTCCATATTTTTCAGATAATTCTTTTATCTCTTGGATTGCTTTTTTGATGTCTAGAACACCATTCTTAGTAATTTCACTTCCTAAAATAATATTCTCGGCAACAGTAAATGCTTCGACCAGCATAAAGTGTTGGTGCACCATTCCAATACCTAAAGAGGCTGCTTTCGACGGTGAGTCTAGTTTAACAACTTGCCCATTTACTGCAATTTCACCACTAGTAGGCTCAAGCAATCCTGCCAACATATTCATCAAAGTAGATTTACCTGCTCCGTTTTCTCCTAAAAGAGCATGAATTTCACCACGACGAAGATGAAGGTTAATTTTGTCATTTGCAACAAATTGTCCAAAAATTTTGGTAATCTCCCGCATTTCGATGACATTTTCATGTGTCATTGTGATCCCATCCTTTCAAAATTTTTATTTCAATAGAACCTACTAAGAGTTAGTAAGCTCTATTGAGACAAAACCTTTTGCCTCAATCTCAAAGAAGCGACCTCTCTAAGATCGCTTCCTGAGAGTCAATGTTTGAATTTTATTCTGCAGGAACTTTGATGCTTCCGTCAAGAATTTTAGCTTTAGCATCTTCTACTGCTTTTTTAGCATCATCTGACAAAGCTTTAGTTGTCAAATCAACACCACCATCTTTCAAACCATAAACTGTTGTTTTACCACCAGGGAATTGGTTTTTAGATGCTTTGGTTGCGATGTCTTTAACTGTTCCACCAACTTTTTTCAAGGTAGAAGCAAGAACGAAGTTAGATTCTTTACCATCTTTAGATTTAAATTTTCCTTCGGCTTCTTGGTCACGGTCCACACCAATAACCCAAACTTTTTCGCTTTCGTTTCTTGTTTCATTGATTGACTTCGCTTCGTTGAAGACACCAGCACCTGTACCACCAGCTACTTGATAAATGATATCAGCACCTGCTGTATATTGTGCAGCGGCGATTGTTTTACCTTTAGCAGCATCACCAAATGATTCTGCATATTGAACATCAATCTTGATAGATGGGTCTACTGATTTAACACCAGCTTCGAAACCTTTTTCAAAACGAGTCAATACGGCACCTTTAATACCACCTACAAATCCAACAACTTTTGTTTTAGTTGTTTTCGCTGCAGCTACACCTGCAAGATAAGCTGCTTCGTTATCTGCAAACAAAGCAGAAGCGACATTGTCTTGACCTTTGATTTCATCATCAATGATGACATAGTTGATGTCTGAGTGGTCTTTGGCAGCAGCTTCTACAGCGTTACGAAGAGCAAATCCAATACCAAAAATTGCTTTATAACCACTTGATGCAGCTTGCTCAAGGTTGTTAGCATACTCTGATTCGTTTGTTGATTGGAAGTAAGTGAAACCATGATCTTTTGAAAGACCGTTTTCTTTACCCCATTCTTGCAAACCTTCCCATGCTGATTGGTTGAATGACTTGTCATCAACACCACCAGTATCGGTTACGATAGCAGCTTTCAGATCTGTTTTAGCATCTGAATTGCTATTTGAGCGAGACGCACGGTTACCACATGCAGCAAGTCCTACTGCTGCGACAGCTACTAGACCAAGGCCTAGCCATTTTTTCTTGTTCATTTCTGAACCTCCTAAATAAGATATGCAACAATGTTGCAAAATTGTGTGGTCAGATGACCCAGACTACCAACTATTTTAAGTCGGTAAAAGAATATGGAAGTAATTCCCCGACCGTCATCACGACCGTCGATTTATCTTTAGCGACTAATGTCACTTTTAGATCTTTATTAAAAAATTCTGCCATCACTTGACGGCATGCTCCACATGGAGAAATTGGCTTTTCTGTCTGCCCATAGACAATCAGCTCTTCAAACTCAAGTGCTCCTTCAGAAACTGCTTTAAATATTGCTGTTCGTTCACCACAGTTTGTCAAACCAAAACTAGCATTCTCAACATTAACTCCAGTGAAGACACGGCCATCTTTAGCAACTAGTACAGCACCAATTGGAAAGTGAGAATATGGAACATACGCATTTTTGCTTGTCTCTACGGCCAAATCGATTAAATCAGTAGTTGCCACTAGCTGTTTCCCCTTTCATGATAGCAACGCCCGATGAAGCTCCGATCCGAGTAGCTCCAGCCTTAATAAAAGCTTGAGCATCTTCATAAGAACGAGCACCTCCAGATGCTTTAACGCCCATATCAGGACCAACTGTTTGTCTCATCAAAGCTACATCTTCTACAGTGGCACCACCAGTTGAAAAGCCAGTCGATGTTTTTACAAAGTCGGCTCCAGCTTTTTGGGAAATTTGACAGGCCAAAACTTTTTCTTGATCCGTTAAAAGGCATGTTTCAATAATAACCTTCACAAGTTTCTCACCACTTGCTTCTACTACTGCTTGAATATCTTTTTCAAGCAAATCCAAGTTACCAGACTTGAGAGCGCCAATATTGATTACCATATCGATTTCATCAGCCCCATTTTCAATCGCATTTTTTGTTTCAAATGCCTTTACTTCAGGAGTGGTTGCCCCCAAAGGGAAACCTATAACTGTACAAACTTTTACATCAGATCCGCTTAGTTCTTCAGCTGCAAGCTTTACCCAAGTCGGATTAACGCAGACACTTGCAAAATCATATTCTTTGGCTTCTTCAATTATTTTTTCAATTTGCTCTTTTGTTGCTTCCGGCTTTAAAAGAGTATGGTCAATGTATTTGTTCAATTTCATTTTTTCTCCTTTAAACTCAAGAAATGACCTCAATGATTTCGCTTACTTTTTTTCGTTCGACATCTATTCTAACATTTTTTTTGAATTCTGTAAGCATTTCCTCAGAGATTTTTTGGTTGGCATAGATTTTAGCAACTACTTCACCTGCCTGAACAGCTTCACCAACTTTTTTCTCAAAAACAATTCCTGTTTCATAGTCTAGTTTGTCAGATTTAACTGCTCGACCAGCACCTAAACGCATAGCAAACAAACCAAATTCCATAGCTGGTAGTTCAGAAATGAAACCAGACTGATCTGCAGTGACGTCTACTATATACTGGGCTGAAGATGGCCTATAAAGGTCTTCCAAGTCACCCCCCTGTGCTTGAATCATAGCTTCAAACTTTCTGAGAGCAGAGCCGTTCATTATGTGCTCGCGAACTTCCTCTATAGTTTTTTCCACATTTGCTAAGCTAAGCATAATCTGAGCTAACTCGCAGATAAAATGGGTTACATCTTCTCTGCCTTTTCCTTGAAGAATTTCTAGAGCCTCAAGGATTTCCAAACGATTACCAATGCTTGTTCCCACAGGTTGGCTCATATCCGTAATAACAGCTACTGTTCGTCTGCCTACAGCTTTACCTAACTCAACCATGGTCTGAGCAAGGCGACGCGCATCTTCGATATTCTTCATAAAGGCGCCTTCACCAACTGTCACATCTAGAAGGATACTATCTGCTCCGGCAGCGATTTTCTTACTCATGACAGAACTCGCAATTAGAGGAATTGTGTCAACTGTTGCAGTCACATCACGAAGAGCATAAAGCAACTTATCAGCTTTCACAAGTTGATCTGACTGACCAATTACAGAAAGACCGATATCTTGGACTTGTTTGATAAATTCTTCCTGACTGCGCTCAACTTGAAATCCTTTTACAGATTCCAGTTTGTCAATCGTTCCTCCTGTATGACCTAGTCCTCGCCCACTCATCTTGGCAACTGGTACACCAAAGCTAGCAACCAAGGGAACAAGAATCAAAGTGACCTTATCACCAACACCACCAGTAGAGTGCTTATCCACTTTAATACCAGAAATTTCTGATAAGTCAATTTGCTGACCTGTTCCTACCATTGTCATAGTCAAGTCTGAAATTTCTCTGGTTGTCATTCCCTTAAAGTAAATAGCCATTGCAAAAGCAGACATTTGATAATCGGGCACTGTACCAGCAACATAACCATCAATCAACCATTGAATTTCTTCTTTTGTTAATTCAAAACCATCACGTTTTTTTTGAATAATGTCGACAGCTCTCATTCTAGTTTCTCACTCCTTAAAATATAGTAGCCTTTATCTTTTTTGACAACTTCACAATTTCCAAAAACTTCTTCCATTTTGGCTTTAGCGCTTGGCGCCCCCTGCTTCTTCTGTATGACGATAGTTAGGTCACCACCTACCGTCAAATGCTCAAGGCTACCTGCAATAACTTGATGAACTACTTGCTTCCCAGCTCTAATAGGAGGATTACTAATTATATGGTCAAAAACTCCAGTTACTTGATCATAGATATTAGATTGAAAGATTTCCGCTGAAACCCCATTAAGTTCGGCATTTTTTCGGGCTAAATCCAAAGCACGCAGGTTAATATCCACTAAGGTAGCTTTCACAGCTTGCGACTTTACTAATGTTAAACCTAATGGACCATAACCACAGCCCAGATCCAAAATAGTATCCCCTATAGAAAAATCTATGGTAGACAGGAGGACCTGACTACCATAATCGATCATCTTCTTGCTAAAGACGCCAGCATCCGTAAGGAAGGTCATTGGTTGACCTAATAAATTCAGTTGTAATTTATGGATATCGTGCTTAGCATCCGGATTTTCTGCAAAATACATCTTCGACATAAATTAATTTTATCACAATTTTACCTAAAATGTAAACCGTTTACAATATTTTCTACAATTTTTTTAACAATATGGTATACTAATCAAGTTGATAGGAGAAAAAATATGACAAACGAATTCCTTCATTTTGATAGAATTAGCCGAGAAAGATGGCAACAATTACATAGAAA
Source organism: Streptococcus sp. HMSC062B01 (assembly GCF_001811085.1). Classification (NCBI taxonomy): domain Bacteria; kingdom Bacillati; phylum Bacillota; class Bacilli; order Lactobacillales; family Streptococcaceae; genus Streptococcus; species Streptococcus sp. HMSC062B01. The sequence goes on from NZ_KZ672766.1 coordinate 113,921, forward strand.
AACAACACCGCCATTAACTGAAGAAGAATTAAATTCAATAAAAAGTTTTAATGATGAAATTAGTTTGCAAGATGTTATGGATATCTACTTACCATTAACTAATCTGATTCAAATTTATAAGAGAGCCAAAGAAGATCTTGCTTTTTCAAAAGGAATTTTTCTGCAAAAAACCTTAAAAAAACAACCTTTTATCATCGGTGTTTCTGGAAGCGTAGCTGTTGGAAAGTCTACAACAAGCCGCCTTCTCCAAATTTTACTGTCTAGGACTTTTGAGAATGCAAAAGTTGAACTGGTAACTACAGACGGTTTTTTATATCCAAACTCTGTCTTGCAAGAACTCAATCTTTTAAATAGAAAAGGTTTCCCTGAAAGTTATAACATGGAACTTCTTCTAAACTTCTTAGATCACCTGAAAAACGGACAAAATTATCAGGTACCTGTCTATTCCCATGAAATCTATGATATTGTTCCAGATCAGACACAAACAATCCAAGTTGCTGATTTCGTCATTGTTGAAGGGATTAATGTTTTTCAAAATCCTCAAAATGAACGTCTCTATATAACAGATTTCTTTGATTTTTCTATTTATGTGGATGCTGAGGTTGAAAATATTGAGAAATGGTATCTTGATCGTTTCGGTAAATTACTAGACTTGGCTAGACGGGATTCAAAGAACTACTACCATCGCTTCACTAAAGAACCGGTTGAAGACGTTATGAAAATGGCTCGTAACATATGGAAATCTATTAATTTAGTTAACTTAAAAGATTATATTGAACCTACTCGCAATCGAGCTGAATTAATCCTTCATAAAGCTCATAACCATGAAATTGATGAGATTTACTTAAAGAAATAACTATAATTGATTGAAATCAAGTGATATTTTTTTAAAAGAATAATTAAGGCTTGTCAAATGCGAACTTTTCATATATAATTAGATAGTTAGTATACATTGGAGGTGAAAAACTTGGCAAACATTAAATCAGCTATCAAACGCGCTGAATTGAACGTTAAACACAACGAAAAAAACTCAGCTCAAAAATCAGCTATGCGTACTGCAATCAAAGCTTTTGAAGCAAACCCAACTGAAGAACTTTACCGCGCTGCTAGCTCAGCTATCGATAAAGCAGAAACTAAAGGTTTGATCCACAAGAACAAAGCTAGCCGTGATAAAGCACGTCTTGCAGCAAAACTTGGTTAATAAACTAACTGCATACAAAATGAGCTCTTCGGAGCTTTTTTTGCGCCTTAATTCATTAGGATGCGATTTTGCCAATTCTAAACGATCATAATTGTACAGTATTTGAGATAAGGTTCAAAAAACAGTGACGCAAACTTTTGCGTCCTCCTTCTATTTTTGATAAAATAGCGGTAAATCTGACATGAATACATTCTATGAGTCAGAAGAATTGATTAAATAAGGAACATAATATGAAAAACCAAACTTTAATGCAGTATTTTGAATGGTATCTTCCAGATGATGGCCAGCATTGGAATCGTTTAGCAATGGATGCGCCAAATTTGGCAGCCAAAGGAATTAAAAAAATATGGATGCCTCCGGCTTTTAAAGCAACTGCCTCAAATGATGTCGGCTATGGCATTTACGACTTATTTGATTTAGGAGAGTTTGATCAAAAAGGAACCGTTCGGACTAAGTATGGATTAAAAGAAGAATATCTTCAAGCGATCCAAACACTAAAAGACAATGGAATCGATCCAATTGCTGATGTCGTTTTAAATCATAAGGCTGCAGCCGACGGAACTGAAACATTTACGGTTATTGAAGTAGATCCAAATGACCGTACTACTGCTATTTCTGAGCCCTTTATGATTAAAGGATGGACTCACTTTACTTTTCCAGGAAGAAACAAGCAATATAATGACTTTGAATGGCATTGGTACCATTTTACTGGAACTGACTTTGATGCAAAAAGTCGTCGGTCTGGAATTTATTTAATTCAAGGTGACAATAAAGGTTGGGCGAATGACGAGCTGGTAGACAGCGAAAACGGAAACTATGACTATCTAATGTACGCCGATCTGGACTTCAAACACCCAGATGTTATTAAAAACCTATACGATTGGGCTAGATGGTTTATCGAAACTACAGGTATACAGGGTTTCCGCTTGGATGCAGTTAAGCATATAGATTCCTTCTTTATGGCCAACTTTATTCGAGATATTTTGCAAGAATATGGTGATGATTTCTACGTTTTCGGAGAGTTTTGGAATAATGATGAAGCTGCTAATAATGACTACTTAGAAAATATTGACTATCGCTTCGACCTTGTCGATGTTAAATTGCATACTAATCTTTTTGAAGCAAGTCAAAAAGGTGACGAATTTGATCTGCGTACTATTTTTGATCATACTTTAGTGAAAAACCACCCTGAATCAGCAGTGACATTTGTAGAAAACCATGATACTCAGCGTGGTCAAGCACTTGAATCGACTGTGGAAGAATGGTTTAAACCAGCGGCTTATGCTCTTATTTTACTTCGAGAGTCTGGACTACCATGTATTTTCTATGGAGACTACTATGGCATAAATGGTGAATTCGCTCAGCAAGATTTCCGAGAAGAGATTGACAAACTATTAGACCTTCGTCTAAACCTAGCTTATGGTGAAGAGACCGACTATTTTGATGACCCAAATTGTATCGGATGGACAAGGGCTGGTCAAGAAGGTAGTCAGCCTATCGCAGTTCTAATTTCAAATGCTACTTCTACGTCAAAACGGATGTATTTTGGCCAAGATTGGTCAGGGCACGAGTGTTCGGACTACCTGGGTAATTGCCAAACAATTGTCACTATCGATGAAGAAGGCTGGGGAGAGTTCCCTGTTGAAGAACAATCTGTTAGCGTTTGGTCTATTAAAAATTAAAAATCAGCTCTTTGAGCTGATTTTTAAATACAACAACAAAGCTTGGCTTAATAAAGCCAAGCTTTTTAGAATCACTATATATCTGTTAATCCTATTTTGACAAAGACAATGATGTCTATCCAATAGCTTCTCTTTAGAATAAAACCTTCAATCTTTTTTCCCATCACTCAATCGTCCAACTCGTTTCTTGCTTTCTGATTTGATTGAAATTTTGACTTCAAAAATGGTACCTTTAGGTCTATTATCTTTAACAGTAATTGTACCCTTTAGAGCATCGGCTATTTGTTTTGCAAGAGATAGACCTAGACCAAAACCACCCTTTTGTCTTGTTCTAGCCTTATCAACCCTATAAAAACGATCAAAAATTTTCTTTTTGTCTTCATTATTGATTCCAGGGCCGTTATCGGACACTCGTAAGTATAGAGAACGGTCTTTTGACCATACTATAAACTTAATAACCCCATCTTCTTCTGTATATTTCACAGCATTATCAAAGAGAATAGTCATCAGCTGTTTTAGAAGTGTTCTATCTGTCTTGATGTTGTGGTCGATATGATTTTCGTAGATAAATACTTTCTCATTTTCATCCGCAATGATTTCATAGTTGGCAAATGTTGTAGTGAAAAATTCTGGTTCAACTTCAGTAATTTCAGCCTTAATGCCATCATCTCTTCTTGCAAGATTCAATAGATTAGTTGTTAGCATCCGCATATTCCGAACTTCTTCCAGACTGGAGGCAATATTTTCACTAGATTCCATAATCGTAGCTTCCGGTTTTCGGAAAAGAGTTTCCAAACGGTTCTGCAAAACAGCTAAAGGAGTACGCAACTCATGGCTGGCGTTTTCAACAAAAGATTTTTGCTTCTGCATACTGTCTATTAGAGGCTTCACGCTGACCCGAGCCAAATAAATACTGGCAATAATTGAAATTAACCAGAAACTAATCATAACAATGACAATGATTTGTTCATGATTCTGACTGGTTTGCTCCAATTGATTGACATTAATCAAAACTGCTGCATATTTTACTTTGTTCAAAAGATTCCCAGATAAGAATTCGCTTGGATTAATCTCAAAAACCAACATACGATAGAGTTCTTCTTGACCATAGTTGTTTTTCAAAGTAGTCTGAATAATTTTACCTACATCCTTTTTCTTGATTGAAATCTTTTTTAAACTAAGAAAATGATCTGCAGTAGTCAATGGTTTCAAGTCTTCATCGAACAAGACTGCTTCAGTGTTCGAATTCACCTTCAGATTATCCATTGGTCCAGGGTCTGGGGCGTCTTGTGGCCCAGTATCATCATCAGATGACTGACCCTCATCAATCGTTGGTTGCATATTGGCTGCACGAGCCAAAGCAAGGTGGAGGACAGATCTGGGATTCTGACTTAAACTTTTTAAATTATCGTCAACTGTTGTATAAAGCCCTGAGCGCATAATCTGAATGATTAAAAGAGTCATGGCCGAGAAAATAAGTGTGAATACACCAAAATAGCGAATGAAATATGAAAAATCATCCGCATAAAAAGTTCGTCTAAGTTTATTCAGCATTCTTCAAAATGTAACCGACACTGCGAAGGGTTTGCATATTGTTCGCGAAAGTCGTTCCTTTCAATTTTTTCCGAATTTTTGAGACATAGACTTCAACGACAGAAATGGTAGTATCACTGTCAAAGCCCCAGAGTCGATCAAAAATCTGAGTTTTAGGTAGAATTACGTTTTGGTTCTGCAAGAAATAAACTAATAAATCAAATTCTTTTCCTAGTAATTCTACTTCTTTTCCGTTCACCAATGTGGTATTGGTAGAGAGGTTTACTGTTACATCACCATATGATAAGGTATTTTCATTAAATTTTCCTGAACGCTTGAGTAAGGCTTGGATCCGCATCTTTAATTCTTCTAAATAAAACGGCTTGGTTAGATAGTCATCTGCACCCAATTCAAAACCATGCCCTTTATCATCTAAACTTTCTTTAGCAGTCATGATGAGAACAGGAGTTGAGACTCCTTTTTCACGCAAGTCTTTTAAAACTTGAAAGCCATCTTTTTCAGGGAGCATCAGATCAAGTAAAATCAAATCATAAACACCGCTTTCGGCTTCATAGAGTCCTTCTTCACCATCAAAAACCTGCATGACATCCGCAAAGTCATCTAAGAAATCAAATACAGAGTTCGACAACCCTAAGTCATCTTCTACTAGTAAAATCTTAATCATCTTGTTCTCCTCCTGCTATAAGATACTGATCTGCTTCATCTAAGATTATGTAAAATAAAGAATTTTTGTCCCATTTTTTTGGATCTTAGTATAATTCTTTAATTATTATATCATGACTTTAACAAATGGATTAAGATTTTGTAGCGTTTTCTTCATTATTTTGATTAGAATTGCTTTCCTTATCCTTTGTACTTCCATCTGCATTGGCTGGCTTCTTCTTAGAATTGCTACCGCCTTCTTGATTATTATTTCCTTGCGGTGCCTGTCCTCCTGGCCCTCCAGGTCCACCGTTACCACCAGGACCACCTTGTCCATCTTGACCATTCATTTGAGGTGGCATACCATTTCCATTATTTTGACCCTGTCCTTGAGGCGGTTGTCCACCGGGACCTTGCATATTATTGCCGTCTTGATTATTTTGCTGCGTTTTCGATGCTTGAACGGTTGACTGCTGATTTGTTGCTTTTTGCGTCAAAGAACCGAATGTATAGCCACCAAGCAAGCCGACTACTAAAGAACCTGTCGCTACTACCGATAGCCACCACTTGGTGCTTTTTTCTACAACAATCATTTTCTCTTTATTCATTCTAAGTTTTTCCTTCTTTCTGTTTTAAGTTTCTGTGATAAAGTAAAGAAGTTTTACTTCATGAATTCACCACATCCTTTCTTTAGGATACATACATCTTAATTATTTTTTCTTAAAGAGGCCTAAATTTTTTCTTAAAGAATACTAAAAGATGAGAAAATTCTTAGAAAAATAATAGAAAATTTATCCAAAATATTTTTTTAAAATACGACCGTATCGTCTCAGTAAAAGATAATCCGCTATTGCTGGGGATAGCAGGTTCAATGTTGTAAAAATCTTTGTACCTTGTCCCATCAAAATCACTCTTTTACGAGATTTTATACCTTTAAGTAAAGCTTGGATTACTTGATTTGTACTTGATATAGAGATCCCCATCTCTCTCCAAACTGGATGATAAGGCTTTTCTGATGGTGTATCTGCTGCATTGGGGCAAAAATAAGTTAGATGCATTTTTTTCTTCTCCTGTTTTAATTCTCGATTCATTGATTCGATAAAAGAAAAAAGTCCGGCGCGGCTCGCCACATCTACACTATAATAGGGAAAGGCCAGCCTACCATCTGCAAAACCTCCTGAATGCACAATGGTTGCTCCTTTTTGATTTTTTAACAAAGGTAAAAAATGTTTGCTGACAAGAATAGCCCCTATTAGGTTAATCGTCATAGTCTGATTGATCTCCTCCTCAGAGTGAGATAATAAAGATTTTCGTACATCAAATCCTGTTGCATTAACAACAATATCTATATTATCCGACCACTTTTGAACTTCAGACACTGCAACCCTAATAGAAGTTTCGTTCGTTATATCTACTGAGCAAATAGGAATATTGGAAGCAATATCCTCAGAAAAACTAGCCAATTTATCCATATTGCGACCTAAAAGAAATAAATGAGCACCCGCTTGAAAAAAAGCTTGTGTATAGGCTTGTCCCAAATTACCACTAGCACCAATAATAACGACCTTTTTATTTTTAAAATAATTGTCACCCATAACATACTTCCTCATTAGTGAACCTTTTGCGATAAGTTTAATATAACAAGCCCCACAATAACCAAAGCAATTCCCAAGAGGCTTGCGAACGTTACTTTTTCATGAAAAAACAAAATAGATAGTACTGTTGTTCCAACTAAACCAACACCCGACCAAATGGCATACACTAGATTTAGTTGTATGCCTTTCAAAGACAAGGATAAAAAGAAAAAACACAAGCCATAGAAAACTAAAGCAAGAATCCCAAAAAGCATTTTCGAAAAACCTTGCGACAGTTTTAACAGACTTGTGGCAGCTATTTCAGATACAATAGCAAGAGTTAAATAAATGTAAGACATCATTGTCCTCCCAGAATCAATAGAATTGAAAAGCTAGTCGGAAAACAATTGATTTAGCGATGAGCGGAAGTGAAGCAAGTCCAAAGTGTGCAAGCATTAGCTAAAATCATAGACTTGATCTTTGAATTCTTGTAAACAGGAATCTTTGTTCGTCCACATAACTCATCTAAAGAGATCTGATAAAAATCAGCTAAGCGAATCAAACTATGACTATCTATAATCGTTTTATCATTTTCCCAATTTGAGATAGTTTGACGAGTTGTTCCCAGATATTCTGAAATTTGATTCTGACTATAGCCCTTTTGTTCTCTAAGTAATTTTAATTGTTTTCCTAACATCTGCATTTCCTCTTTATATTATTCTTTTCTTCACGAATTGGCTAGACGAAATTCTTTAACATCCTATACAATTCTAGGTAAAATTTCTTTGACATTGCTATTATAACATGATTTTCAGGATGGACACTTTATACTGACTTCCAAAAAAACAGCAGATTGCAAGATCCGCTGTTTTTTATCTATTACTTACTTGCTTTCAAAGCCTTTTCTACTGCTTCTTTTTCTCGTGTAATTAAGTCAACACGAGCTGCAATTTCTTTGATACCCATGCTGATATTACGACTGATAGCCATATCTGACAATTGAGGTTCGAAGAAAGCTTTGTATTCAGCGAGCCTTTCTGCTGTCTTAAAGGCATTAGCTGGATAGATGACAAACTTATCAAAGCTCATATCACCTCCCAAGGCCGCCTTAATCCAGCCCCAATTCTCACGAGCCCAAGCCCAAACAGTAGCTTGAGTAAAATCGTGATTGAGCAAAGGCAGATACCAGCTCATAGCTAAATCTTGTGGCTTAACAATATCTTTATTCTTCAAAGCTTCTAAAATTTGGTCAAGCGTTTCCTTATCATTAGTGTAGGCTAAAGCCGAAGCCAATTGTCTCTTGAAACTTCCATCAACTGTCGATACGTAGTTCTTCAGATATTGATCCGTCAGCTCCTTGTTCTCATGATGTTTGATTTGGTTAATCAGGATATGCAAGCGGATAGCTGCAGGAAGTTTTTCCAGATCATCTTGATGAGCTTTAAAGATGCCGTCAGCTTCTTGAGTCGCTTTTTCATCATTGGCAGCAATCAAGTTTCCAATAACGATTTGACGGACTAATTCATCCTCATCGCTTTCTCCATCTTTAGCTTCAAAGCCTAGGCGATCAAAGTTGAATCGGCTAAGTTTGATAACTAAGTCATTATAAGCTTTTTCACTCTCGCTACCTTCTTCAACAAAGATTTTCAAACCACTCAGAACAGCTTTAACCCCAGAAACAACCAAGTAAGAGCTTTCTTCTGTCAGTTTTTCAATTACTGGAACTAATTCAGCAAATGAAATGTGGCCAGCTTCTGCTAAGAGACGGCGTTCCTGCACCACTTGGAGCTTGCTGGTGCTGTCTAACTCAGTAATCGTATCTAGAATCTGGTCTAACAAGACACCTTGATAATCTGTGATATAGTGGGCTGTGTTTTCTGTATTGAAGCGCAAAGCTCCTTGGTTCTGAGCTGCCAAAGCAGAATAGTTTGGAATTTCAAGTGTTTCAGTTTCCAGTGTATCAGGCAAACCATTCCAATTACTGTTTAATGGCAGAACCCAAGTCCGCTTCTTGTCTTCATGTTCACCAATAAAGAATTGCTTCTGAGTCAACTTCAAGGTGTCATTTTCTACACGGGCAGTCAAAACAGGATAGCCAGGTTGCTCCAGCCAAGAGTCCATAAAGGCTGCCACATCACGACCAGAAGCATCTCCAAGTGCATTCCAAAGATCACGTCCGATTGTATTTCCATACTGGTGTTTAGCAAAGTAGGCGTTTAAACCTTTGGCAAAGGCCTCATCACCCAACCAGCGGCGAAGCATATGCATGAGACGGCTTCCCTTGGCATATACGATTGCTGGGTCAAATAAGGTATTAATTTCGTCTGGATGATTCACCTCCACATGGACAGACTGAACCCCGTCTGTTGCATCTCGTTTCAAAGCAAGCGGAACTCCTGTTGTTTGGAAATTCTCAAAAATATTCCAAGTCGGCTCAATAGCATTGACGCAGACATATTCCATCATATTAGCAAAGCTTTCATTAAGCCAAAGGTCATCCCACCACTTCATAGTGACAAGGTTTCCGAACCATTGGTGTGCCAACTCATGGGCAACAACAAGAGCTACATCTTGTCGACTGGATACCGTAGAGTTTTCATCAACTAAGAGGTAAATCTCGCGATAAGTAACCAGACCCCAGTTTTCCATAGCACCAGATGAAAAGTCAGGCAAAGCTACATGAAGAGACTGTGGGATAGGATATTTAACTCCATAATAATCCTCATAAAACTCAATGGAACGAACAGCAATGTCCAAAGCAAACTCTAAATTGCTAGCCGGATGTGCCTTTGTCGCATAGACACCGACTAAAGTTCCATTTTTAGTCTTGGCAGTTACTCCTTGCATATCACCTGCAGCGAAAGCTAGTAGATAAGATGACATACGTGGAGTTCTTTCAAACTTCCAAATACCAGTTGCTTTACGATTTTCAATGTCAATTTCTGGCATATTGGATAGAGCTAACTCGCCTTCTGCCTGGTCAAACTTCAAAGCCAAGTCAAAAGTTGCTTTAGCTTCTGGCTCATCCACGCTTGGAAAAGCTTCACGAGCAAAGTGACTCTCAAATTGAGTAGAAATGATTTCTTTTTTTACACCATCCACTGTGTAGTAAGATGGGTAAATACCAGTCATATTATCCGTGATCTTACCAGTATAAGTCACCGTTACTTCAACTTGACCTGTGGCATCTAACTCGATGTAAAGAGCTTCGTTCGCATTGTCGACTATAAAAGGACGTGTTTGACCGGCTACTTCGACGGTTTTGATTACTAGGTCCTTTTGGTGCAGGGAAATCTTACTTGACTTAGCTTCCCCAATAATAGTCACCTTGCCTGAAAAGGTCTTATCTGCACGATTGAGATCTAGAAATAGATCGTAGTGTTCAGGAACAAAAGTGTCAATAAAGTGTGCAACTGCTTGCATGTTTCTCTCCTCATCTAAGATACAGGAAATCCTGTTCATTAAATACTTTTTGAAACCATTTTACCACATTTTAAAGCAAAGAAAAAGACAAGGATGACCTGTCTTTGTAATTCACGAGAAACTCAAAACATTAGGTTTTTCTTTTTTCTTTTTCGAGTTCTGCGTCACCTTTCCGTAACTCTACATTATATAATATTTCAGCTTCTGGACTGCCTTTTTCATCCTTTACGACCTCTTTTAATTGACCATCTTTTAATAATAGCTCAATATTTATATCTATACTTTCTGCATCTCTTAGTTTAGCTTCTTTAGGTAATTTCTTTGCATTCGAAACATCAATTCTCTCGTCATCTGAATCAAATAATTCAATTACCTCGTTACCATCCCAGTCAAAATCAACGATTAAGTCAGTAACAATACCAAAACTATTTGGAGCATAATTTTTTATTTGTGTACCTAGAGTTGCTTTATTCCCGTATTTATCATATAAAGTCGGACGTACATAGGCATTCAACATGGAAGACCCGTCATCCCCAGTAACATATATAGGAGAAAATTCAATCCTCTCAATACCTTTATAGTGTTCTTTGATGTAGGTTCCAATTTGTTCTTCAAGAAGTTGAAATCCGTGTTGATAGAGCTTGGTTGTTTTAGGACCAAAGTTAGGTTTTGTTAGTTTGTTGTATACAAAGATACCTCCTGATATCAAGACTAAAATAAGAGCAAGTGTCGTAAAAATTTTTTTCTTCATAACTTTTTTCCTCTGGGTAGTGATATTAAGAATAACAGTATCGTTTTTCTTTTCAAAGCCTATTTATATTTCCAATATTCTCCTCTTTCAATTTCAAGGTTATAATTTATTTTTGCTTTAGGACTTCCACCATCACTTTTGATGACATTTTTCAACTGACCATCTTTTACCAAAGCATCAATGTTATCGTCTGTTCCTTTAATTGGAGGTGTTAATTTCGCTTCTTCCGGTAAAGTTTTAGCATTACTTACATCTATTTCAACTCCTAAACCCTTTCCGGAATCTTCTAATTCAATAATTTCATTATCATTATGGTCAAAATTTAAAAGTAATCCTGAGAGTATTCCATAAGAAGGATAACCAGTTTTCCCTATTTGTCCTCCTAAAACAGCTCTATTTCCTTCTTCATCATAAATTACTGGCAGAACGTCCGCTGTGAATGGAGGATTGTCCTTACCACCTTGGATGAAAATCGGAGAGAATTCTATTTTAGAAATTCCTGAGTAGTTTTCTTTGATGTAGATCCCAATCTGTTCTTCTAATAAACGAAAACCATGTTTAATGATTTTTTCTTCCTTTCGGTCTAAACCTGTTGTGCTGTAAAATTGAGTCATATAAACAAAGCCAGCTAAAAGAGAAATAAACAAGATACTGATAATAACTAAAATTTTTTTCTTCATTTTCGTCTCCTAAATTCTTTGCTATGAAAATATTGCCTTTCGTATATTCTACTAGTGTATCATAGTCAAGCTTAAGATCCAATGAAAAACAGACCTCTTATATAGCTTCATATATAAAAAAAGACGCGACATAAATCGCATCTTTTATAACATTACATTTCAACAATTTTACCTGTTTCGAAGTAGACAACCCATTCGCAAATGTTCTTTGCGTAGTCGCCAATACGTTCCAAATAATTGATTACTTGGAAATAATCACGACCAGTTACGATGGATTCAGGATTCTTGCGAATTTCTTCTGTCGCTAATTCCTGAATATTTTCGAAATAATGATTAATCTTTTCATCTAAAGCAGCCACTTCATAAGCTTGATCTACACTTCCATTCAGATAAAGATCCAAGGCTGATTCAACAAAGTCTTTCACATCACGACCCATCTTCTTGATTTCTTCCTCGACAGACTGAATGCGAATTTCACCTTTCATACGAATAGTTGCCTTAGCAATTGATACAGCATGGTCGCCCATTCTTTCCAAGTCTGAACTTGCTTTTAGTACGGTGATAACTGTCCGCAAGTCTTGTGAAACTGGTTGCTGCAATGCAATAATCTCTAAGGATTTCTTTTCCAATTTCACTTCGTATTCATTGACTTCAGCGTCTTCCTCGATAACTTCCTTAGCCATATCTCGATCATGTGTTACAAAAGCACGGACCGTCCGATTGATTTGCGAAAGTACTTCATTTCCCATCGCATAAAATTGATTATGCAATTTCTCTAAATCTTCTTCAAATTGTACACGAAGCATACCTGTCTTTATCCTTTCTTCTTATCCAAATTTACCAGTAATATAATCTTCTGTCTCTTTATGAGCAGGTTCTAGGAACATTTGCTTGGTCGAATTAAACTCTATCAAATCTCCACCTAGGAAAAAAGCTGTTTTATCTGAAATCCGTGAAGCCTGTTGCATAGATCTTGTAACCAAGAGCATGGTATACTGATCTTTCAAACCGTAGAGGGTTTCTTCAATTTTCCCTGCTGAAATAGGGTCTAAGGCCGAAGTTGGCTCATCCAGAAGAATAATTTTAGGGCTTGTAGCAAGTACACGTGCTACACAGACACGTTGCTGCTGCCCACCAGAGAGACCGATAGCCGAATCATGGAGACGGTCCTTCACTTCATCCCAGATAGAAGCGCCTTTTAAAGAAGTCTCAACAGCTTCATCCAAGATATGCTTATCTTTAACCCCATTAATTCTCAATCCATAGACCACATTCTCATAGATAGACATCGGGAAAGGATTGGGTTGCTGAAAGACCATACCGATTTCTTTTCGCAGCTCTACAGTATCAGTCCTAGGCCCATAAATGTTGTGTTCATTATAAAGAACCGTTCCTGTAGTCGTCACCTCTGGATTAAGATCACCCATACGATTAATAGCTTTTAAGAGGGTTGATTTCCCAGAACCAGATGGTCCAATCAAAGCTGTAATTTCATTGGGCAAAAAATCTAGAGTGACACTATTCAGAGCCTTCTTTTTATTGTAATAAACCGACAAGTCCTTGACTTGTAAAATAGGTTCTGTCATTTTTTCTATCCTTAATTTTTATACACTGTTATGGTCAACATGGAATTCCCTTATCCGAAATGACCAGACACATAATCATTTGTTGATTGCAATTTAGCATTCTGGAAGATATTGGTCGTCTTGTCGTATTCAATCAGATCTCCCAAATAGAAAAATCCAGTATAGTCACTTGCACGTGCCGCCTGCTGCATATTGTGGGTCACAATGATGATGGTATAGTTATTTTTGAGTTCAAACATAGTTTCTTCCAGCTGCATAGTCGCGATAGGATCCAAGGCTGAAGCAGGCTCATCCATCAGTAAGATATCAGGCTTGACAGAGATAGCTCGAGCAATACATAATCGTTGCTGCTGTCCACCTGAGAGAGTCAGAGCTGACTTATGTAAGTCATCCTTGACCTGATCCCAAAGGGCAGCCTGCTTGAGTGAAGTTTCTACAATTTCGTCTAAGACTTTCTTGTCCTTAACCCCTGCCCGCTCGTGAGCAAAGGTAATGTTCCGATAAATGGACTTAGCAAAAGGATTGGGTCTTTGAAAGACCATGCCAATGTGTTTCCGCATTTCATAAACATTAATTTCAGGACGGTTGACATCAATCCCCTCATAGAGAATTTCTCCTGTTACGCTTGCGATATCGATGGTATCATTCATTCGATTAAGGCTTCGTAGATAGGTTGATTTCCCGGAACCTGATGGACCGATTAAAGCGGTAATCTTATTTTTTTCAAACTGCATATCAATGCCCTTTATGGATTCTTTTTTACCATAGTAAACGTGTAAATCCTTGGTCTCTAAGGCCACTTTTTCTTGAGGAAAAGTAATGATATGTTTTTCATTCCAATTATATTCTGTCATTTCTTCTCCTTTATGCAGAGGTTAGTTTCTTATGTAAATAGCTACCGAGCTTGCGAGCACCAAAGTTGAAAATCAATATGAAAATCAAAAGAACGGCTGCTGACCCAGCAGATACAGCTGTTGCATCCGGAATGGTCCCCTCACTATTGACTTTCCAAATATGAACCGCAAGAGTCTCTGCCTGACGGAAAATAGAGATTGGACTAGTGATACTAAAGATGTTCCAGTTGGACCAATCCAAAGCTGGAGCGGATTGACCAGCGGTATAGATCAAGGCTGCAGCTTCACCAAAGATACGTCCTGAAGCCAGGACAATCCCTGTCACAATCCCTGGGAGAGCTTCTGGAATAACTACGTGAATCACTGTCTCCCAACGAGAAATCCCTAAAGCTAGTCCTGCTTCCCTCTGTGTATGGTGAACATGGCGCAAGCTATCTTCAACGTTACGCGTCATCTGTGGTAAATTGAAAACGGTCAAAGCCAGGGCACCAGAAATGATTGAAAATCCATATTCAAACTGTACAACGAAGATTAAATAACCAAAAAGTCCGACAACGACTGATGGCAAAGAAGACAGAATCTCAATACAGGTTCTGATAAAATTGGTCACAGGACCTTTTTTAGCGTACTCAGAAAGATAGACACCAGCCCCCATAGAAAGAGGAACAGAGATAATCAGAGTAATCACCAAAAGAAAGAAGGAATTGTATAACTGAATCCCAATACCACCACCAGCTTGATAAGAAGATGATTTGCCGGTCAAGAATGACCATGAGATATGTGGCAATCCTCTTACCAAGATATAAAGAATCAAGGAGGCAAGAATGGTCACAATGATGCCTGCTATGGTATAGAGAATGCTCGTTGCTAATTTATCTAATTTCTTAGCGTGCATAGTTTTTCTTACCCCTTTCTTTCGTAATCAATTTAATCACACTGTTGAAGGCCAAGCTCATAAGCAAGAGAACCAAAGCCAATGACCAAAGGACATTATTATCAACTGTACCCATTACGGTATTTCCGATTCCCATAGTCAAGACAGATGTCAGAGTTGCTGCTGGTGTTGTTAAAGAAGTTGGGACTACAGCAGAGTTACCAACAACCATTTGAATGGCAAGTGCTTCACCAAATGCGCGCGCCATCCCAAAGACTACAGCTGTAAAAATACCTGGACGTGCTGCTTTCAAGGTTACTCGCCAAATGGTCTGCCAGCGAGTAGCGCCCATGGCCAAACTAGCTTCACGATAGTGACGAGGTACAGCACGTAAGCTGTCTGTTGTCATAAAGGTAACGGTCGGCAGAATCATAACGAATAAAACGAAGATACCTGACAAGATACCAAAACCAGTTCCACCAAAAATAGAACGAACAAAGGGCACAACTACTTGCAAACCAATAAAACCATATACAACAGATGGAATACCAACTAACAGTTCAATCGCAGGTTGCAGGATACGAGCTCCTTTTGGAGATACCTCTGTCATGAAGACTGCCGCTCCAATTGCAAAAGGCGTTGCAATCACAGCGGACAGGATGGTCACGATGAAAGATCCCAAAATCATTGGTAAGGCACCAAATTCCTTGCCGGAAGGATTCCATGTTGAGCCAAAGAGGAACTCAAAGACATTTACTCCGTTGACAAAGAAAGTAGAAAGACCTTTTTGAGCAACGAAGATCAAGATCATGGCAACGATAATGACAATCAAAGATAAACAAGCAAAAGTCAGATACTTACCAAACTTCTCCAAACGAGAATTCTTAGAAGATGATAGCAATTTCTTAGCTAGTTCTTCACGTTTCATTTCTTATCTCCTTCTATCTTTGTGACATTTCCGTCAGCATCCTTACTAACTTTCATATCATTGATGGAAATATAGCCCATTCCCTTAACAACGCCTTCTTGGACTTCATCAGACAGCATATAATCCAGGAATTCTTTTGCTAGGCCTTTGGGCTTACCAAGTGTATACATATGCTCGTAGGACCATAGTGGCCAAGCGTTCGTAGCTACATTTTTTGTAGTCGGTTTATTTCCATTCAAACTAATCGTTTTTACTGAATTATCCAAATAAGCAAAAGCTAGATAAGAAATTGCCCCTGGTGTTTGGGAAACAATAGACTTAACCATCCCATTTGAATCTTGCTCTTGACTTTGGACAGCTGAAGTACCATCCATAATCACACTATCAAAGGTTGCGCGTGAGCCTGAGCTGGCTGCTCTGTTGATAATGGAGATTTCTAAGTCCTTACCACCTACCTGTTTCCAATTAGTGTATTCACCTGAAAAGATTTTTTTCAGTTGCTCTGTTGTAAGGTTATCAACGTTGACTTCTTTGTTGACAATTACTGCTAGTCCAGCGACAGCAACCTTATGATCAACAAGAGCCGAAGCATCAATTCCCTCTTTTTCTTCAGCGAAAACGTCTGAATTTCCGATTTCAACTGCTCCAGATTGAACCTGGGACAAGCCAGTACCAGAACCACCGCCCTGTACATTTACTGTCTTTCCAAGATTGTTGGAGCTAAATTCATCAGCTGCAGCCTCAACCAAGGGCTGTAATGCAGTTGAACCCACAGCAGTCATGGATTCTCCACGATCAATCCAAGAAGCACAGGCTGATAAAGTAAAACTACTAAAAATGGTTATCAGCCCTAAAGCTATTTTCTTACTCGTTCTCAAATTATATCTCCTTTTAGTTTGGACAGAAAAGCCTGCAATTTCGCATTTGCTCCTCATTTCCAACTATATCATATATATAGATTTTTGAAAAGATTTTTACCTAAAGCGAAGACCTTTAGGAAAATAGTTTTTTAATGTTTGATTAGCTAATTTTGCAAAACCTAATCCATTTCCATGAATAATCAATTGATACCAACCATTAGGAAGAGATTCCTTAATTTGAAGAGTTTCTCCTCCTACATAGACTTCAAAGTCTTGTTGACTTAATTCTAGTTTATTCCTAACTTCACTAGGTTGCAAGGCTAATCCTAAAGCAAAGCTTGGCTCAAAGCGCTTCTTCTTAAAGGTACCTAAATGAAGGCCGTTACGAGCTATTTTTACTTTGGATAAATCAGGAAGACCAAGTGGTAATAGATAAAGTTGATCACCAAAAGTTTGTAAATCACCTTTTAGCTCTACTTTCAAATGCTCTTTTTGGAAAATCTGCCAAAGACTTCTCTGGTCGGCGGTTAAATTCGATCGAGCAGGCTTCAACTTTGGTAATTTGTGTTCTCCAACAAATCGAAACTTAGCGACAAATTGCCCTTCGCCTTTGAAATGATGTGGATACATCCGAGCTGTTTCTGGATAGTCTATTCCAGGAGTCATCCCATTAAGCTTTGGAATATCAACCAATTCCAAAGGGAATTCATCTAGTAGCCAAGCCACGATTTCTTCATTTTCTTCTGGAGCCCAAGTACAAGTTGAATAGACTAGCTCTCCTCCATTAGCCAACATCTTAACTGCATCTTCTAAGATTTCTCTTTGTAGAGTAGCACATTGAGCCGGATAGTCAAGTGACCAATAGTCCATGGCGTCGGGTTGCTTGCGAAACATTCCCTCCCCAGAACATGGTGCATCTAAAACAATTAAGTCAAAAAATGATGAAAATACTTTTGCCAAGCGCTCCGCTGATTCATTGGTGACAAGGACATTTCTCGCACCAAATCGTTCGATATTTTCTACTAAAATCTTAGAGCGTTTATTGTTGATTTCATTTGAAACCAATAGGCCTGTATTATTTAGATAGGATAGCAAATGAGTGGATTTCCCACCTGGTGCTGCAGCTAGATCTAGAACCCTCATGCCCTCATGAGGATGAGCAACTTGAGCAACCATTTGAGCCGCAGGCTCTTGTGAATAAATCAGGCCTGTTACGTGTTCAGGTGATTTTCCTGATACCTTACCATAATACCCCCACTTGGTTCCAGGAATAGGATTAGAAAATGTAACTCGCCCTTCTTTCAAAGGATTGGTCCGAAAAGCTGAAATAGGCTCTTGATCAAAAGTAGAGAAAAAAGAAGCGGCTTCTTTTCCTAAAAGTCGCTGGTATTTTTCTTCAAAACCTGTAGGAAACCGCATTTAATTCTCTCCTCTGCGATAGATATATTCTTGTAGTTCAGATATTTTTTCTTTAGGAAGCATCATAATCCCTTGTCTCGTCTTATAATCGGGTTTACCTCCATCAAGAGTCATTACTTGATAGCCCAGCCTTTCCCCTAAAATTGACGCTGCAGCATAGTCCCAAGGATATAGATAGGTGATATAGGTTAGCAAACGCCCCTGTAGAATACGGCTGAAGCTAATAGCTGCACTTCCATAGGCACGCGCTCCAAGACAGTCCTTTGTCAGGTCTGCTACTCCCCAGTCATTTCTTTCTAGCATTCCAGCATTTGAAGCGATCAAAAAACGTTTCAAAGGGCGATTGCGAAAAGGTTTCAGGACTTTGTCATTACATTTGACATCAAACTGCCCACCACCGTGATACATTTCATCTCTCATAACGTCATAGATAATCCCAAATTGTCCAATACCGTTCTCATAGTATGCAACCATCACTGCAAAGTCATATCCCTGCGCCACGAAATTCGCCGTTCCATCAATCGGATCAATCACCCAGACTGAGCCAACTTCTATATCTTCCTTGAGTTGACCTTCTTCAGCGAAAATAGCATCATTAGGGTAATGCTTCAAGATTTCAGATACCAATAAAGCCTGAACATTTTTATCCATCTGGGTTACTAAGTCAGTTGCACAAGTTTTTTCTTCGACTTCCAAGCCTTCTTCCATATGTTCCAATATATAGGCACCAGCTTTGTATACCAAATCTTTAGCAAAAGCAAATTTATTTTCCAAGAGAAATCATTCCTTTCTCTGTATTTTTAGCTGCTTGAACTGCACGATAAAGAGAATAGCCACTAACTGCTTCAAACTCACGACCGATTCTTTTCTCTTCAGCCTTGCTGGGAACAACTTCCTTAAAGACAGCATAAGAGCCCAGTAACTGCTGAGCAGAGACTTTTGACTCATAGGCCTTTTCAACATCATTCAAAAAAGAAAGCACTGAAGCAAGCTCTTCAGTGCTCCACGATAGATCTAGTGGGTAACTATAGTTCTTATTCATATCTTATTCAATTTCAGCTCGTAAAGTAGCTTCTCTAAGTTCCTGTTGACGATAACTGCGAGGTAAAAACGCTCGAATTTCATCTTCGTTAAAACCAATCTGCATCCGTTTGGCATCCAAAATAATTGGACGACGCAACAAAGAAGGGTTTTCCTCAATCAATTTTATTAATTCTGATATAGATAAACTCTCAACATCCAAGTCTAGCTTTTGGAAAATTTTTGATCGAGTTGAGATAATATCGTCCGTTCCATTTTCTGTCAGTGATAGGATGTGTTGTAACTCCTGAGCTGATAGAGGGCTGGTCATGATATTATGTTCCACGAAAGGAACTTCATGGTTTAACAGCCAAGCACGCGCCTTACGGCAAGACGTACAACTCGGTGATAAAAATAATGTAATCATGCGCTTCTCTTCTTATTTCTTAATAACTTCTTCTATTATACTAAAAATATAAGTGCTTGACTAGACCTTTTTATATCCAGTATGTGGTAGAATTTTTTAGAAAGCCCATTTCTTGTAATATGAAAGGAGAACTTTGACCGAGGAGTGCAAAAAAAGACTGAACATTTTTCTTGCTCAGTCTTGACAGAATGGACTTTATCCTGTATCATTAGATGAAGACTGAGTAAGAAGGACGAGTTCTTACTCGGTAAGGCGGAAGGTGTTGACGCACCTTTCGTCTTTTTTTATTCGATTTATTTAATAAGTATTATAGCACACAAGTACCCACTATGCAAGTATTTTCTGTAAAAAAACAGCAGAAAAAACACTTTTTTGAAAAAGCGACTATTATATAACTTATTATATACTTTATTGTATAACTTACTTTTTCCCAAGACGACGTTTAGAAGGATAGCGAAAATTAGGCAAGCGATAGCAACGTTTTACCTTATTTTGTTTAACCTTGATTGTCCCTCCAGTTATATCATCAAGTTCCATCATTTCCTCATATTCCTCTCGCCAACAACCAAAGAAAAGCTCACGCAAGCCATCCTCATAATTCAGAATAATCATTTGGCTCATGGTCTGGGCGCCAAGTACCGTCCAGTACATACCACGCTTTTTCATGCGATAGGTGACTTTTCTGTGCTGGCTTTCCATAACCCCAATTCCTGAAGAACTAAGTCCTCTTAAATTAGCTGGTTTGGTGTATTGAAAATTTTGTAGGAGTTTATTTTTAAAGTGTTCAAACTCTTCTTCCTCCTCTTCTGTAGACAGTAAGCCCTCTGTCGTATCAAGGACAGTCCGCAGCTTTTCTTTGTCGTGCTGCTTGATCGCCTGGAAAGCTAAATCCAGGAGTTCTTCTGCATAAGGCCTAAAAGCAAGCTTCAGCTTCTGGTTGACATGGTAAGCGTCCCAGAAGTGCTCATGACGTTTTACCTTTAGGGCTTTGGCTATCTCTTTAAAGATATAGGGTGTATAACCATGACCGCCGTCCGAATTGGTAATCAGGATAGTTTCTTCCTTGATGTCAAAGTGGTTATAGAGGTAGTCTAGCACTTGATCTCTCGTCAATCGATTATCTAAGGAGATAAACTCTTTTTTCCCTTGAAGTTCAAAGCGGTTACTTCCTACCTTTTTGCTTCCCGTGTGAATGACAAAATGAGAGAGATCATAGTTTCGACTAGGATCTTCCTGATCACTCGCTTTCACCATCACCCCATCTCCTTCAATATAAATCACATCGACAGGCTGCTTTTCTTGAGCCTCTTCATCTCCATAAAAGCGATAAGTTGCTTTCTCCTTCAGAAGTTCATCGCAAAGTTTGACAGCCTTCACAACAATCGGCTTGGTGATACGGATATGATAAGTCAACTGAATAACCTGGATGACCTTATCATAAGGCATCATGGTAGAGAGGCAGGCCACCTGGTACATAAACTCCCAGGAGAAGCGAGTGTTCTTAGACAAGCCTAGCTTCTCATCGACAGGCACAACCCACTCACCCCCTTTCTTCCAACGGCGGCGTCTGAAGGTTATTTCTCCAAAAGTAAAGGCAACCGTCCGCTCCATTGAGTGAATACAGGTATAACCTCTGGCTTTCATGATGGGAACCATCTCTTCATCGTACTGAACGATGCTTTCATAAACATCTTTCGCATTTTGCGCAAATAATTGATCCTTTAATTCTCTTTCATCAAAAACAGTCATTAACACTCTCCTTGAAAGTTAAATTAAAATCTATTTTAATCAATTTTTACCTCTTTTTTCAACTAATAGACCTTAAATAAAAAAGAGCCTCACTTTGGAATGAAGCTCATTTTCTTATTTTTTCTTCTGGATAGAGTTCACCAGACGTTCAAAGACTGGATAAGCAATCATTGAGCAGGGGATGACTAGGAAAATAGCTACAATTGAGTCTGCTATAAAGGAGAAGTCCCCTGTAAAATGAACCATTATAGCAATAAGGGCAATAGGAAGAACCAAGACTGGTACAAACTTCAGAGCCAGTAGCCCTACAATCAGCAAGAACAGCATGCTTAAGCCGTAGGTCTTATAAAAGACAAAGACGGCCACCGTTCCCAAGAAGATAAAGAACAATCGGACTAAGGTTTTCATATTCAGGATAATCATGAGCTTATCTCCTTATTTTTTCAGTTTTCGCTGCATCCTTTCCCACTCCCGAATAATCAGATTTTCCAAATAATCTGAAGCTGATTTAGCTTGGTGATACTCCACCAACTCCTCCAGCTTGTCATAGCGGACATCATGGTGCAAGGAAAAAGGATAGCGGCCTTTCTTGTTATAGTTAGACGCAGCCTTTTTAGAGGTGCGGTTGCTTTTTGGGGGTGTCACGGACTGAGAAAGGGCTTCATTCAGGGATTGTTTTAACTTATCTTTATTTGGATTAAATGCCATTATTAATCTCTCCTCTTTAAATATTCTATAAATAAATCTTTAAGCTAATTGATTCATAGTTTCAATAATTGAATCTAAACTATTTTGAAGTACATCAAAGAAAGCCTGATGCTTTTTGTAAATTCTAGGATTGTTCTTCATATCAATAATTGTATTATCTTTTGTAGTTTGATTAAATAATTCTTTTTGTGGAATTGGACTTAAAACATTATCTTCTTCAGCCAGACCTGCCATCAACTCTTTTGATTTTATCTTACTACTAATCATATTTGGAAGGAAAAAAAGTTTAGCTGTAATAAGAGACTCACGACTTGGACGAACAATCTCTTCTTTACGATAAGCCTCTAATCTTAATTTAAGATTCTCCTTCCCTTCCTCAGAAAAATCACTTGGAATCACCGGACAAATAACCGCATGGCTAACCGCTATTGCATTCTTTGTTGCAGTACCAAAATCTGGGCGGCAGTCGATTAAGAGATAATCATATTCATCTAGGTTCATAGCTTGATAGTTAGCATCTAACCAGTCATAAAAATAAACATTTTTATTAGGATCAGTTTCTAACTTTCTTTCAATTTCGTCCAATCTCATAAATCCTGGAATTAAATCAATATTAGGTGCTACAGATATAATGTCTACTTCTCCACCCATATATACATTAGCAATAGTACCTTTTGTAGGATAAATATTAAAATAATGTGTAAGATTACACTGATGGTCTTCATCAGCTGCCAGGACTTTATAACCTTGTTCTGCTAACTCAGCAGCCATCATCAATAACGCAGTTGTTTTCCCTGCTCCTCCCTTTATAGCTGCAAATGTAATAATTTTCATCTAACTTCTCCTTGCATTATAATTATAAACATATACCTTTCTATACTTCTATTATACCACTACACAAAGGAATCGTCAACAAAAAATACACAATAAGTTATATAACTTATTGTGTATTTTATTATATACTTAATTATCCATTTCATTATCTAAGTTCTTACGTAAGAGCTTAGCCAAATGTCGCTCCGATATTCCCGCCAATGTAGGCTTTCAATTGGATTTGATTGACTGTGGTATTGAAGTTTCCAATAAAATAACAATTCTCTTCATTCTCTTTAGTCAACACCACCAAGAATTGAACCACATCGTCACTCTCTGAAGTGCTGACTTCTAGTTTTGCCTTTTGATAGGTGTATTGATTGACTAAAATTGCCATCGCAAAGGTTTGTATCATAGCGTTATCGGTCATGGAGAGGTGATTTTCAATCGTCCCTTTTACATCAGCAAGAGTTTTAGCCTTTTGGATATCCGCCACTGCCTCATCAAAAGCCACAACAACTGCTTGCGTTTGAACCTCATCTGCTTGGCTATAGGGATGTTCCAGCTTTAATTTAGCTGTTCGATGGTTCTTTTCATCCACTGTCTCCTCTTCGACTGGAGAAACTGTTTCCTTCTTCTTTGAAGGTTCTGTCTGCTCTGTTTTAGGCTCCTCTTTTGATTTTTCTTTGGTCAGGTATTGGTAAATACCAACACCAGCTGAAGTGATTAAGAGAGCTGTTGCAATGATGAATACCATGTTATCTTTAATCCTTTTCTTCATTCTTGTTTCCTTCTATTTTACTAATTTTGGTGACTTATTATCTGGATAAGCAAAGGTCGTAATCTCCGCCTTTTGTTGGGCGGGACTCCAAATCCGATAATCCCATGTGTAGGGCTTTTTGAAATAGTCCCATCCACTGATTGGCGTGTTTTGTTCAACAATCAGGATAGAACCATCTTCAAAGACATGGCAGACGATACCTGTATGCCCATATCCGCCTCCTCCGTTTTGAGTAGAGAAGATAGCGCCCTTCTTAGGGGTCGTTTTGACGCTATTTCCGAATATAGAGGCCCAAGATGACGCCTGGTCTTTCCCGTTCCCTGAGACAGATCCAGAGTGGCCCCAAAGATGATTTCCTAAACTAATAGTTAAGTTTACACACTGGCCATCTAAGCTAGGCCCATACCCTGTCACATACCAGCCTTGAGAAGAAGCATATTCCATCCCCAAACTTTTTGGATCGATGATGTATTGTTTCAGACTAGCTGGAAGATTATCAGGACTATAGCCCCAGGCTGTTGCATCCCCTGGAACAGTTCCTGTCCCATCAGATACTCCACCTGAACTGTCATCATCGCTGCAATCAGTGTCGCTATCGCTGGAGCTATCCTCAGCTGAAGAAGTGTTGGGAGCTTCTGAAGCAGCTGTCGTTGTACTGCCCTTATAGGGTTTAGTTCCGTGAGCAGCAATAGCTTTGTCATCCAGCCACTTGTACTTCGTACCCAGAGTATCATACATAGCAAGCAGTTTAGTCTTATAAGTGCCATCTGTTGCCCAGCCACCGTCCGCAATCGCAGTTAAGGTACTCTTTCCATCTGTATTATTGATAGCGGCTGTGTAGAGGGTCTGGTGAGCCATGAACTCTGCCTTCCCTACAATCCCTGCATCATAGCTGGAAAACCAAGTATAAGCTCCGCCAGTTCCATCTCCGACGTTGGCACCTGGCTTGGTACCGCTTAAGTCAACACTATCTTCCCCATAAGTCGCAAGCGTGACTGGGAAATTACTTTTACTAGAGGTTTTAACTCCGCCCATATTGTGAGCCATCCAAAAGGAGGTACCGTTTGGATTGGAGAAGTTAAAACCATTTTCTATCATCGTCTGAGTGATAGAAGCAGACGGTAGGAAACCACCTGCTTTCCAGGAGTTGATATAGGCTTCTTCATGCTTCTTAACAAAATCATCAATCGAGCCATCCCCTGAAGGGATTTCACCTGAAGAAGTAACCTGGGTATCAGAGCTAGAGCTACAATCTTTTGAGCTACTGCGAGACACGGCACCAAATACTCCAGCCAATATACTTGTCAGCATCATCACCAAGATGATAAAAGCTCCTAGCGTGAGCCCGATTTTCCATACAAAAAGTTTCTTCACAGACTCCCTCTCTTTCTACCAGAGACCCAGGACTGTTTTTAAAAGAACATAGAAAATCAAAAAGATAATAAAGCCAATCGCAACCTTCTTGAGACTATTGATAAACTCCTGATCACGGGCTTTCTGAGCCTCTAATCGTTCAGGGTCAGAATCTCCTTCAGAAGCGAAATAGTCTCGTTCCGCTTTCATTCTGGTTTTTCTGATTAACACATATTCATCAAACGCTTGCTTCTTACGTCCAAAAAATCCTAATCCATCGTTTTTGCGTGACATTCTTTCTTCCTTTCTGATTACTGGAGCCCGCCATAGCGTTCTATTTCAGGGGCTAACAACTGCTGGTTAAAGACAATATTTCCTACACTGGAGATATTCATGAACAGCTGGCCTTTTCTTAGTCGTGGTAAAGTTTCCAATTCTGATTGGTTCATAGATCCCGATAGCGCATTGGCCAAAAGCGGCACACTGGTATCATCCGTTTGAGCAAATACTCGATACTGCATCAATCCAAAGATACGTTGAACTGCTGTCACATACGGATCCTTAAAAGTAGCACTTCCTGACTCAAAGAGGATGCCTCGAAGGGAATTTACCGACAAGACCACGCCAGCAAAGTTCTCACCCATCGAGTCAATAATATCTGCCAGCAGTTTTACGCTGCTTTCATACTTAGGATTTATGAGCGTTTGTGCTTCAGAAATATTAACAATATAGTGAGGCATATCCATCTCATTTTTATCAGGTGAAGCCTTCAGGGTCTGCTTGCATCGTTTCCCGTGGTTAACAATATCAGCCGAGACCAGGGATAAAACAGAGAAAATCTGCGCATTCAGCAAGTTTGGCATGGCTTTGAGTCCTGACAGGTCAAAGGTCACAACCTGCTCTCTTGAAATATCCTGAAATTCGGTTGTCCCTTCAAACATATCCGCATTGGTTGTCAGAAGCTCATTAAAAGTATTGTAAATACGATTAACAGAGCTTAGTTCAATCTTATTGGTATGTTTTTTACTCTGAAGCTTATCTTGATAGTCTTCTACATACATCACAAAGTCAGACAGAATAGGGTACTCATCCGTGACAAGTTCAGTTGCCTTCAGCTTTTCAGGGGTCAGGGTAGGATTACGAGCCCAGAGACCTTCCTCAATATAGAATTCGTTTAAAATTTGGCCAAGAGTAGTCAAGTCATCTCTAGTAGCTTCATCGTTTAACAGCTTGAAAATATTCTTGAGCTTCTCAATATGCAAGTTATATGATTTCTTCTTGTCTACCTCAGTTCCTTCTTCATTCGTTACGGTTGGGAAGACCTGAAAGATATTGATCCGATTGGCCTCACCTGAGAGATCTAAGATCAGTCCGTGTTGTTTACGGGTCTGATCGAGAAACGTGCCATTGGCATCAAAATTACGAATAAAATTCCCTTTGGCATACAGGCCATCAGTATGTTTGAGAAGGAAGGAGCGCTGGCCCATTTTAGGGTTACCAGAGATAATCATGAAGGAACGGGTTCGACGCTCATCCCGTTCTAAAAAGTTAAAGTTGACAGCTCCTCGAGTCGGCGTCCACCCGAGATAGACGCCTCGCTGATCTTCCAATTTGGTATGATTGAAGAAATAGCCACCTGCCAGATCATGAGGCTTAACAGGAATGCCTCGACGACGATTAGGAAGGTCAATCTGATATTGAGCTGGAATAAACGGAGCATGGTATTCAAAGTCTAATTCACCTGAGAGGATGGTTGATTTGAAGTTAGAGGTCTTATCCTTGATGTCCTCAACTTTGCGGAAGAGCCCTTCTTTCGTTGAGGCGGGCACAAAAATTCTCACATACATCCCCAGTATAGAAATATTCTTCTTCGTAATTTCACGGTTCAGTTCCTGCAAGTCCTTGATTTCATCTAACTCTTTCTGGTTATCCGTAAGCTTACTATTGCCAGTAATACGGGTTGATTTCTCCTCGATGGAGTCCGTAATCTCTTGACGAATGACCTTACTGTTTTCTCGGTAGATAGAAAGGAAAGCCTGTGTTCCAGGAATGAGCATCAGATCAGATAACCAGAACCGATCCAAGTCTTCTGACGGATATTCATAGAAATGAAGCACGGTATGGCAGCCGTCTCCACTCGTCCAATAGCGGTCATTTCTAGCAAAATCAATATTCCCTTGAGGTTGGATTTGGCTGAGAAAGGCTAAGTCATAGCCATCTGCTTTCAGTTGACGTTGGCGGCGTTTTGATAATTCTGGCATAAGAACCTCCTATACTTTTTCGTTCATGTTGTTAAATTGCTTTATAATCTGGATTTTCTTTGTCTTCGTCACTTCCTGTGGAACAAAGTCATTATTCCCGTAAGTCTTAGCCTTACGCACTAACTCATCAAGTTCTGATGTCGTTGGAGCAAAGAGCCAGAGTATAAACTCTGTATTGTAGATTTCCTGTTGGATGTTTTCCTCGGTTTGGATTTGGGAGATTAACCATTCTTCACGGTCTTTCAATTGCAAGTAACGTCTTTCTTCAGGAAGCAACCTCGCTTTCTCCTGACGAACCTGACTCAGATGATGCCTAAGATCCATAATCTGCGTATCCGTATTGGTGGGAAGTGTTGTGGTTTCCACCTGAATATCCGTATTAAAATCTGTCAGCCACTTTTCAAAATTATCCAAGGTACGGCGGATTTCATCATAAGACAGGGAGCCTAGGTCTTTGCCTGGGATTTCCAAAAACTGCAAATAGCCAAAGTCCACTAGTTCAATGTAAGCTTTATGATTATTAATAATCTTTTTGGTATCCAGGAGCTCGACGCAGGAGTGAAGATCGAAGTATTCCTGTTTGAATTTCTTATCTTGGCGGATTTGACGCCCCAAAGGCCGTTTCTCTTGAGAAACTGGTGAGTAATGTTTTATTGCCATTAGTGTTTTTCCTCCTCTTTAGATCGTTGGTAATTGATACTGGTATAGTGTTTACGACGGCGTCTGAAGAAAAGATACATACTCTGCCAATTCTTCTTTCCGCCGTTGGTTGGCAAAACTAAATATAGACACATGAGAGGCGTTAGGATAATAAAGGCTAACAGCTGGGGCCACTGGCTCGTCGGAAATATCTTCGTGCCAATAGAGAGAGCCACAACCGCTGAACCGCCAACAAAAATAATATCTGCCATGAACAGTCCGATGATTTTGACTTTCGCATAGATGTCCCTAGGGACACCGTACTTTTCGTTCATATTTTCTTCTCCTTTATCATTGATAATCCTAGTGTAAAGGATAATTCAAAAGCTTGCTCTAACGGGACAAGTCACCGCAAAAACTCTTTTCCAGCTGAAAGAGAATAGATTTTTATTAGCCATAAAGTTATATATTTTTTTATACATTTCATTACACACTGTCTGACAAATAGGAAGGCAAAAAAAGAGCCTCACTCCTGAGACTCTTTCACGATAGTGAAGAAGGATTCTTCAGATAGAATGGTAATCTCCTGCCCTTCCTCTAACCTCTTTAAAACGGCTTCATATTTCTTAGAGCGGCGATCAGGTTTAAAGAGATCCAGTTGCTTATGGCCCGCTACTAAAATTTGTGTTTGAGCGGACACATACCCTTGAACGATAGCTCCTCTCTCGGTAAGAAAGGCTACTGCTTCATTTCGAGTCAGTGGCCTCAAGCTTCCTGTGATGACCACCACTTTATCTTTGAGATCAATCATAGGCACTTACTCCTCTGTTTCGTCAATCTCTGCCCCTCTGATATGACTTTGGCCTTGCATTCGTTGGCCTGCCTGCTGCATCTGTTGGCTCATATAGTTCATCTGGGACATAGACTGCTGGAAGTTGCTTTTCGCAGGTGAGGGGTTTGGAGGAGTTGTTGGATCACTCACTCCCTGAAATGATGCTTCTTCTGATGGAGTTGGAGGTAACGTCGGATCCGTCACTCCGCCACTTGGTGAAAGGGAGCTTGCATCATCTGAGAAGATCGGTTCTCCACCATATTGACCTGAAGGGTTCAAAGTATAGTCACCATCTCGACTAAATCCTGGCTCAGGGACAACGGCATCATTTTTCAGCCCCTTATAGACTGCATTTTGAGCATTTGAGGCTTTCTGATCAAGATTATCCGTCACTCCGCCCATATAATCTTTAATCTTGCCAGCTCCCTGTTTGGCCATAGCATCCGCCAAATCTACGGCATTACTTACACCGCCTTTGGCTGTATTCCAAATGCCTTGATCTCTCACAGCATTAGCAACACCACTCAAGCCACCGCCTGTCGCCGCCAGGCTATTGCCAAGAACTTTACTACCTGTCACCACGGCACCTGGGACTTTCTTAGCCATATCTACACCGAATTGACCAGCGCCAACCGCTCCATGAGCTAGGGCACCTGCACCAGTCGCAAAGGCATTCCCCATCATCATGGCTCCAAGAAGTTGTTGTGCGGTGTCGCTGTGACCTGTTGAGACTCCCAGCCAGCGTTCAATCATGCTCACTCCTTGCATAGCTGCAAAGAAGACTCCGATATAGACAAGCCCAGCAGCCAAACATTGTTCCCACATATTTAAGCCATCGAAGAAACCACCTGATAGTTTGGTAATAGCAGAAACAGATAGGGTAGGAAGGTCACGACAGATCTCCAGCGTCACACGCATGATGACAACTTCAAAGAAGATACCAGCGAAGGCTCCACCGATTGTCCGAAGCAGCTCTTTATACTTCTTAGAATTTGAAAGGGATGAATACCCCTGAATTGGCGAGATCATTGCTTCAATGACGATGTCAAAGACTGACTTTACAAACTTTATCGACATACTCACCAAGAGGATGATTAAAATGATATATTGCATATACATTCCAATCCAGTTGACCTTATAGCGCAGGTAGACTGACTCAAAGGCATTTAAACCTTTAGCAAATCTATGTTCTGTGATTGTTTCGACTCCTACTTGCTCAGAATCTAACTTATGAAGGAATAATCCTTTAATTCCTTCATAGCCAAATTTTTTCTTGTATCGTTCTTGTACTTGTTTTAGCAACTCGCTATTAGTAGCTCCGTATGTAGCTCCAAAATCAATCCGAGTCGCAAAATCAGATGTGTCTCGTTTGTCTGTGCTGTCTGTAATATTATTGACAGGAGTTGATCCTTTCTTAACAGGTTTGATATAACCATAAGAGTCCATAGGGAAGAGCTCCGTTGAAAAGTCATTATCAATCAAGACTTTCAAATCCACTACGTTATTTTTCATGGGTTGTATTGCTAGAGAAGAATATTGTTCACTTCCTTTTGGTGCTTCACTAGAAACAGTCTGAACAGACATCGCATCTTGCGCAACAACAGTAGCTATCGAGGTCAAGGCTAGCGGCATTACAGCTGTAACAAAGGTCACCAAAAGAAAATTGGTGATAACTCCTTTGTATTTAACAGGCTTTGTAAAGACTCCAGTTATAGCTGATACAACCAAAATTAAGCTAAACACCACAGTCCCCAGCACCTGGAAGCCTCGGAAAAACTGGCCAATAACCGTGTTAGAATCTCCCAAATAACCAAAGAGGCCAAAGAGTTTGAACATGTTATTAAAGACATGTTCTAAGCTAGCTGTAATTTGATATAAGGCTTTACCAATCCCACCTGGAATATAAGCTATAAAAGCCATAAAAGCAGGGGTAGGCTCCAGGTAATTACTCCAGTAAGAATAAAACTGAGCCAATTTTTCTGCTTTATCGCCGCTAAGATCACCGTCAGTACTTCCAATCTCCTTCATGAGATCAGAAAAAGTTTGGTAATTCAATAAAGGCACCTACTTTCTTTTTTAGATACCTTTATCATAAAAGATAATCAAGATACCCGCTCTAAGAGGACAAGTCACCGCAAAAAAAGGAAGCCTCAAAATCGAGACTTCCTTTTTATAACACAACTAGTCAGCTTTCCCAGTGAAATCATAAAATGCATTTCCGTCTTTATATCCTCGACGTAATTCAATTATGCGAATTGTTTTCCCACTATCCGTGAGAACAATTTGATAAAAAGCTTTATCTTCAAACTTATCAAATTCCCCAACTGCAATCGTGAAATTATCTGTACCTTTTAGCTCGTTTTCCAATTCATCTAAAGCACCTTTAAACGAGGAAGGCAATTCTTTTACTTGTTTTTCCGAAAGAACTTGAAACTTATTCTCATTATTAGCTCCGTTAGTAATAACATGATTTTTCTTATCAAATTTCAACGTATCTCCGCCAGCTGAGAAAGGATATTCATAACCAGCTTCTTTTGAGTATCCAGTGTAACTATCCTTCAATTCTGTTTTCATAATATCTTCAGCGGATTTTTGGCCGCAGGCCACAAGGAGCACAGCCATGAAACCTAGCAACATAACACCAAATATCTTTTTCATTTTCATGAGTACTTCTCCTATCTTTTATTGAGTTTATTATAGCAGATATATCTTATTAATGCAAAAGGTATATAACTTATTATACAATTCTTTGTACCTCATCTTACATCACATCATCTGCAAACAGATCCTCATATTCATCCATATCCTCATACTGATAGCCGTCATAGAGAATTTCTTCAGCTGCAGCCGCAATCATTTCAGCTGGAGAGGAGAATTGCTGGTTAGGAGACGGCTTCCCTTTTTGATAGCGAGTCGCTAATTTGGCTGTTTCCCCGCTGTTTGAGCCAATCCGATTGCTTAGTGCTCTCCGCCAGTCAATGATATTATCAAAGCTCCTCTGAGCTCCTACAGCTATTTCTTGTAGGTCAAGATTGCGGTGCGGACTTTCCACTGGAATATCCGCAAAAGTCATAGACTGGTCAAACTCTTCCTGAAGGAACATGTATCGATACGGAAGACTGGTCTTTTCGTGCAAGAAGATTGGATCTGTTGTCACTTTACGGCCTGCATTATCCCGTCCTTTGACTCCACGCAGAATGACCGCTTCTCCCTCTTGGAGCTTGGCTAGCTGAGTTGGCGTCAGCAATTCCTGACGTGGGTTTTCAATCGCCACATTTGGATTGGCTTCATCCAAAATATTGCTAGATCTGCGGCGTTTGGTAATTGTGCGATAGCCAAGCGCTTTACTAAAGGTTGAGTTCGTATCTTCAGACGTAGACTTGATATAAATCTGAAGCGAACAGTTATCCTTGATAGTTTTAGCTGTGTTCTCACCATATTTATCAGTCAGCTGTTCCAAGTTTTGGATCCACAAATAGTATAAAATATTCTGTCCCAAACAGATGGAGATTTTTGTATCCATGTGAGGGATGGCAGGGATATTGGTAAACTCATCCAGAATGTGAAGGATGCGGTTCACACATTTTCTCCCAGCGGACAAAGCCAGCTCATAATTAGCATTAAAGAGCTGGTCAAGAAAGAGCGACACAATACTGTTGTACTCGGTACGATTAGGCGGTGTCACCAGGTAAATGATGGTTGGATTATCAGAGTAAATCAACTCAACATCTTCTTCCTGAAGCAAGTGACCTGCTTGTTTATCAAGCACTGTTACTTTGATAGAGTCCAGAACTGGTTTCTTGGTGTACTCATCCAAATAGATGACATTGCTTTGGTTGCGATGGACCTTTTCAGCTGAGAAACGATAAATCTCCTTTTCAAAACCAAGGCCATTATTCGGATGGTTGAAGTCAATCGTAACGAGAAATTGATCTGGCAATTTAGGCTCAATAACATAGGTTAAATATCCTTCACCATCGACCAGAGCCGCCGCTTCCTTCACGTAGATGCCCTTACCATCCGCTGAAGAGATGGAGACCTTAGCCGTTTGATGCGCAAATTGATTAGAGATGGCGTTAGCTGTACTAGATCGAAACTTTACGGATAAGCGACGTGGGAAACCGATAGACTCCAAATCAATCGAGTTTTTGGAGGTGAGCTTGGCGATATTGTCTTGCAAGAATAGGTTAATCCCTGACATCATGCTTGAGTAAACATTGCCCTTGGTTTCTTCAGCCGCAAAATCGGACGACCTGAAGTTGAGGTCAGCCATTTCCCGAAACTTCGAGAATTGACGTTGATTGATACTTCTCAGATTATCGAAATAAACCGTAATTTTGGATTTTTTTGTCAACTGTTGGTCTTTCATCGGGTTCTCAACTACTTCTCCCATTTCATCCACCAAGACTTCTTCAGATCCTAAGTCCGTCAAAAATTTGGCGATATTTCTAACGGTCACAGTATCCCAGGCATCAGTCTCTCCATTTTTAAAAGTCTCATTAGCTCGATCAATCAAAGCCATCGCAATCGCATTGAAAAGAGAGATAGAAGTGTCTTCCCAATATTTAGCATTTCCGTTCCCCATACCTGGCTTAGTCTTACGGTAAATCGCTTCAGATACTGCATTGACACGAGTTTGAGTTTTTTCATAGTAGCCCTTTTTAGCGGCTGCAACCGCTAAAGCCAAAGGATTATAGGACATTGACCAATCCATGTTCTGAAAAGACAAGACATTGACATCATAGCCACGGCGGCGCATCGTCTTATACGAGGACTGATAGTGCTCTCCTTTTGGATCCCCAAGGATCATTGAGGGTGGAATGGCTGCTCGGCTGTTAATATCCGTAGTTGTTGTAATGGCACTTTCTCCTTTTCCAGAACGGGTTGACCCAATCCCCAATAAATTAATAGGCTTATCCTCGATGTAGTAGTCCCCAGAAGGAGTCGCAAGCATGCCTAACACTCGCTCAGATTTGAGTAAATAACGGCTAAATCTGCGATTTTGCCAAAGCATTTGGGCTCCTAGAGTAAGTCCTGATAAATTTTTTCTAGTTTCATGAAGAACCGGCGCACCACCTTCACCTGGGAAGATTTCTGTCTTGTTCGGCACTTTCTTATATTGTCCGTGGACCTCCTTAACCGTCGCAAAACGATCATCTCCTTCCTCGTTGTTATTGTAACTGCGATATTGCTCGAAATTAACCCAAGCCGATTTCCAGGCAATAATCAAGCCAACAATCAAAAGCGGAAAAGTAAGAATAGGCGCTAGGACAAAGACTCGGACGTTCAGGAGATTTTGGATTAAGAGGCTGTCCGTATCAAATTCAGCCATTTGACTATTGTCTTTTAAGGTCATCACTGCAAAATAAAGATAGCGAATAGCAGCACGCAAAACCGTCACTCCATAATTAGTAGTCATAAAAGCAATCAGACTGAAACCCAGCCCCATGAGGACTAAGCTACGGTAACTATTGAAATACAAGATTGGCTTCATCTCTTTATCAAATCGCTTTCGCTCTTGTTTAACAAAAGGCAAAAGATAGACTATCCGAAAAAGTAAATTTCCAAAGAATAAGAAAGTAAAAGCTGGGATGACCTCCACCAATCGCTTGATAAAAGTCAAGATACTGTTCAAGAACCCTCTCCAGTTAATTTTTTCTTTCCCTGTAACAATTGCTTTGACCTTATTCCATTTTTGGACAATTCTTATCTTGATAGTTGCTCTATTCTGATAGGCTTTTGTGAGTTGCTTCAAAACTCTCCTGATTGATGGTCGCTGCCATTTAAACACCTGGAAAAGAAGATAGCCTAAGAAAGCTACAATAATCAGCAAGTTGAAATAATTGACTTTGACCAGCTGGATGATGGTGTAATAGATCACCTCCAACCAATTATTATTCATTCACTTCACCCCTTTCTATATCATGAACAATCTTTCTGTCATAGAAACTGGAATAAAGAAAGATTTTGAAGCGTAGATCTGGACTGGCTTTTTGGTAGCGATACAAATAATGATGAAGCCAATCTTCCAATCCCAGCTGGATAGTTGCCAGAGAGCAAGTTCTCCCCTGCTTCAGATAATTTTCAGCCTGAAGAGAGTCAGCCATCAAATCATCTGCTATTGGTTCTGTCTGTTGTTTTGCCATAGGCAAAACTCCTTTCTTTTTGATTTACTCCTTTAGTTTAAGGGATAATGAAAAAGCCTGCTCTAACGGGACAAGTCAGAGGAAGCCCCTTCTCCAGGCGAAAAAGGAACGCCCATTAGTAAATAAGTTGTTATATAACTTTTTGTGCAACTTATTATTTAATTTTTTGTTCCATTCAATAAAAATAGCACCTGGCTTTTAAAGCCAAGTGCTGCACTGAACTTTAGAAAGGTTCATCAGCATCCATGGGGATAGGGTAAGCTGAACTTCCTTCAGCTTCTTGATGAGTTGGAGCTGGTTCAGACTGGAAAATATTAGTTCCTGGAACTTGAGCTTGACGACGCTTGACCGCTGCATCTTTACTTTCTAAGAAGGTGATCCCGTCAAACTGTGCAGGAGCAATATACTGATAAGAGCGGCGCTGACCGCCTTTACTGGTATAGCTCCGCTGGATAATTTCTCCCTTCAGCAAAATAGGAGACCCTTTAGAGAGGCTTTTTGCCATCACTTCTGCTTGTTTCCCGTACATTTGAACGTGGAAGAAGCTAGGCGTCGGCTTGCGGTTCTCATCCAGGAGACTGGAGTCACACACAAAATCAAATTTGAAGCTGACATTCCCATTAGAAGTTTTACCTACTGCATCTTGAGGAATATCAGAGACACGGCCATCAGCTATAAATGTTTGCATAAGCAATTGTCCTTTCTAGACTTCTTTAGCCTCACGGCATTTCTTCAGGAAGAAAGTACCTACACCCAGCAACAAGCTTCCAAGGACAGTCAATAGACTTCCTTTATCTCCTGTAGATGGAAGAGTGGTCATCTTTCCTACTTGATCTGTAACTGAAATTGTTTTATCTGAATTAACTGTAGCGCCAACTACTTCAGGAGCCACCGTTTGAGTGGAACCATCCGCAGTCGCAATCACGACTTGGCTATTTTGTGTAGAGACAATTTGATAGCCCGTGTTCGTAAAAATTGGTTCAGTCGGAGATACGTTAGAAACAACTTGACCAGTCACCTGGGAAGTTGTTCCTACCTGACTAGCTCCCACGCTGGCAGCTGTTTGAGCAGAAATAGTAGGGTCATTAGTTGGGGTATTGGTATTTGGTGTAATCGTAGCTGTACCGCCGTTAATCGTTGGAACAGTTGTTGGCTCATCCTGACTAGGAGGGGTCACAGGATCTTTTGATTTAGGATCTTCAGCAGTCTGACCTTTTCCATCAGCTGGAAGCGTTTCTGAAGAAGATGTTGTGTTGCCTCCTGGCTTAGTTGGTTCCTCCGTTGATGTTGGAGGGGTATTCGAGTCACTTGGTGTTACCGTACTTGGAGGGGTACTTGGCTGTGACGGTTCAGATGGTAGCTGAACTCCTGGGGTAGTCGTTCCATCGACGGGATTCGTTTGATCTGTTGAAGATGGGGTTTCTGTTGGCTGCGTCACACTCGTACCTGGTTCAGCTGAAGGGGCTGGAACTGTTACTGAAGGACTGGAAGTGTTATCTACTGGAGCGACATTCTCAGCAGCAAATACAGCACCTGCCTGACTCAAAATGATTGTAGAGATGGCTAGACTAGCTAAAAGTTGTTTCTTTTTCATAAGATATGTTCCTCTTTCATTTATTTTTTGGGCTTGAGATAATCTGTTTCTTTCGGTTCTGTTATGACCACAAAGCCGTAAGTACTAGATTTATCTTCTTTGACAGAAAAACTCAAGCGGTGATTTGAAGCTTCTTCACCTTGTTTAACAGATAAAACATAGGTTGCTTGATAGCTTTTCTTTTCAGCATCATACGTGATTTTTTCTAAGATGACAGACTGCAAAGTACCCTCTTTAGGAGTGGTGTACTTAGCATCTCCAGCATCTAGGAACGGGGCCAGAGCTTCCTTATTTCCTGAATAATAGTTTGGCAGGAAATAGCGATTGAATACATCTACCTGGTGTTCAGTAGCTACTAAGTGTTGTTCTTGCTTCAACTCCTGGTAAAGATACTGAAGCTGCTCGTTTTGTTTGGTTAGGCGGCTGATAGATAGCATTGACAAGCTCAAAGCTCCTGCCGTCAACACCCCTATCACTCCCAGCAGGAGATAAACTTTTTTCAGATTTACAGGCTGAGGTGTCACCTGTTTTGAAGAAGCCATCGCTTGAGGCTCCCGTGGAGTTGTAAAATAGGAACTTTTTACAGGTTCCATCGCTTCACCTTCAGCTGGAAAGAGAGGGAGGGCCGACTCAGGAATACCTAAGCTTTGCCTATAAATAGGGTACACTTGATTTTCAAAGTATTCCTTTTTATCTGAATGAGTATAATTTCTAAAAGCTTCATCTGTCATAATCGCCTGGATTAATGGGATAAGCAAATTTTGATAGGTTTTGCCAATCACAAAGGGACTGGCAAATACTTCTCCTTCGGAAACAGCTTCTTTCCCTTCCAGGTGACAAACGGCTACCTTCTGAAAAGCAAATTCTCCATAGGCTTTTTTCAGTTCCTGAAAGAGTAGCTCTGCCGTCAAAAAACTCACATAAGGAAGAGAGTCTTCAACCGAAATCTGTCCTTCTGGCAGATAGCTATTATCTAACCCTTCAATAATGCCAAGCAGTTCGTTGTCATCCTCAGGAGATTTACCTTCCTCCCAGGTAAGCTCTAAAAACAAGTCATCCGTCATCAAGCATTTTTTGTTTTTTTGAAACGGGCTAAATGCCATAGGTTCTGACTCCTTTCTTAGTTTTTCACAAAGTTAAAGCCCCACTCCACGATACTTGGGCCAGCAGCTACTGCGATAATACCAATGGCAATAGCCACCCAATGTTTTTTGATAGCAGCCTTCATTTCGCGACCGCCCAGACCATAGGCAAGCCCAGTCGCTACAATAGCCAGACCAAAGGTGATAATCCCAATTCCCTGGATCTTTGAAATTCCCTGTTGAGCGAGATTTTGAGTTTTTGCGAATGGATCATCTGCATAGACAGGAGAAGCCAACAGCCCAGTCAAGAAGAGAGATAAGATCAGAAAAAAAGGTTTTGTTTTTTGCTTAACGGTTTGAAGAGTGTTTGTCAATTTTTGTTTCATGTGAAATCCTCCTTAAAATTATTGACATCTTTAGTGTAAGAGATAATGAAAGTTTTCGCTGTAAAGGGACAAGTCACTGTAAAAGAAGTATTTTTTTCAACTGAAGAGAACTTCCAGGGGCTCTGTCACATCAAAATGAAGTTGGCGCTGATCGACACGGTGACTGCCATCTGGAGCCTCGCCCTCTACCCAAACATGGATATTGTAAGATTGAGTCGTTTTATTGAGGTCTAGGCTTTTAGCAGAAATAGGAGCCAAGACTTTCCGCTTAATCAAACGTTCCAGTGGACGGGCCCCATTTCTAACATCTGTTCCCACGTCGGATAAATAAGCAATCAAGCTAGAGTCATAGGATAGAGTGAGATTTTGGCGTTTCATCCGCAACGCAATCTCTGATAGATTTTTCTCCGCAATTTCTTCAATAACATCACTTTCCAGCAGATTGAAAATCAGTTTATTTTCAATACGATTTAGATATTCAGGTCGGAACTCTCTCTGGAGTACATTTTCCATACTGCGTTCAAACTGTTGGCGTTCCCGATCTGTCAGATTTTTAAAGTTGCCTTTCAGCTCCGCCTTATCAATGATTTTCTTCGCTCCAACGTTTGTCGTCATAATCACAATCGTATTTTTAAAACTCACAAGGCGGCCTGTGGCATCTGTCAGACGACCATCATCTAAGACCTGCAAGAAGAGATCAAGCACCTCACCATCCGCCTTTTCAATTTCATCCAGCAATAGCACACAGTAAGGTTTCTGTTTGACTCCTTCAGTCAGCTGGCCCTTTGTCCTGGTTCCTCTATTACCAATCAGTTTGGCAACGTCTTCCTTCTGTTTATATTCAGACATATCAAAGCGCAGCATGGCATCTTCATCATCAAAAAGTGCCTCCGCCACTGCTTTTGATAATTCAGTTTTTCCGACTCCTGTTGGGCCAAGAA
Source organism: Streptococcus sp. HMSC062B01 (assembly GCF_001811085.1). NCBI lineage: Bacteria > Bacillati > Bacillota > Bacilli > Lactobacillales > Streptococcaceae > Streptococcus > Streptococcus sp. HMSC062B01. The sequence goes on from NZ_KZ672766.1 coordinate 152,681, forward strand.
AAAGGAAAGATGAAATTGGTTTATTTTCATCCTGAAGCCCTGCTTGAGCAATCGTAACAGCATCTACCACAGCGTCAATAGCTTCATCTTGGCCTTTGACCCGTTTCAATAGCTTTTCTTTAAAGCCAGCTAGGCGTTCATTATCACCTTTTAGAATGGTGGTAATCGGGATCCCCGTCTTATTCTTCAAGACTTGGGCAATTTCTTTTTCGGTGACCAGCTCTTTGTTTTCGGCTGAGGAAATAGTGGCAGCCTCGTCAATCAGATCAAAGGCCTTGTCAGGCAGGAAGCGGTCTGTAATATAACGAACTGAGAGCCTGACTGCCGTTTCTACGGCAGCTCGACTAATTTTGATGCGATGAAAGTCTTCATAGATTACCTTAGCTTGATCAATAATTGTGATCGCTTCAGGAATTGTCGGTTCTTCAACCATAACTTTTTGAACCCGCCGTTCCAAGGCTCGGTCTGTTTCCACGTAGTCGTGAAATTCGTCTAATGTGGTAGCCCCAATTAGCTGGAGCTCCCCACGTGCTAGGGCTGGCTTGATAATATTTCCAGCGTCAAGAGACTCCCCGTTTTGGCTTCCCGCCCCAACAATAGTATGAAATTCATCGACAAAAAGGATATTTTGGCCTTTGGTAGCAATCATTTCTTGAATGATGTTTTTAAATTTAGGAATAAAACCACCGTCGTCACCACTCATTAGACTGGAGAGCTCCAAAGAGCGGACAGTTAAGCCTTTTAGATCATTTGGCACCTGATCTCTTAAAATGGCTAAAGCAAGCCCTTCTACAATAGCAGTCTTCCCAACGCCCGCTTCTCCAACCAGAATTGGGTTATTTTTAGTGCGCCTGCGAAGAGAAGTAATGACGTTCTGGATTTCCTCATCTCGTCCATAAACCTCATAATCTGCTTCTTTTTTAGCAATTTTAGCCGATAAGTTATCCGTGTATTTTTCCAAAAATGGAGTTTTCACCATGTATCAGCCCTCCCTTCTTTGGCCTGCTCAATTTGAATTGTTAATTTATCTTTAATTGCATTTACAAAATCACGGGGATTGATCGCTCCCTCGCCAATCTGGGAGAGAAAAAGCTCCCAGCCTCCTGTCGTTTCAGGATTGGAAAATTCATTATCCCATAGATAGTTAATCAGCAAGTACCCCTTATATGTCGGAAAGAGCTGATCCGTTTTCTTATCCTTTTTCACGTAACCACGGGATTGAATTGTTTGAATAACTGCTCCACGTGTCGCCTGTGTTCCTAGACCATATTTAGGAAAGACTTGGCCAATCAGATGACTTTCCGTCAATCGTTTAGGCGGCTTTGTAATACCGTCTACAATCGTTATCTGACAAGCTACCGGATCATCCAACCGATAGTTTGGCAACTCTACATCTTTCTTGATAGGCAGATCACTCCATTCTATCCAGCCTGGTTCCAGGGTTCGTTTGCCTTTTGTTTGAAAGACTTGCCCCTTATTTTCCAGCTGAACCGTCGTCGTTTGATACCGACAGTCAGCCGCAAACATCAAAATAGATCGTTTGACGACTGCCTCATAAATCAATCGTTCATCTGGAGAAAGGCTTAGGAGATTAGGGATATTCTCCGTTGGGATAAGGGCATAGTGGCTGCTTTTAGCCACTTTAGCAGGATCTACATAAAAATCCCTAGGCTCTAAGAAAAAAGGCTTAAAATGGCAATGAATAGTGTCCTGATAGCTGGATAGGTACTGCCTCAAATAATTAAATTCATCTTCAGTAATAAAACGACAATCTGACCGAGGATAGGACAAGTATTTTTTCAAGTACAACCCTTCAACCAGCCTCTCTGTTTTCGTTGCTTCAAACTTCCAACGTCTAGCCGCATAGCTTTGTAGGTCAGAAAGATTGAAGAGTGCTGGAGCAGGCTTTGCCTTCTCTTCAGCTTCAACTGAAGAAACGAGAGCAACATCAGCAAGGCTCCTGGAAAGCTCCAAAACTTCGTCGCTATCGGTAAATTTATCCTTATTAGTAAAGATTACCTCATTTTCTTTATCTTCAAGCTGAAGTTTCCAATAGGTTTGTTGGACAAAGTTTCGGATGGCCAGATCATTCTCGCAGATCAGACGAACGACTGGGGTTTGAACACGGCCAACTGATAAACTGTTTCCCTTTGCTTTAGGGAGCATTCCCTGTTTCTGAAGGTTTAGCGTGGCCATTGGAGATAAATTCATCCCTACCAGCCAATCACTTTGTGCTCTAGCTTCAGCTTCTAAATAGAAGCTGTAGGTTTCTTGAGGATCCCTCATATTCTGAAAGGCTCGCTGTAGAGCTCTTGTTGTCATGGAATTGACCCAGAGACGCTTTTTAATTTTCGCTTTACCTTCAGGAATATGAGATAAAATGGAATAAGCTATTCTCTCCCCTTCACGGTCAGCGTCCGTCCCTATAATCACTTCATCCGCAGCCGTCACCTCTTCATAAATTCGTTTAAACATTTCTTTTGAGGTACGGTCTTTTTTGAGAAATTGTTTAAAAGAGACATCGACCAAGGGGAGTTTAGTTAAATCCCAATTATTTTTTGGAAGTCCATATTCAAATAAATGACCTTCAGCGGACACTATATGCACTTCACCTGAAAGAAAGGGTGTCTGTTTGATAATATGAACTTTCTTTCTTGTCGTGAAGGTTCCTAGTGCCTCTGCATAATCTAAGGCTTGACTTTCTTTCTCAGCCAGAATAACTGTTAGCATCTTTTTCTCCTTCCATTTGTTTTACTTCTTTAATGTAAGGGATAATGGAAAAACGTGCTCTAAGAGGACAAGTCGCTGCACTCAATCTTTTCCAGCTGAGAAAGGCGCCTTTTTTATTGTTCACTAAGTTATATAACTTAGTGTGTATCTTCTTGAACAAGAAAAGGCGCTCCGCATAGGAAGCACCTTGACTGTTAAGGCTTCAGCCCTTTAGTTGGGCTTTTGGGAAAATTTGGCGATTGCCCTCTATTTTTGGGAGGTTCATAAGGTTTTGTGTGGTGTTCAATATGCTTAACCATTTTTGAGACGGTCTGATGGATCCGTTTCATGGACTCTGCCAGCTGCTTATCATCCAACTGTGTTAGATTTTTAGTCCAGCCAGCCATGTAATCGATGGCAGCCTCACTCGTATCTAAGCCAAAATGCTTCGACACCAGGTGACTGGTCATTTCAGCTTCTAGTTCCTTACGAGGAGTTGACACATCTTCCTTGTAATGAGCGGTAAATTTGGGATTATGGAGAGTGGCATGCGCCAACTCATGAATAGTTGTCGCAATTTGTTCTCCAGGTAAATTATTAGGGTTCAGGAGAATTTTTTGTTCTCCTGGATAAAAGGCCCCTTTAGCATTTCCCAGCTCATGAACCTCATCCCGTAACAGACGAACTCCTAAAGTCCCTGCATAATCACATAGACCATCTAATACCTCTTTCGTTTTTACTTGATCAGTGTCAAACTGGTATTGACGGTTTGGCATAGCCTTTGGATAACTCTCTGGCTTCAAGGTTGTTTGAGAAAGTTCAAACACCTTGTAAGTGGTGAACTTAGGCAGCCCTGTCTCTTGGTCTCTCTCCTGGAATTGAACCACCTTCAACTTTCCTTCCTTCAGCAAAGCTTTCTCTTGAGTGGTCGCTTCTGAAATCTTCTTGAACTTCGGATTGCCTTTACTGTTCTTAACCTGGTTTCCCTGATCATCCAAGACGGGGATCATTTTAGCCATGAGAGGACGGAACAGAGTAATCTGTGCCTTCTCACCTGACTTCACAGACAAGCCCTGGTGAATAACTTCTTTCGTCTCACCTGTCCGCTTATTGGTGTAGGTGTTCCTGGTCTCAATGACATCTTCAGGCTTAATCCCTAATGTTTTCCCTAGTGCCTGCCACTGGTTATACGTCGCCACTGCATTGGCCCCTTGCCATTGATCCTGGATAAGCGCCACGTTTCTTGGGGAGAGCTGTGGAAATTTACTCATGAAATCCATATACTCAGCTAAGGCTTCAGGAGAACGGGTAAACTCCCTAATTTTTTGAAAGGCAATTTCACTCAGTTCATGAGGCGAGACCAGGCTGTAATCAATTTCTCCTGGAGACTCTTTAGCCGGGGCCACTTCTTCAGCAGCTTTCTGATTATCTGCTACAATTTCATTCACCCGTTGTTCCAGCTGGCCCTTTGTTTCCTGCTTAGGAGAGCGAAATTCTTTTTCTTCAGCAGGGGAAGCTGTCAGATCTGTTTCTGGAGTAGCAAGTGAATTTTGAGGATTGTTAGCCTCATGAGAAATTTCTTGATTAAGAGCCAGATTTTCCAGCTGAGAAAGGACATTCTCATCAATGTTAGCTAGTATTGGTTGACCTTTTAGACGACGATAGCCCAATCCTAGCATTTGTGAAATTGGCTTAGTTTCATCACCAATATTAAATCGAACCCCCTCTTTAATCATCTCTCCCCCTGGAGCATAAATATCAAATTTGATTTTAGAAATATTAGCTTCAGTATTGTTTTTGGTTTCTTGATTAGCCTTGTATAGCTCTCTAGCAAAGTCTTGATAAGAAACTAGGCTATGTTCTTCAAATTGTAATTTAAGATTATTCTCCTGTTCTTCTAACCACTGAAAACGTACATGATAATTATTATTATAAATATCTTCTAGGCGCCATTCTTGATAAAAACTAGAGTTTTTGTCAAGTAAACCTAATTCTTCTGCTTTGAGAACAATTGTATTAAAATCTCCTGAAGATACATCTGATAACTCTATATACTTAGCCCAAGCTTCCTTAGCCTCTTCTGGTATAGTCACACCGAGTTCTACAAAGTTGCCTACATTACGTGCGTCATCTAGTACTTGTGTAAAAATAGCTGCATCAATATTTTTTTCAACTGGAGATAATGTGGTTTTTTGTTCTTGACTTGGTTCATTTAAAGAGGACAGTTGATTTTTTAGATTATCTAACATTTCTTCTCCACCATCTGTAACGAACTCTTCATTGATTGATAACTGTTCAATTTGATTATCCCGTTCTCGATAAACACCAAGAATAACCTTTTCATCTAGCGATTTTACATTAGCTGCAAGCTCTCCCTTGAGTTTCATGAGAGAGGCAGGGATTTTTTCACCTTCAGCGTCTTTAAACAGCAACAAGAAATCTTCATCTTTTGCCTTGATAGCTTCGCTCATATTGAGATTGTGTAATTTCTCAACACTGCTCAAATCATCCAGAACAAAGGATTGTGGCTCTAAAATGTCCTGAAACATTGGAAGAACCTGCAACTTATCCTTAATTGCATTACTGACTAGCATACTGTCATAATGACCTTGACCAGTCGCAAAATCTTCTAAGAAGTCAGCAGCTCCTTTTCCTTCTTCAAAAGGTCTAATCCCTGAAAGATGGATAAAGTTTTCTTTTAGGAAAGTTACTTGAAGAACGTTTTCCTCTCCATTATCCGCATAAACAAAACTGATTTTACTTCCAGCCAGTTCGCTTAAGTACCAAGACGCCGTGCTTTGAATTGACGGCGCATATTGATTCAAGCGCCTCAAATCAGAAGGTGTAATTGGGTGATAATTTCCTATCCGCCGTTGCACGTTATCATAATTTGTGCTAAAATGAAGGTAAGGATAGGATGATGTCGGGTGACTGGTAACAGTTTGCTCAAAGGTGCTTGTTTCAAGTACAGGTGTGGGACTGCCTTCAGCTTCTAGCTGTAAAGACCCCGTGCCACCACTGGTCCTATCAATCAAGCGCTCCTGACTTTGTTCAGGGGCTTTTTCTATGTACTCCAGTATTTGTGCATCTAAACGATCAATCTCTTTTCGGATAGACGTTGAACTATCCGCAAAATAAGCATCCCTTTCCAATATGGTACGTTTTGCGAATAACTTGTCTAAATCAGTCGTTATAAATCGTGACATTTCTTTTTCAAATTGCCATGCCTGTAGTTCATGGTTAATACCTAAATCTTCCCGAATTTTTTCTGCTAATTCATCTTCCCATTTTCCATGTAATTTCCAAACTGGCTCTAATGGATTATTAGAAAAATTTTCATTTTCTACTGTTTCTACTGATAGAGCTGATAAATCAACTAACGGTTGTTCATTCTGAGTTTTCAAGACGTCATTCCAGTCTGTTTTATCTTGTCCTTGCTTTAGTTCAGGCAAATCTACAGTAACAGCTGCTCCTTTGGCTTTCAGTTCCTCAACGAATGTTCTTCCTGCGGTATCATTATCCACCGCAAGAGTAATCATATCAGTATGTTTCCCATCCGCAAAATACTGACTGTCAATCGCTGTTTGGAGACCCTTAGCTAGTTGTTCAGGCGTCCAATTTAGCGGACGGCCTGATAATTCTGATTGAAGCTGGGCCAGATGACGACCAATCGTAGCTTCTTTAAGACCATCCATAGATACAAGCCGAACGTCTTGTAAAGTATCCTTATTGATCTCATAATAGGACATTAGATCAATTGGGCTTTCAGTGAAGATGAGCCGATTAGGCTTTCCAATATCCACATGCAAGCCATCCATTCCATCAGAATTTCTGATAATATTTTTGGCAAAGCCACGACCCGGCCATTTATCCCGATTTTCTTCAATGCCTTGTAGGGTAGCTCCTGTAATTTCACCTGAAGAAGTCAAGGTTTTAAAAACAACCACAGGCTCCACGCTGTTATTCAGCATCGCATTAGCCTGGGCTAGAACACCTTTTTCTAAAAAGAAGTCAATCGTTTCATCAGAGAGACCACGATTTACTTTTAAATAATTTCTGGCTTCTACAAAGTCCTGCTCATACGGTTGAAGATGATAACGAAATGGCTCTTTTTCCCTCTCGACAGCAGTAAACTCTTTGAAGGTACCATCATTGAGATAGTCAATTGCTTGATTGAAATTGATCTCTCTAATAGTTTCTACAAGAGCAATCACATCCCCGCCTTGATGGCGGGAAAACCAATTCCACTTGTTCTTATCAGGTGAAATTACCAGAGAGTCGTGTTCTTTCCAGCGATAGTCTTTCCCATCTCGTACCAATTCCATATTCAATTCATTGGCGACATCCAGAATATCTCTGGAACGGGCAATTTCTACTCTTTCTCGACGGCTGCGGCCACGGTTTCCTTGAGGTTGATTTGTTTCTTCTGGCATAATAGCTCCTTTCTTGTATTAAAAAGGTTCACAGATCGGCTGGAAAGGTTCTTCTTCGGCCTCTAAAAACAGTTCTTTTGGCAGCTGAACCAGCTCCCCTACTGCAAGTTCTTCAAAATCCTTGGGATTGGCCTGGTAATCAATCGTCATTTCAAGATCGGCATTTTTGCCTTGACCCTCAAAAAGGACTCGGTGAGTCTCACTATCCAGCGCTTTGACAAGCCAATCAGCTTCAAAGTCAAAGTCTTCTATTGTCACACTTGGAAAACATAGCTTCATGATGTTTTCTCCTTTCTTTTGTTTTATTCTTCTAGTCTAAGGGATAATGAAAAAACTTGCTCTAACAGGACAAGTCAACATAAAAAAAGCCATTGGTTGCCAATGGCTTTTAACGACGATTTTCACGGCGTTCTTCCTGTTCTTCTCGCTCATCACTCCTAGCTCTTTCCATAAGGGCTTTTTGACTGCTCCTTTGAGCTTGATTGAGAGAAGCTGTCAGATTTCTCATAAAGCTAGTATCAACCTTCAGGCTGCCCTGTGTTTGTTGGATGGTGCTACGTCTGTTTTGTTTTTGAGACTGGATCTGTTTTTGTACCGTCTGAAGAAGAGCTTCTTTTTGTCCCTCTTCTTCAGGTCGTAATTTACCATACAATTCTTTCAGTTTGGAAAACTCCTTTGCATTGAATTGTTTATAGACTTTGATTTGAGCTTCATCCGTGGTTTGGGCTATCTTCTGATTGGTTTTATAAATCCCATGTTTCACCTGGAAAATGGAGATTTGTGTCTCCAACTCTTCCTTGTAATCCTGCTTGGAAATAGGATAACCTTTCAGCAACATTAGGATCCCCTCATCCTGGAGTGGTTTCAACGCTTCCAGCTCTGATTGTAGGTGTCGGATAGGAAGTTGGATAGTGCCCCTATCTGCTTTAGAAATAGGGAGATTGACGCTCTCTACAAACTGACGGCTCAGTGATTGTTTTAGTTCCAATTCAGACTTAGACAAGCGATAGTTTGGTGTCAGCTGTAGTTCAACTAGTTTTAGTTCTGTGGCCAGTCTTTCTTGTTTTAACTGGAGAAAAGGCTGATCAGACCGTAAAGGCTGCACCTGGTGAAGAAGCTTTTGACTGACTAGTAAAGCCTTTTGACGCTCTTCTAGCTTACTTAACTTTAGAGCATAGCGAAAGGTCCCCAGCTCCTGCCTTTCTTTCTCCGTCTGATTTTCTTTCTTTTTGGCCGCATCAACAAGCTCCTGTAGTTCAGCTGAAGAAAAGAGAGACAATTCTTTCAAAGACAGCCTTTTAGTCAGGATATTTTCTTCCATCTGTTTGATGTCGTAAACATAGCTGGTCTCAAAGCTCATTTCTCCAATCCCATTTCCATGTTTATCATACTCTTTATAGACTGGCTTTATAATTTCAATCGGCTGCATCCCTTCCTTGGGACTGTAGCCTTTTTTCTCCCAGGCAGCTAAGGACTTTAAGTAGCTGGCTTCTGGAAACTGCTGGAGAATACGCTTTTGATTGCCTTTAGAAAAATCTGGCAAATTTTTTTCCAGCTGAACGTCTTCAATCTGCGGGGCCGCTTCTTTAAAAGAGCGTAGAATACGATTTCCTAGCCGTTCTCTCAATTCCAGTTCCCGCCGATGGATCACACCTTCTAAGTCATAGCCTTTGGCCTGTTTTTCTGATCGTACCGTTTGGCCATTCACCTTTCGGACACGTTCATACGTTTGATTTTTTCCAGCTAAATAAGCCCTATCATAAAGTCCCAAGAAGTTTCTGGTCTCCTCCATAAACTCCTGATAAAGTTCTTTCCCTTCATTCTGTAAGTAAGAGTCAATATATTTATCCAGGAAAAATTTACTAACCGCAAAGTCTTTGGCATTCGAGCCATAGCGCCAATTTTTTTGGAGCGGCAAATGATTATATGCCTGCTCCAGAAAATTTTTCTCAGCTGAAGAAGTCACCTGTTGATTATGAAAAACTTGATCAACAAGATTGGATTTTAGGTTCGCCAAAATCTGCTCTTTTCTGATGAGGCGCTTGCGAGTCTGATCATTAAGCAACCCGTGAAACACATCACTTTTCAGTTTTGAAATGGTCTTCTGCGAAAAGTTGCCTTTATACTCCATCCGCCCTCTCGGTTGATAAAAGATTTTTTCACGGGCACTTTGAAGCTCAGACAGCCCAAAATGGACGTGAATATTCTCCGTATTCAAGTGAATGTTGGCCCACCAAAAAGAAGAGTCTGACAGTCCTTCTTTAGCAATCACTTTCGGCAAGGCGTCTCTTATCACCGATTTGATAGCCTGCTGGTCAACCTGACCCGTCGCAATATCATATAGCCCCTGTTGGGCCAAAAAGGCATTATCAAAAGAGATTACTCCCTGCCAAAGAAGGGAGCCGTTTTGACAAGCTGTTTCAAGATTTTCCTTTAGCTCATTGACCTTGCTTCTTTGAAGATAATTCGCATCTGCTGTAAAGATAGCCGTTAGCTCCTCTGATTGATTTTCTGTCGCATAAGAACGGTTCATATAACTCAGGTAGTCTCTAAAATTGAGATTGAGTTCAGGAACCGCTGCCTGCATGGCCAAAACTTGTTCTTCAGTCAATCCTTCGATTTCTTGACGATGAGTTTCAAGAGCTAATTCTTGATCCTGTTTGACTGCTTCAGAACGGTTTGTGTAATCTACAAATCCACTATTTGCCTCCGTGTACTGCAACATAAATGTCACGGCTGGACTGTTCATTTCCATAGGCATTTACAGCTCCTTAATGAGAATGTTTGATGGTTTGACCCCTGGCCACATCTTCTTGAATGACATCATCAATTCTGGCCATTAGTTTGTGCTGGTTAGGATCCATCCGTGAGTGAATAGACTCTAAATCCTGCACATCAAATTCTTGCCCTTTGGTAATAGCATGGAAATTAGTCAGCTCCAAATACTGCAATCTATTGAGCTGATTTTTCATTACTTTCAGATCCTGCTCTATATTTTCCAGCTGGTTATTTTTGGCCCCTTGAAGCTCAGCTAAACGTTGGATATAAGGCCGAGGGCGATCAATATCAAGGAACAATTTATAGAAAGCATCCAGGGCTAATTGAATTGTTTCTGACTTATTCAATTCTGGCCCGTGTGGGGATCCCTGATCTTGTAAATAATCAATAATCGCTGTAAATTTTTCAGCACCTTCATCTCCTAGGTATAGGCTAAACCGACGGATATTTGATTTTTTTCTTGGCATGAGTTCTCCTTTTTTGGTTCATCAAGGGGCAACTTTTTGAGAGTCCCCGGTTAAATAATTGAGTTCATATCCTGGCTGGATATTGAAAATATACACGTCAAAAGAGATGGTATCATCTTCTACACTTTGGGCCTCCAGACGGATGCCCCGACACACCAATTCCACATTTTTGAAAATTGGTGTGACCCTGTAGCGGACATGATGATTTGTTTCTTTGATATAGTTTGAGATAAAATTTTCATAGTAAAGCATAGAAGATTTTTCATCTTCAAAATTTGCATTCAGGGCCCGTGTCCCTGTGAATAGATTTTGCGGATTATCATTTTCACCACTCAACTGAAAAGCAATTAAGTGGGAACGATTGTAGAGGTAATCCGACTGACCGTTAAAATCAATCTTCTTGTTTTTCCAACCAGTCGGTGTGACGGTTGAAATATCTTCTCGCTCTTTTTTAGGCAGTAGGTCTTGACCTAACATGGCTTCAGCCACTCCTACACGATTGAGCAGATCAAGACTGGAAAATTTTTTCCAGGTGCCTTTTTCCAAATTCAATTCTTCACTCGTAAATTGAGCTTTAGAATGAACTTCAATGACTTGATTTTTTCCATCATAGATTTGTGATTTCAGTTCACTATTTTTAGAATGATAGGTGGATGAAATATCAGAATTTTTTTCTCCAGGTGAACCAGTAATATTGAGCTGACTTTTCAAATCATTTTGTGTAAAAAATGAGACGACCGCTTGAAAATTTTGAGGCTGTACCAGAAGGATGGCTAAAAAGATTATAGCGACAAAAACAAATTTATTTTTCTTCATCAGTAATCACCTGCCTGTCGTTCAGAAGTCACTGCTTTTTCGTCATTCATAAATCCAAGCCAATCAATCGTCAGCTGTTCTACCAGTTCTTGTTTTGCACCATATCCTGATAATTTGATTTCATTCTTCAACAGCAACTCTAAAATCTGGCTCTGTTGCTTTTTAATTTCAGCCAAAGTCTCCGCAAAACGATTTTCATATAAATCTAGTCCATCGTTCATCACGACAGACTCACATTGTGAGAGCATAAATTCATTGAATGATGAATACTGATATTTGTTCGCTATGGTGTGCAGCTGCTCAAACGTATGATCTGGAATATTTCTGATTTTGATCTCCTTAGTCATCTCTTTCCACCTCTCCCTCGTATTCCAACCAGCGGGAAATGTGATTAGCGTATCGGGCCATTTTCGTTTCAAAATCTTGTAAAATGTCGGACTGTTTTTCTGTCAAAAACAAAACGTGGTCAGATGTCAGTTTGATATTTTCAAGATGGGAGACGTACAAATCTTCTGCCCGATTGAATTTTCCTTTTTCAATTTTTTCACGGCACATTCCCAGCAAAAATTCATTAAATGATTTTGCCTTGGTATCTTTCGCAAGAGCTTTTAGATAATTCACCTCTTGGTGTGAAAGTCCTCGGATTTTGATTTCAACAGTTTGATTTTTGGTCGGCATTTCATCTCTCCTTTCTTCAAAAAATGAGCGCCCTTCTTTTTTCTTTTTACGAGGAAAAAGCAAAAAGAAGCAAAAAAGAAAACCTGAACCTCGCAACGTCACGAACCGAAACGGTTCTACTTTTGCGGTTTTTCAGCACACCAGCGCCCACCTGCAAGGCTTAAGGCCTTTTAGGGTCTTAGTGCTTGAAAAGAGCATAAGGGAAACTGTCCCCACGTCCCGTGTGGAGTTGATAGTATCAACGTTTCCTTTGTCCCCAATTTTCTCGGCTACGCCTACCTAAGCACACTGCTCTAACACACCTATACTTACTCTTATTTCTAATCAGCACACTTTCAGCCACTGAACTTTTAAGAGCAAAATCAGGTTATTTAGTGCTCATTCAGCTGGAGAAAATCAGTCTGTTTTTTTAAGAAACCTGTTCACTTTCTTCAGTAGCTTTTTGAGCAGCCTGACGACGTTCTTTTTCTTCTTCTTTGAGAAGAGCGAGTTCTGTTTTTAGGTCAGCATGAATTTGTTCATACGACAAATTTTTATCTTTTTTGAGCTGCACCTGGACGTACAATTTACCAATATTTTTTTGAAGCTTTTCTTCTGCTTCTTTACGAACTGACTCTAAAGCAGCAACTTTTTTCTTTGCTTCTTCCAATTCTAAATCAATTTTTTTAAGATCTTTTTTTGCCATCTTATAGCCTCCTTTTTAAAATTAAAATCAGTATAAGGGATAAAAGATTTTTGTGCTGTAAAGGGACAAGTCACCGCAAAAAGAAAACTCCCCAATCTATGATTAGGGAGAAAAAGTTCATGAAGGATTAGTTCATTTCGATGGTTTCAATCGGATTAGAAAATTCAAATGTCCCATCTTTCACGGCTGCTTTTTTCTTGTTCAAGGTCTCAATCTTACCTTTTAGTTTTTCGATATTCTCTGTAGCTGTTTCAATCGAACGGTTCTTTGTTTCGATGTTACTATCAATGACAGAAATATCTTTTTGGTTGGCTTCCAGGTCATCACCTGTAAGATATTTTGCTTCAGTATTCAATCCGTCTTTGCGAGACTCATCATCTTCAATAGAGGTTTTCAGCTTAGAAATAGACTCATTCAATTTTTTGATTTGTCCTTCCTGATAGCTGATTTCAGCCTCGATTTCAGTCAGTGTAAACTCTTCACGAGACACCGCATCGATTGTCTTTTGTTTGAGATTTTTATTTTGAGTTGTGACAAAAAATTGGACGGTTCTTTCTGCTTCCTCCTCTTTCGGGGACAAGGATTTTGAAGTGGAACTATCGTCACTTGATGGCGATGTAATGTCAATATCAACTGAACTAGTTGAGACAGTTGTATTGATGACATCAATCGCAAAAGCGCCAAAATCTTCAGGTACTCCACGGATAATCACTGAGATTTTATTATCCACGATTGGGACAACTTCCATGCTCGTTTTAGCTGATTTATTTTGTGAGTAAAGCTTCCATTTTAAGCGCTTGGCATCAATTCCACGCTCAACAGATGAAGTCGCATCCCTAGTCTCAAACTGAAGAACAATGATACCTGTTTTGGGAGAATAGGTCTGACTGGTCAGCTTAATTTCTCCAGTTCCATTGACAAATGTTTGCTTGGTTTTAAGCTGATCATCTGTGTAGGTTTGGCGTTCTGGAGAATAGAGTGCTCCAGCCAAAAGACTGATCCAGGCCGCAAATAAAACGGAAAAAATGACTAATTTTCGTTTGATCACATTCTCCTGAAACCAGTTTTTAACGGCCAGAAATGGTTTTACAACGGTGCTGGATTTTGCATTTCCCATCCAGCGTTTTAATGTTTCTATCATGTCTAACAAATCCTTTCTAATTTTCTTTTCCCCACTTCACCTGACTATTAGGCCAGAACATTTTCAACAACATCATCAAGACGACAGACGCTCTCATTTGCTTTTTCTCATTCTCATATTTATCTCTGATTGTCACAGAACAAATAGGAAGAAACCAAGCGCATAGCAAGCTAGCCAAGATGACAAAATGACTAATAAAATTCGATAAGTTATTCATGGGAAACCTCCTAGATACAAGACATTTTTTCTGGTGCAAGTTCGAGAGTTAGCCACAAAGCCTCACTCTCTGAGATATAGGTAAGGCTGCCGCCCTCGTCATGGAACTGGAGAAGATAGTAAGGATCTTCTCCAACATGTCTGCCTAAAGCAACCACACCTTCAGGCGTCTTAGCACGCCACAATTCATTATCAAAACGAAACAAAGCTTCCGTCTTTTTGCTTACCTTTTTAGTCATTTCATTGCCTCCTTAATAGCGGACTCATCAGCCTTGATTTTGCCTTTACTGTCCTTAGTCGCATAGAGAGAAAGCTGTTGTTTTCCATCTCTCAGTGTAACAATCGTCGCCGCTTTTTTTACCTGGTATTTCTTTACCAAGACCTGGCCTTTTTCCGACTCAACATTGATATAAAAAGTCGGATAAGCACTCTTTTCAGCAGCAGAAATAACTGCTTGTTTTCCTGCCTGGCAATAGGGACAGCCTGACTTGTAAAAGACCAGGTTTGCATTCTGATCAACTACCGCAGCCGTATATTCGTTTTGGGTCAGATGGCTGTCATAATCTTTGAAAACAACCTCTTGCCAAACTGTCTTTACTCCAATAGCAGCAAAACTCAAAAGCATGATAAAAAGAACAATGCCAAAACCCAATTTGATTGCTTTCAAATCTTTCATAGAGAGTCCTCCTTGTCCAGAAAATCAAAGAGATTGCCCTGGATCACTTGGAGTTTAGCCAGCCGTTTCATGTCTTGCTTTAGCTCCTGAAAGCTGGTCATAATCTTATTAAAAACAAGCGGATCAAAATCATCATAAATCGCCACAATCGGCAACATAGGCAGATGATCTTTCTTCTCACTATGGAGAAATTCATTGACCTGTCTTTCAGCTACAATGACCCCATCAACTCGTACCAAAGCTGGTAAACTTGTGATAGTTTCTCCATTTTGATAAAAGGTCAGGGCTACATCTCCAGGAGCAATCGTTTCAAAGTCTGCATCGCTTTCAGACACTTTGAAGTAATAAGCTGAGGGCTCTTGTCCTAGTCCTGTCAGATAAGTCCCTCGTACAATCTTAAACGTTTTTGTCATCTTCCCTCTCCTCCTCGTCATCAAACTTAAACATCACCATTTTATTTCTTGATGACATCTCCATTTCAATTTGTTTCCATTCTTGCTTGGTCTTTGTCGTTTTCCATAATGGAATAATATCAAACAGATAAAGTCTTCCAGTATAAAGAACATCATCTTCATTTTTCACCATTAAAACCTCCCTTCTAACAAACCTTATGAAATCTAAATGGAGCCTGATAGTAATTCGGATACTGAATAATTCTCTTTGTCCTCGTTACTGGTACGGGTTTGTGATACCATTTTTGAAGATATTGAGAAGCCATCCCCTGAGTCTCAAAAACTAGAAGGTTCTTCTTCTCATCACGCAGATAATCTCCAATCTCAAAACTAAAAATAGCAATCATTTGACTTCCTCACTTTCTTGATCTTCCAAGTTCTTGACTAGCTCCAGAACATTGAGTACACCCAACTCTTATACTTTTTTACGTGTTATTTGTTCTCCTACCTAATGAATAGTTACTAGCTAGTTTTTCCCCGCCTCCGAATTGCCTCACATTATCCTAGATATAATGTAAAGGCACTTGACGGGTTTTATTTTTTATCCAATGTCGAGCTCAAATAAAGAGAGTTGTGATACTTGTTTAAGGTCATTTTTAACTCCTTCTATCACTCGCCGAGTGAGACTCAAGCTTTCTTCAAAGAAAGCAGCAATATAACCAACATACGCTTCCTGGCGTTCCTTTTTCACCTGGAGAAGGGACAGGAAGATAGCCTTGACGGAAGCAATACGGATCCCGCCGCCACGGCCAGATTTAATCGTGAAGAAGATCTTCTGATCTGCCTTTAGTGCTTTCAGTACTCTGTCTAAAGAGCGTTCAGGGATACTGAGAGCTTCTCTCAGCGCCTTTTTCGTTGTCTGAATAAATGGATCTTCTGACTGGTAAAAGTCCTCTAAATAGGCCATCACATCGGCTTTCCATTCATACAGATGACTGTTCTTGCGATCAGCCCGCTTCTTCTTGAATTTGTACCACCGCTGCTTGGTAAAGAGATCCGCAGCCTTCAAATCCTTATTGACCCAGGCCCGACACAGCAGCATGATATAATCTCTGCTGGCTGCCTCATATTTGCCTGAATAAGCACTGGCAATAATCTTTAAGAGTTCGCTTGTAGTGACTGGTTCGTCCAGTCGTAGGCTAAATTCGTTTAACACGACCTCACAATCGCCTTGTGAGACACCGCTGGAGAAATTAGCCAAGGCTAAAGTGAACAATACAGAATTTCGACCCATTAAGTCCTTAGTACCTTTGATGTTTGACTCATTCATCAACATCTTATACCAGGGCTCATCGGTCTGTTTTGCCCCTTCTGTTCCTGAAATAACCGTTAGGTTCGGTTTCTTACTTGGGAAAGGCAAGTCTGATTGTTTCATCGACCAATTCAGCCACTCCTGGAAAGAATAGGTGTACTCTTCGTCAAAGAATTCGATATTATCTGTACGGGGTATTCTGCAAATACCAAAGTGATTACAGGTCATATCAACAGGTAAAGTCTGACCAAAGTAACTTCTCAAGTTTTGAGAGATCGCCTTGGCCACCTTTACCACCTTGAACTGTGAATGGGCGGTCACATAGGCTGGCTCAGACAGAACAAAGTAAGCCTGGTATCCTTTATCTGACTTTAGAATTAACGTTGGCATGAAGCCTAAATCAAGAGCAGCCGTCAGGATGTCTCCTGATGTCATTACATCGTCTGAGGACAGGTCAAAATCAATCACAAAGGTATTGATCTGACGCAAGTTCTCTTCAGCATGGCCACGTGTAATTTGTCGTCGGCTGTCACTGTATGATCCGAAGCGATAAACGTTCGGCGTCCAGTGAGTGAAGCCATCTTGATTTTCTTTAATAGCTTCCATTGAGGTTAGAACAAGTCCACGGGCCTTGATCATGTGAGCTTTGGAACGGTAAGTGAATATAGCTCCTCGCTTACCTTCCTCAACTGAAGAAACAGGTTTCAAATGACTGTTTCTAAATTTATAATTCCTTAATCCATCTTTGAGAATTAAAGGATAGATTGTATTCAAATTCATATTGAAATATTCCTAATTTTTTTCATCACTGAGCTAGCTGTTTAACAATTCATCAGTCATTAGCTTTGTTTCTTTTGCATGTTCAAGTCCTACAGAATAAGCTTCCAGGTCTACTTTTTGAATTGGAATTTTGGCAGATCTCTCATTGAGTTTTCCCATTCGTTTATACTGTTCTTCCAATACTTCAGCAGGAACCTGAACCATCAAAGCAAATTTTTCTGATGATTGAGTTTGTTTCTCAAAACGCTCATTCAACCCTGTAAGAAATCCAAACAAGTAAGACTTCTTGTAGTCTTTCCAGCGAGCTTTTGTAATTGTAGGGAAGAGACGTTTTAATCGATATTCCAGATATAAAACAGCACCTTCATAAACTTTGGTGCAAAATTCAGCATCACTATCATAGCCAAAGAAAATCATTTTCGTAATTCCTTCATCAACTTTCCTTTGTCTAATGACTTTACACCTGAAGTTTGCACCAAGAATACCAGCCAATTTCTCTTTCCACCAAACCATTCTATATTCTGAGGCTGCAACAGTCTCTCCAATATTATTCTTGTGGATCTTTTGTATATCACTCATGGCTAAATTGTGTTTTACCATCAACTTCTGGGCCATGAGAAGCGCTGACTGCCCTTCTTCATCATTTGGAGCGTCATAGGCTAATTCAAGTAAGTTTTGAACTTTTAAAATAATCTTATCGTTCATTTGGGACCTCCTGAGCTATTCCTAATCCATAATAGCAATGGCTGCAAATTGTTTCTTCTTCATCTATCCACCAACAAGCCCCCTTGTCTGGAGTGTAGCAAGCATTGTTCCAAGTGCAGCCACAGATACAACATTTTCCCTGTTCTTTTGAACTCATGTCAACCTCTCTTAGTTCTCTTTCATACTCTTAGGAGGAGCAGCAACCGAAAAGAAGTAGCCGTCCTTTAAGTCCTCTTTACTGTAAAACTCAGTCTCTGCGGTCGTTACATAATCGCACCGACTCCAGTCACTCCGTAGCTTTTTGTAGGACAGTGATACTCTTTTTTCAATTTCTCTAAAGCGAAAACCTAGCTTCAAATACGTGGTCACGATTTCTTCAATATGTTCTTGAGTTTCTGGAACCTTGACCCTGGTTTGGATATTCTCTTTCTTGTCTTCTTCACGTAGGCTTAGCTGATATTGAATATAGAGTAATCGCATTTCCTCAATTTTCTCTTGCCAGTAAGGATTATAAGGCTGACCTGAATACTTGTTCGTTAAGCTGCGGACAGGTTTTCTGAATTTCATCTGAACCTTGTCAAACTCTCCTAGATCTGTCAGCGGATCAATAAATCCTAACGGCTCACTATTGAGTAACTTTTCATATAAATTTAAACTGTTTGTCATCATCGTTTGTCTCCTCTGATACAGTTCTTTACAATCTCCCCTAGGATGTGTTCTGACAGCTCATGCTTTCAAATAAATCAAGTTGAAAGGCACCTGGAGAAACTTCAGAATCTTCTAGCGGTAATTTCTCTGACTGATTTTCTTTATCGTGATCAATCACTTCATAAACTTCCAATGTGTCAATATTCATGACAATCTCCAATCCTCGCATGATGATCTCCTTTCTCTTTAAATTTAAAACGAACAAAAAAGGAGAACAGATTTCTCCGTTCTCCTTCCTATACAAGATATTCAATTTATACTTTTCTAAAAACTCTTACCACTTACTTATATCCAGATACTTCTTTTATGCTTTCCAAGCACGTGCAATGACTTCATCTGATTTTAACTGATTGAGTAAACTTTCAATTCCATCAAACTTCACCATATCCCGAATTTTATCAAGCCAGTATATTTTAATCGTATCACCATAAATATCTTTTGAAAAATCAAAAATGTTTGCTTCAAAACGAAGTTCATCGCCTTCAAAAGTGACATTCTTTCCAACGCTAGCCATACCTTTGTAACGTTCACCATTATGTTCAACTTCAACGACATAAACACCGTCTCCCGGCAAAAAAACACGATCTAGTGGTGCTAAATTAGCTGTTGGATAACCAATGGTTCGACCACGAGCATTTCCATGAACGACGATCCCTCTAGTTGACAATGGGTAGCCTAGTAATTTTGAAGCCTCAGCAACACGACCTTCTTTAATGGCTTGACGTATCCGAGTAGAGGAAATTTTCTTTTCATCTTGGTTAACTGATGAGACAATAACAATTTGCCCGTCAAAAAACTGACTAAGCTCCTTAGCTTCTTTTTTGTCTGATCCAAAATGATAGTCAAAACCAGCTACAACTGCTCTAGCTTTCAGTTTCTTAACGTACTTTTCAAAAAAATCTTTCGCTTTATTTCCTGCAAAACAGCTGGTAAAGTCAATCAGATAAAGGTAGTCAACTCCTTGTGCTTCAAGCAGTTGCTCTCTTTCTTCAGGACTGTTGAGATGAAGTAATAAATCAGGCTGGTAACGCACAAAAGCTAGCTTGGGAGATTCTGGAAAAGTAAGCACAGCGATCTTCAGTTTTTTTTCTGCTGCAATCTGACGTGCCTCGGCAAAAAGGGCTTGGTGCCCCCTGTGTAAACCATCAAAATAACCTAAAACTAAGACAGTGTCCTGAGTTTGTTGGATATCTTTGTCATTTGAAATATGGATTGTTTTCATTCTTATATTCTATCATAAATTATCAGAGAAAGACCTTGCGAGGCTTGAACTGGTCCTTTCTTTTTTCTAAAATAGCTACCAGCTTTTCTCCATAAAAACCAGCTAGCTCAGCTTCATCTGACACCAAGCTGATAAAACGACCATTTCTCACATCTTCAACCTGCTCGTCTGATAGCTCGACTTTCAGTAAATCCCCGATACCCAGTTCTAGTGGCTGGAGAAAAGAATAATCTTCCTCTGCTACTCGCTCTGCTATTTGATCCAAGCTTAAGGCGTCGGCCAGATTCATACCTGCAGCACTAGTTCGTATTAAATGAGACATATGAGCAGCATAGCCCAGCTTCTCTCCCAAGTCAACAGACAAGGTACGGATATAAGCCCCCTTACTACATTTCACACGAAAGGTAAAACGTGCAAGTTCGCCCTCATAAGAAATCGGACTTGTCCGTTCAAATTGATAAATAGTCACCTGGCGTTCTGGACGCTCCACTTCCTGACCTGCACGCGCATATTCATAGAGCTTGCGACCATTAACCTTAACAGCCGAATACATAGGTGGAATCTGAGTAATAGGCCCAGTCAGACTCGCAATCGCTTCATCGACAAGCTTTTCATCCAAGGGCGACAAAACAGGAGTCTCTGAGACCACTTCCCCACTAGCATCCTCGGTCGTCGTTGAATAACCGAGAGTGATTTCCCCCTCATAGATCTTGCCCTCGTCCTGCATAAACTCGACCATGCGTGTCGCCTTGCCAACTGCAATGGGTAAAACACCCACCACATCCGGATCCAAGGTCCCACCATGACCAATCTTTTTAGTTCCCAAAATCTTACGCAGTTTAAAAACCGCATCATGCGAGGTCATTCCCGCTTCTTTTTTTAAGTTGATAATACCGTTCATGTGTTGCTTTCTAATTTCCCTTTCACTTATATTCCCCATTGTTTAAATCAATTTTTTTAATATCATATAAATCCTCAGAGTAAAATGGTTTTCCCGACTCAATTGGTAAAATATATTCAAAATTATCATCCTTTTCAAGCCGTTTATATTTTCCATTAACAACCGAAAAGTAGTCAGAGTTTATGTTGTAATATCCATCTGGAAGGCTTGAAAAATCAATATCACCTAGTTCCAATAGGTTGCTTTTGCTAAGTGTTAAATGCAACGAAAGAGCTCCCTCCTTCATAAAGTCTTTAACAGAAAGAGTCGCATATCCTCTAAAAGCTTGTTTTTCTTTACTGAATGAATTATGATTTTGAAGAGCTTTTTCTTTTATTAATGGAGTTATTCTATATGAACTTGATATTTTAAAACCAGGGTTAGCTAATGGCTGTTCTTTATCATCAATAACGACTAAATCATAGCCTTTCTTTTGTATTGCACTTTCTACAGCTGATTTAAAATCATTCAGAACCGTCTGAGCTTCTTGGCTCGATACAGAAAGCCTCAAGAATTCTTTAAAACCATAATTCTCATTAATGAAACTGACCTCTGTTAATTTTTGACGAATATACTTAGCACCTACTTGAATGGTTATTCCGTTATCCGATACATCAAAAATACTAATATCTGAAACGTTACTATCTATTTCTACGCTTTTAAGAGCGACATCATAATTCATTCCCCTAGAAGAATAAAACTCTTTTAATTGTTTAACTTTAGCATTATTTCTATAGTGGACCTGAATTCTACTTCCTACAAATGGAGAAAAAATACCAATCAAAAATATAATAAGTAACATACGACTTATTTTTGGATTGTAGTCTTCCTTTTGATAAATCCAATCTAAATACGGAAATAAAAATAATGAAAAAATGAAACTCCAAAGGTCAAGATCCTTTATAAAGTCAAAGGAAACGATCATCTTAAATCTTAGCAAAAACATCAGAAAAATTGCTAAAAAAACATTCCCGATCAATAGAAAAGCAACAATACGTTTTGATTTTTTATGTGCTTTTCGCGCATAAGATATACCTACGATGAGATTGGCTAAAAAGCTAATTCCATAACCGAATATAGTTGGAATAAGTCCAAAAATACCAAATAATAAACTATAGTTTGAGTCTGTATCGCCTACGCCTTCAATATTTAAAAGACCATATAGGAGATTAAGAAAAAATACAACTAATGGTAAATAAGCAATATAAATATCTGAGAATTTCAAAGATTTTTTCATATAAACTCCTGTTTTTAAGGTAATCTCACTCTCCCTTCAGTGCTTCAAATTTCGCTTTCATGGTTGGATTTTTTCGGGTCAATCTTTTGACTGAGACATCCTCCAATTTGTTGTTGGCAAGACGAAGTTGGTTTTCTGATGTGGTCAGGAACTTCTTGACCTCTTCCATACGCTTAATAGCCTTGTCGATTTCATCAATGGCTTTACCAAAATTGGTCGAAGCTGAGTTGTAGTTCTTTGCAAAAGCTAGTTTGAAGGCATCCAAATCTTCTTCAAAATGGGTAATATCAATATTCTGCTCCCGAACCAAGGCTAGCTCTTGCTTGTATTTAAGAGAATTAAGCGCCGCATTTCGCAGGAGACCAATCAACTGAATAAAGAACTGAGGACGGACCACATACATCTTTTCATACTCGTGACTGACGTCAACAATCCCTGTGTTAAAGTAGTCGTTATCTGCTTCTAACATGGTCACCAAAACGGCATACTCACAGTTTTTCTCCCGACGGTCCTTGTCCAATTCTTTGTAAAAACCTGCATTCTTATGCTTCTTCTCTGTTCCGTCCGCTTCATTTTTCATCTCAAACATGATGGAAATGATTTCGATACCATTTTCATCGCATTCACGGAAGATAAAATCTCCCTTAGACCCTCGCGCAGAGACCTTGTTATCCTTCTCAAAGTAGGCATTTGGAAAGGCAAAACTACGAACCTTGTTAAACTCACTCTCTGCATACTGTTCCAAACTTTCCCCGATAGCCTTAGTGGATTGTTGAGTCTTGAAATTCTTATAAAACTCGACTTGTTCACTAACTGCCTTGAGCTGAGCTTCGTAATTCTGTTTGACGGAAGCTAGAGACAACTCGTTTTCCTTTTCTTGCAAGAGAAGCTGATTTTTGACCTGGTCTCGTTCTTTTTCTAGGCCAGAGAGGGTCTTTTGCAGTTGATTTTCATGCTCTAAACGTAAGGTAGCCAATTGGTTTTCCAAGGCCTGTACTTCCTTGTCCTTGGCCAATAAAGCCTCATAGCTTGTCTGCTCTATTTCTTTCCTAGCGAGTTCTTTTTCTGTATCAAAGTTTTGGATTTGACTCTGCAATTGAGCGATTTCTTGGTCTTTTTGAGCTAGTTTAGACTGTTGCTCATTCATGGCTTTCTGCTCAGCCAAGGCCAGTTCCTGCTTCATCCGATCATGCAGTTCCTTATCAAACTCAGCTGTCCTCACTTGGGACAAGAGTTCAGCATACTGACTCTCATTTACTGTAAAGACTTCCCCACAGTTGGGGCATTTTATTTCGTTCATGGATTATCCTCTTTCATGAAATTTCTTCATTATATTATACCATTCCTTGTTATAAATGAAAAACTCGGGCTAATGATCTAAGGCTTGCTTCAAATTCCTCTTGACTTACTTGACAAAACAGTGTACTATACTACTGTATATACACCAAAAGGAGGTTGTAATGAAAATTAAATCTAAAAATCAATTTTTAACCATGACCGCTTTGCTCACAGCCTTAGCAATTGCCATTCCTATGGTTATGCCCTTGAAAATTGTCATCCCCCCTGCTTCTTATACGTTGGGGAGCCACGTCGCCATCTTTCTGGCTATGTTTATCTCGCCTCTAATGACTGTGATTGTCATTTTAGGATCTACTTATGGTTTTTTGATAGCTGGTTATCCATTTGTAATTGTCCTACGTGCTTTCTCTCATATTGTATTCGGTACCCTTGGGGCTATCTACTTGAAGAAAGCTCCCGAAACCTTAAATAATCCAATTAAGAAGTGGATTTTCAATATTGTAATGGCCATTATCCACGCATTAGGGGAAGTGGTGGTCTGCGTTATTTTTTACAGCTCCACTGCTTATCCAAGTGGTAATCTTTTCTATTTATTGTTTATCTTGGTTGGCTTTGGTACTATTATTCACAGTATCGTAGACTTTTTGATTTCTGATTTTATTTTTCAAGCTTTGAAAAAAATTATATAATCCTTGCAACTTATTCTTATTTGTCTTAAAATGAAGCTATGACAAAGCAAAGAAAAGAAAAATTATTAGAACTTTTAAAACAATCTAGTGTTGCTATCAATGGTCAAGCTTTGGCTGAGCATTTCCATGTGACCAGGCAGATTATTGTGCAAGATATTGCCTTGCTTAGAGCTGATGGTGCTCCCATTCTTTCAACCAATCGTGGATATCTATATAAAGGAACTGACGACATTCCTACTTTTCATCGGCTATTCAAGATTAAACATGGCGTAGAAGATATGGAAACTGAACTATTAGCCATTGTTGATAATGGTGGTCGAGTCCAGAATATTCTGATTGAGCATCCAGTTTATGGTGAAATACAGACTTACCTGAAGCTGACCTGTCGCCGTGATGTCCAACATTTTCTTCAACAGGTCGAAGGATCTCAATTCCGTCCTTTATCTGAGCTGACAGATGGAGTTCACTATCACCTGATCCAAGCTGACTCTCAACAGGATTTGGATTATGTTGAGACTGCTTTGAGGGATTTGGGGTTTTTGTTGGAGTAAACAAAAAAAGACTGATTAGGATCTAACCTAGTCAGTTTTTTTAGTACATACTTTTACGCCATCCACCTTCTATCCGCTCGTGATAGTAATATTCCGAAAGCTCCTCATCTTCCATCATACGCAGAAGTTCTAGCATATCATAGGCTAAGTCTAGTTTTGGCAGAGCATTCTTGTCTACCCAAGAAATCTCGCCCTCTTCTGTCGAGTGAATCTGACCAGAAAATTCAGTCGCTTTGTAGCAAAAGACGATATAGCGAATTCCCTCATCCGTATGCCAGTTCTTTACCCCGACCAATTTTGGATGACGAATGGTTAAACCTGTTTCCTCTAAAATCTCACGCACAACTGCATCATGGAGAGACTCGCCCTTCTCGATATGGCCACCCGGAAAGGCATAGCCAGACCAATGATTACGCTCAGGAGAGCGGTATTGCATAACCACACGTTCGTTCTCGAGATCTTCTATAAGGCAAATATTAGTTAAAATCGTTTCTTGGGCACGTGACATGGATTCACTCACTTTCTATTTGTTAATATTCATCCCGAAATTTTACTTCGGACTTCATCATAAAAGAATTAACTAAATCGTGGTATTCACGATAACCATGAAGCAAAGATCCTCTAACGATGATAACTTCCCTATCTACTATCCTACAATCTACTGTAATTGGAATGCGTGAATCTTCTATAAAAGAAAAAGCTAAAAGCGAAACACCCCAGATACAAAAAACTACAAAAGCACTAAAGAGCTCTAGAATAAGATGGCACTTTTGACCTACCCTTGATTTATAAAATCGACCCCATAAATGGAACAATAAGGTTAAACAAAGACAAAAAAACCAGAAATTCCACAGAGTAGAAATAAATGCTAAACCAAATGTTAATAAAATAAGATGGAAAATGACGAAGGATAACAAGGCAAGATAAACTATTCTATACACATTTAAATATTTCATAATATTTTTCCTCTTCTCAAGATTATGACTAGATCTCAAACAGGCTATGGATCAACTCACTTTCTAAGTTATTAAAACATATCTTCGTTATATTTTACTTCTGACTTCATGATAAAGGGATTGATCAATTCATGGTGTTCATAGGTACTATGGACCACAAAACCCCTGACAATGATGATTTCTTTATCTTGTATATGATAGTCTATATTGATAGGAATGGCTGGATTCTGGATGATTGACAAAACAAAGAACGCTGCAAACCAAAGATAAAGTGCCAGTAATGCACTGAATAATTGAAAGATAAGGTGGTACCATTGAAAAATCCTTGTTCTTAAAAAGACGATCCAAGGATGGATAAAAAGGGTCAAACAAAGAATGAAAAACCAACTATTCCACAAAAACGGAGTAAAGGATAGGCCAAAAGCTAACAAAATCAAATGAAGAATGACGAAAGTTAGCAAGGCCAGATAGAGTGTTTTAAATGAAAACAATTTAATTAAATTTTCTTTGGTCATGTTTTTCCCTCTTTTTTTCATTATATTTTAAAATCAATATCGTTAACGCTGAAATGAAGAAAAAGATTAGATAGGTAGCAATCGGAAACCAGACATAGCGAGAATCCAAACTGATTAAAGGTGGCAAAAAACCCTTTCCGTGTTTCAATCTAATCCCTACAAAACAATGAAAAAGAAAAATCAGGCCATTTAGATAGAGAAAAAATTCTGAAATATCTTCCAGCGAGTTGCTCCCCTCTCCTCTCAGACTTCCAAACCAAGAATAGAATGGAAAAGTAACCAGAAGAAACAAATTTAGATACAAGGGGCTAATATAACTAAACTCACGAAGCGGAGCAGGAATACTCTCATTACCAAATGTTAAATATCCCACGCCAAGACCAACCATTATAAAGAATATATAACCTAAAAGAGCTTCTACTATCCAATGTTTTTCCAACCAAAGGATAAATTTGTTCCCCTGAACTTTTACTTTTCTTTTGTTTTTATTTTTCTTTTTGGTTTTACTTTTCATTCACCAACTCCACAATCTTCTGGAAAGTCTTACCGTTTCGGATGGTTAGTTGCTTGTAAAAACTAGATTTGAGCAGTTTCTTATGGTAGTTGGACTTGAGATAGTCCGCTTGGTCAGCATTGCTATAAAAGAAAGCCGTCTGTCCAAAATGCAGCTGCTCCTTGTCATTTGCC
Source organism: Streptococcus sp. HMSC062B01 (assembly GCF_001811085.1). Classification (NCBI taxonomy): domain Bacteria; kingdom Bacillati; phylum Bacillota; class Bacilli; order Lactobacillales; family Streptococcaceae; genus Streptococcus; species Streptococcus sp. HMSC062B01. The sequence continues at coordinate 179,273 of NZ_KZ672766.1, forward strand.
CAGTTACCCGCCAGTTCTTGAACAGTTTCCCTATCTGTCTCCGGCAGATAAAAGAGAACATCTCGCCGAAAGGCTGTTTCATCCTGCCACCAAGTAGGCAGATTGGCTGTTTCTTTTTGAAGCATGGCAGAGCTGACAAGGACGAAAGGCAGAGGAAAATCATAAGACTGACTAAAATAAGCCGACAATATCTCCCGAATCCTCTCCTCCTGCTCCTCGCTCTCAAAGAAAAGATTGCCACTATTGATGTAGGAAACTGGGTTTTCAAAACCCAACTCTGCTAAATCCTTCTTCAAATCAGCCATAACGACCTTGTTTTTTCCGCCGACATTAATACCGCGGAGTAAAAGTGCATAACGCATGTGTGCTCCTTAAAATATATCTATTATGTCCAAACTAATTGTTAGAGTTTTTCGAGTAAATCAGCCGTTTTTCTTTCACGGCTTTTCCTAAGTCGATGACTTTTTCCTCACTGTCAAAAACAAAACCCATTTTTTTATAGAAAGCGATGGCACGTTTGTTATCTTCTAAAACCCATAATACAATCTCTTGATAACCATCCAAGGCAGCAAAAGCAGCCTGCATTAACTGCTGTCCTACACCTTTGCCATAATAATCTTTTAAGACATACAAGGCGAAAATTTCACCCGCTCTTGTATCTGAGTCTCGAAAATCACCGTAGCTAACAAAGCCGACCACTTTAGCATCATCCAAAGCGATCAAGGTATTTTCAGGATACTTTTGACTATAAAATCGACACTTATCCAAAGTCATCTGCTCTTGAAATTCCGCAGGCAAAATCTCATCATAAGCTTCACGCCATGTCTGCCAATGAACTCGGGATTTCCCTTCTATCTCCTCAGCTGTTTCCATTGCTTTGATAGTGATGACCATTTGTTTTTCTCCTTGAATAAAACTATCTAGATTATTCCGCCTGAAAACCATTACTATCTAATTTCCCATTTTCTCCCCAAACAACTACATAAACATTTTTGGGTAAGGTAGTAAAATCAACATAATCAGTTAGAGTCGCACCATCAGGAATTCGACCTTCCAGATTGAGATACAAATTCAATTGAGCCCCATACTTTTCTGATAATCGGATCATATCCTTTCTCAATTTCTTTATGTTCTCTGCTGATGCTTCATACTTCTCTGTCTTGGGATTATACTTTAGTTCCTTTTTAATTTGAACCAAATCACGATAAAACCCTTTTTGGTCGTCAGTTACATCGTAATCTAAATCTGTACTCAGCTTCTTAAATTTCACCGGCTTTAGAACAGACTCTTTGTCAAAATATAAGGTATTCAACATTGGATGGGAATTTGTATCTAAGACAGAAGAAAAGGTAAGATCTGTTAATATGGAAGATGGCTCATCATCACTATTAGCGTAATAGGAATAAGTTCTTTCTTCTAACTCATCTGTTAAAATTTTGTCCGCCTCTTCAGTCAATTGAACTTTTACTTCATATTGATAAGTAACATGACTAACCCAAGTTGGAATCTCTATTTTTTTAACCTTCAATCCTAAATTATCTTCAAAAGCTGTGTTCACAACATATTCAATATGCTGCTTTTCCTCTTTCGTAACAAGTTTTGTCGGCATAAATGCCCAAATAAATTGAACTATCGGTATCATGCCTATCACAAAAATTGAAATAAAGAAAATAAGTATTAGTTTAATTAGATCCTTTTTCACTTCAATTCCCCCACTTAAACTTCTCTATCTTATTTTTACATAACAACTTATTGACTAAAAAAGAAATTAAAAGCTTAGTTCGTAACTTTGGTACAAATTATATTATTTAATCCATCGCCTTTATTTCCAGAATCATATCGCGAATCTGTGCGGCCAGTTCGAAGTCGAGGAGTCCGGCAGCTTCTTGCATTTGGCCTTCCAGTTTCTTGATCATGTCCTTGCGCTCCTGCTTGTTGAGGCTTTCGATTTCGACAGTTTCTTCCTTGTCTGGCAGGGCTGCCTTGGTCACGCTTATCAGGTCACGGATTTCTTTCTTAATAGTCTGCGGTACAATGCCGTGCTCTTCATTATAAGCCATCTGGATTGCCCGGCGGCGGGCAGTTTCATCGATAGCGCGCTGCATGGACTGGGTCATGGTATCGGCATACATGATAACATGCCCTTCGCTGTTGCGGGCTGCCCGACCGATGGTCTGGATCAGGCCACGCTCGTTGCGGAGGAAACCTTCCTTGTCCGCATCAAGGATTGCCACCAGACTAACCTCGGGTACGTCGATTCCCTCGCGTAGCAGGTTAATCCCAACCAAAACGTCAAAGACACCCAAGCGCAAATCACGGATAATCTCAGTCCGCTCCAATGTCTTGATATCCGAGTGCATATACTTGACCTTGACTCCCATTTCCTTGAAGTAGTCCGTCAAATCTTCCGCCATCTTCTTGGTCAGGGTTGTGATAAAGGTGCGTTCGTTCTTTTCAACACGTGCATTGATTTCACCCAAAAGATCATCAATCTGTCCCATAGTTGGGCGGACTTCCACCTCTGGATCCAGAAGCCCTGTCGGTCGGATAATCTGCTCAATAACAGTATCCGTCTGTTCATTTTCATAGTCGCCCGGCGTAGCCGATACATAGACAATCTGGTGAACATGGCTTTCAAATTCTTCTCGGCGCAGCGGACGGTTGTCCAAGGCAGACGGCAAGCGGAAACCATAATTAACCAACATCTCCTTACGAGAGCGGTCGCCATTGTACATACCGCGAATCTGTCCCATGGTCATGTGACTCTCGTCAATCATAATCAAGAAGTCATCAGGGAAAAAGTCCAAAAGGGTATAAGGCGGCTCTCCTTCGCTCCGACCATCCATGTGGCGAGAATAGTTCTCAACACCATTCGTATAACCCATTTCGCGCAGCATTTCGATATCGTACTCTGTGCGCTGTTTCAAGCGCTGGGCTTCCAGAAGCTTGCCTTCCTTCTCAAAGATAGCTAGCTGCTCCTCCAGCTCCGCCTGAATCTTAGCAATGGCTACTTCCATGTGGTCTTCATTGGTCACGAAGTGGGTGGCTGGGAAGATGGCCAAATGGTCCACCTCGCCCAAGACTCGACCTGTCAAGGCTTCAACCTCACGAATCCGGTCAATCTCATCTCCAAAAAACTCCACCCGAAAAGCATGCTCATCCCTAGAAGCTGGGAAAATCTCTACCACATCACCACGAACCCGGAATTTCCCCCGCTGAAAATCAATGTCATTGCGCTCAAACTGGATATCTACCAAGTCATTGAGTAGCTTATCACGAGAAATCTCTAGTCCAGGACGCAGGCTAACCACACTATCGGAGTATTCCTTAGGTGAACCCAGACCATAGATACAAGAGACAGAAGCCACGACAATCACATCATTGCGCTCTAGAAGGGCAGATGTCGCTGAGTGACGGAGCTTATCAATCTCGTCATTGACCGAGCTATCCTTTTCGATATAAGTATCGCTGGAAGGCACATAGGCCTCAGGCTGGTAGTAATCATAGTAGGAAACGAAGTATTCCACCGCGTTATTGGGGAAAAACTCCTTAAACTCGCCATAAAGCTGGCCAGCCAGCGTTTTATTGTGGGCGATAACCAGAGTCGGCTTGTTGACCTGAGCGATAACCTGACTCATGGTATAGGTCTTACCAGTACCAGTCGCCCCCATGAGAATCTGGGCTTTCTCGCCGCCCTCAATATTATCCACCAGCTGCTCGATAGCCTGGGGCTGATCTCCTGAAGGCTCATACTTGGAAATCAATTCAAATTTATTATCTGTTATTCTGTTAATCATCTTTTATTCCTCAAATTGTGCTTCTATCATTTTACCATATTTGCCCTATTTTCTCTGGATTTGGATGTGAGCCAATGGTCCACAACTCTATCATCATTCTTTTTTTATCCTACATTTCATTGACAGACAAGAATAAAGTCCGTTCTAAACTATGCAAATTGAATTTTGAAACATAGGTAATAAATCTTATTAAAATAACAAAACTATTAATTGCTTGAAAATGATAACTAAAATAGGGCAATCAGTAAACACAGCATGTTTCCAAATCGATGAGATTAAGTGATTGATGTTATATAATCTAACATAAACTCGTTAAAATTTGCTATCTTCGTCAATATCTGATATAATCGTACAATATTCTAAAAAGGAGACTAGTATGAAACAAAAAATTATAGCACTTTTACTAACATTCTCTTCGCTACTTACTTTTGCTAGTAGCGTTGTTCATGCAGAAGATAAAGCAACACCTGTAAAATCAAAATACGTTATTTCCAGTGATTCCTCTTTTGCACCTTTCGTTTTTCAAGACAATAACAATCAATATACAGGTATTGATATGGATTTGATCAAAGCCATTGCTAAAGATCAAGGCTTCAATATCACCATTAAAAATCCTGGTTTTGATGTGGCGCTTAACGATGTACAAACCGGTCATGCTGATGGTATGATTGCAGGAATGACTGTAACGGATGCACGAAAAAAGACCTTCGATTTCTCAGATTCTTATTATTCAGCAAATTCAATCTTAGCTGTGGCTAAATCCAGCACCATTTCTTCTTATGAAGACTTAAAAGGGAAAACTGTCGGTGTTAAAAATGGGACGTCCTCTCAAACTTTCTTAACTGATAATCAAAAGAAGTATGGTTACAAAATTAAGACTTTTTCTGATGGCGCTTCTCTCTATGATAGTCTGAATTCCGGTTCAGTAGCAGCTATCATGGATGATGAACCTGTCATTAGATATGCCATTAAGCAAGGGAAAAAATTTAAAACACCTATCGAAGGAACTCCTAGCGGTAAATTGGCTTTCGCCGTAAAAAAAGGAAGCAATCCTGAATTGATTAAGATGTTCAACAATGGACTAGCTAACTTGAAAAAGAATGGAACTTACGATAAGATTCTCGAAAAATACCTAGCAGATAATTCTTCTGAATCAGAAGTTGATGAATCAACTATTTTGGGACTCTTAAAGAATAATTATCCTCAACTTCTTAAAGGTTTTGGTGTAACGATCGCTTTAGCACTTCTTTCCTTCGCTATAGCTTTAGTAATCGGTATTATCTTTGGAATGTTTAGTGTCAGCCCTTATAAACCACTACGTTGGATTGCTGAAATCTTTGTCGATGTCATTCGTGGTGTGCCACTTATGATTCTTGCTGCCTTTATCTTCTGGGGTATACCGAACTTGATTGAATCAATTACAAACCAGCAAAGTCCTATTAACGATTTTGTGGCTGGTACCATTGCTCTCTCTCTTAATTCAGGCGCATATATTGCTGAAATTGTGCGTGGCGGTATCCAAGCAGTACCTGTAGGACAGATGGAAGCAAGCCGGAGTTTGGGTATTTCCTATTCTAAGACTATGAGAAAAATCATCTTACCACAGGCAACTAAAATCATGCTTCCAAACTTTGTCAACCAATTTGTAATTGCGCTTAAAGATACTACAATCGTATCAGCAATCGGACTTGTAGAGCTCTTCCAAACAGGTAAGAACATCATCGCTCGTAACTATCAAAGTTTCCGTATGTACGCTATTCTCGCTGTTTTATATCTTTTGATTATTACTTTCCTTACTAGATTAGCTAAACGCTTAGAAAAGAGGATCCAATAATGGCAAAATTAAAAATTGATGTAAATGACCTTCACAAATACTATGGAGAAAATGAAGTCCTTAAAGGTATTACTGCTAAGTTTTATGAAGGGGACGTCGTTTGTATTATCGGTCCTTCTGGATCAGGAAAGTCAACTTTTCTTCGTAGTCTTAACCTACTTGAAGAAGTTACTAGTGGTACCATCACTGTTGATGGTTTTGATCTAACTGACAAAAACACTAATGTAGACTTAGTTCGTGAAAATATCGGAATGGTTTTCCAACACTTCAACCTATTTCCACATATGACTGTTCTTGAAAATATCACCTTCGCTCCTGTTCAGCATAAGCGTATGAGCCAAGCTGAAGCGGATGCCTTGGGAATGGAATTACTAGAAAAGGTTGGATTAGCTGACAAGGCCGATGCTAGCCCTAACAGCCTCTCTGGTGGTCAAAAGCAACGTGTAGCTATCGCTCGTGGCTTAGCTATGAACCCCGATATTATGCTCTTTGATGAGCCTACTTCTGCTCTTGACCCAGAAATGGTCGGTGACGTTCTAAATGTTATGAAAGAATTAGCAGAGCAAGGTATGACAATGATTATCGTAACTCACGAAATGGGCTTTGCACGTCAAGTAGCTAATCGTGTTATCTTTACAGCAGATGGTGAATTCCTTGAAGATGGAAAACCTGACCAAATCTTCGACAACCCTCGGCATCCACGCTTACAAGATTTCCTAGACAAGGTTCTTAATGTATAAAATAACTCCGGCAAAAAAAATTGCCGGAGTTATTTTATTTTTTGAAATATTAAAACTATATCCTTTTTATTTCTCACGGATCACTTCGACCTTGTAGCCATCAGGATCTTTAACAAAGTAATAGTTTGGTGGATTACCTGGAAGCCCCTTTGGTTCTGTAACCTCATAACCTTTAGCACTGTGTTCTTGATGGAGAGCCTCAAGATCTGGTGTGCTAAGTGCAATGTGAGCAAATCCATCCCCTACAACATAAGGACCATGATCATAGTTATAGGTTAATTCTAATTCATAGTCATCACCATCAAGTCCTAGATAGACAATAGTGAAGGCATAATCTGGAAAATCCTTACGACGTAATTCTTTAAATCCAAAAGCATCTTGATAGAATGCGATTGATTTTTCAAGACTCTCAACTCGCAAGCAAGTGTGTAACATTTTTGAAGCCATAAATATAATTCCTCCTTTTGTATATTATAACATTTTCAAGACTAGGTTCCTATTTATCGATTTTATAAAACGTCATGTTTTTTTAAATACTAATATTATAAAAAGAAAAAAGGTCCCTGAGGACCAATTTGATATTATTTACCAAGTTTTGCTTTAGCTGCATCTGCAAGAGCTGTGAAAGCTGCTGCATCGTTAACAGCCAAGTCAGCCAACATTTTACGGTTAACTTCAATCTCAGCCAATTTCAAACCATGCATCAATTGTGAGTATGAAAGTCCGTTCAAACGAGCTGCCGCATTGATACGAGTGATCCATAATTTACGGAAGTCACGTTTTTTCTGACGACGGTCACGGTATGCATAGTAGTAAGAGTTCATTACTTGCTCTTTTGCAGTACGGAACAAGATGTGTTTTGCTCCATAGTAACCTTTAGCTAATTTAAGAATACGTTTACGACGTTTGCGCGATACAACGCCACCTTTAACACGTGCCATGTTTTATTTCCTCCAATATTTCCTAGAATTGTTCAGTCATTAACTTGCTCTTATTTCAAGCGAGTAAGCATTGCTTTGATACGTTTGAAATCTCCTGAATGCACCATAGATGCTTTACGAAGATGACGACGTTGTTTCTTAGTCTTTCCGTGGAAACGGTGTGAAGTGTAAGCACGGAAACGTTTCAAGCCACCAGAACCTGTACGTTTGAAACGTTTAGCTGATGCGCGGTGTGTTTTTTGTTTTGGCATGATAAATTTCTCCTTTTTTTAACTTTTGACAAAATTATTTTTTGTCTGGAAGCGGTGCTAACTGCATAAACATTTGACGTCCATCCATCTTAGCTCTTTGCTCAATAATGGCAACATCTTGAGTTGCTTCAGCAAATTCCGCTAAAACTTTAGCCCCAATCTCTTTATGGGTAATCATCCGCCCTTTGAAGCGAATGGAAACTTTAACTTTATTTCCTTTTTCAAGGAACTTGCGTGCATTGCGAAGTTTAGTATCAAAGTCTCCCTTATCAATGGTCGGACTAAGACGCACTTCTTTTACAGTTACAACGCTTTGTTTTTTACGTTGTTCCTTTTGTTTTTTCTGATACTCAAATTTGAACTTTCCATAGTCCATAATTTTCGCAACAGGCGGCTTAGCTTGTGGTTGAATCAAAACCAAGTCCACATTAGCATCGTCAGCAAGTGCTTGCGCTTCACTAAGTGGCTTAATTCCTAATTGCTCACCTTCAAGACCAATTAAACGAACTTCACGTACACGGATTTCATCATTGATGAATAAGTCTTGCTTTGCTATAGTTTTCACCTCTTTTTTATTTTTCTACTCTTCCAAATCTGAGTCAAGATTTTAGAATTCAATGTTTATGTCAGATGAACCAACTAGCATTTAATCCCTAAATTAGACCAAACTTAGTTAAGTATTCGAGAAAAACAAGAGCGGACTTGCTAACGCAAGCCCGCACTACATGATAGTATTTCATTACTGAAACTTAATCCGTAGAGCCAGACAACGTTAGTCGCAAGGCGAGAAGCTCTCACTTCTGCTTTTCTCAACTCTACTATCATACCAAGTTTCTTATTACTTGTCAAGAATTTTTTTTGCTTTTTCCTCAATAAATGCCACTACATCAGAAATACTTACTCCTGTCGTATCAAATGTGATGGAGTCTTCAGCCGGACGTAAAGGAGAAACACTACGGTGACTATCTTTATAATCTCGATCAGCAATTTCTTTCTTCAAGACTTCAAGATCTGCTGAAATACCTCTTTCTAAATTCTCTTTATAGCGACGTTCAGCTCGTTCATCAACTGAAGCCACTAAGAAAATCTTGAGCTCGGCATCTGGTAGCACGACCGTGCCAATATCACGACCATCCATAACAATGCCACCTTGACTGGCGATCTGTTGCTGAAGACTTACTAGTTTTTCTCGAACTTCTGGAATAGCTGAAACCCAAGAAACATTATTGGTAACATCATTTTCGCGAATCGGATGAGTCACATCTACATCCCCAACAAAAACTAACTGTTGACCAGACTCAGAACGACCGAAACTCACAGAATAGTCATCCAACAGTCTAATAATATCTTCTGTATCTGCTGCAGTAAGCTGATGTTGCAAAGCCAGGTAAGTTGCTGCACGATACATAGCCCCTGTATCAAGATAAGTATAACCCAAATCTTTAGCAATTATTTTTGCAACCGTGGACTTCCCACTGGAAGCTGGACCATCAATTGCGATTTGAATCTGTTTCATAGTATCCTCCTAACGAGTTTTAACAACATCGCCTGGATTAGCATACCATGATCCAGTTGTCATATGAGAAGGGTTTAAGCGTTCTAATTCAGCAATAGAAATTCCAGCTCTAGCAGCAATGGCTGCTTCTCCTTCTCCAGCTTGAACAGTAATAGTTCCTTCAGATGAAGCTGTTGTGCTTTCAGAACTAGTTTCAGAGCTTGCAGCAGGTGCAGAACTAGCTACTTGACTACTAGCAGGTGCACTAGTATCAAGAAAACCTTCTTTAGCGGCTTTTTTCCCACCGCCACCAACAGAAAGATAAATCATTCCTGCAACAATCACAATGACCATGATGAAGAAAATAACCGCTAAAATAGTTAGTACTCTATTCGCTAAAACATCACTCGATTTTTTTGTTCTTTTCAAATCTTTTTCTCCATTATCGTAAATATCTTCTTCCCATGGTTCTTTTGCCATGACTTCCTCCTTGAATTTTTTCAAAAATCTTATTACAATATGACTATGAAAGTAACACTCATCCCAGAACGATGCATTGCTTGTGGGCTCTGCCAAACCTATTCTGAACTTTTTGATTACCATGACAATGGTATTGTCAAATTTTCCCACAATGATGAGCTCCTAGAAACTCATATTGAAGAATCAGATGATGTTCTTGAAGCAATCAAAAATTGTCCAACACACGCTCTAAAAAAAGATTAAGAGTGTTTATCCTGATTAGCATAATAGGTTTCAAAGTAATCAATGTGTGTCAAGTTATCAACTAATTCGACTTCACCTTTAAAATGCTTATTTAAAGCTAAATCATTCACAAAATACTTTTTAGGCCACTTTCTCATACAAAAAGTTCGGCCTTTTTCTTTGCCATCAAAATATAGTGTGATCGATGTTTTCGTTACAGCCACTTTTCGAATGGTTGATATGTCGATTTTTGATGGCGTAAAGGGATTAGCTGTTATGATGCGTAAAATCCCATTATCATAAAAGGTAAAATAACGATGAACTCCTACACCAAGTAAAACCATAAATAAAAACAGGAAAAACAAGACTAAAGTAGGAACATCCGAACTCTCATACATCAAAGACAGTCCAATAAAGATTGGAATGACAGATAAAGACCAATAAATAACTAAGATTGAAAGATCTGGTTGCCAGTGATATCGAAGTTGTCCAAAAATCTTTATCATATCCTCATCCTCCTCTAACTAGTTTAGCATATTTTGAGAAAAAATGGGAGTATAAATCATCCTATAAAATGATTATTTTATAAGAAATTTTCAAAATAAAAAGTGGTGAAATAACAACCTTTAGGATTGCTTTCAACCACTTTTATAAACTATTGAGGGACTTTGAAAAAGTCTTTTGATAAATATCCTTTACCAGCAACCATATCGTATTCAATCATTCGCATATCGTTAGCTATTTCTTGAGCCTCAGCATCCAGATCAGATTTATCTACACTTGCTTTATGTAATACTTCGGTTTGTAATGCATAGTATGGTGAGACTTTAGAATTTGTTTGCTCCATGACTAAAGCTGAGAAATCACTGGAATTAACTAGTGAATAATTCAGTTTTGGTGTTTCATAGTTGCTCCAAACAAAATAATCTGTCAGGTATTGGTTTTCTTCCTGGTTCTTAAAAATCGATGTTGGATACAATCCTGGTAAATGGTCGCCGTAAAAGACAACTGTGATTTTCTTATTGATTTTTGACAGTTGATCAAGGAAGTTTTTGGTTGCTACATCAGTTTGAAAAAGCAAGCGACTATAGAAGGTTAGCTTTGAATTTTCTTCGTCTGTAAAACCCTCTCCTTTTCCTTCCATTGTTTCAGGATTCGCTTCAAGCCAAGGAGAATGATTTTGCATCGTCATTACAGAAAAGAATTGATTATCTCCTTCTTTAATGTTATCTAAGACTATTTGATAAGTTGAAGCATCGCTAGGACTGACCCCTTCTTTTTGATAACTAATTCCTTTTGTTTCTACGGTAATAAAACGATCATAATTCAAGTGATTATAGATATAGTTTCTTGAATAGTTTGCAGCACCTGCTAAGTGAAGAGCAATTCTATTTTTGCTTTCGTATAAGTCACTTATAACTGGAGTTTTATTCATCTTAGGAAAAACTTCTGTGTAAAGTATCGAAACACTTTGAGAGATATTATAAAATGGCAAACCAGTTAAAGTCTGGAATTCCATATTAGCTGTTCCTCCACCATAACCATCAGATCTCATGAGTCCACTAGTTGATTTAGTTTTGATCTCTTCAATATTCGGAATCGGATTTTCAGTCAGTGTGACCCCTTGTATGCGTCTTGGATCAGCAAAACTCTCACTCAATACATAAATAACTGTATGGTCTTTTAAGTTGTCTGTTCGAGCTTGATTGATCTCCTCTGCCTTTTTAGCATACTTCTCTTCTATTTCTTTTATCTTAGACGCCTTATAGCCTTCTGGTTTAGCCATTACCTCTGTCGTCAATTGATTTATCCAGACGTAAGCTAATGAACGATAGCGGGCATTATTTGCATTACCAAGCCAGGTAATATCTTGTAAGTTATTCAGAACTGTAATGACAGGTATATTTCTTTTGACCTTACCATTTTCCTTCTGAGCAAACACCTGAAAAATCCCAATCAAACACAAGAAAACACAAACTAGTCTTACAAACCTGCGACTGAATTTTTGAATCATTTTTCCTTTGAATAGGAAATAGTTAAGAATTAAAAATCCAATAATCAGTATAGTTAGCCATTTCAATGCTTCATTCATGTAAGAAGTATCCACAAAACTAAGCAAAGTACTTGGTGAAGAAAGCCAAATCATATCACTTGGTAAGACCGGCTCACCTCGCATGCTAAACTTGATTGAATTCGCAATTACAAATAAGCTCATTCCTCCAATCAAGATGACTGTTGTCAAAAAATATCGGTTAATGAGCAGGTATAAGAACAAGAAGATCAAAAAGAGAATAACGATCTGAAGACTAGTCGCTCCAGGCAACTGGTAGTATTCTAAAAAAGGTGTTCCCTTACCAAGTCCCATTTGAATCAAATAGTTAAAGACAACTGCAGCTGTCATACTAGTTGCCACCGCTAAAGAATAAGAACTTCTATTTTTAAGTAAGTGACTTAAACCTCTTACGAAATGGTAGGAAATAAATGTTGCTAGCAGTGAGAATACTGCTACTATCACTGTTACAAGCCAGAAATGGTGTTCTGTAAACAATTCACTGCTATATTTGTGATTTAAAGCCATAAACCATTCAGTTTGGTAAAGTGCTTGAGGAAATTTACTATCTGTCAAAAGGAAAGATAGTAAAATTTGTGACAAAAAAAGGAATTCAACATTGGATGACAATTGAATCTTGTTGAGACGAAAAGACACTATCTTTAAGGTCCTAAAGATCAGGGTTAAAATGGCAATAGCAGGTACTAACCACAATAAAACTGGAAAGAAATTCCTTTGAGAAAATATATGCTCAAACCAATTCCAACTTTTGTAGCTTTCATTATTAATATTTAAAGCATCTTCAACTAAATTTGACAAGAAGGAATACAAAAAATATATATAAGCTAAGCGAATCAGAGATACAAATTTAAAACGATAACAAGACAGTAAAATTGGAATGCTACCTAACCCAATGAGGTAAAAAATTCTTTCTTGCTTAATTAAAAGTCTTACTGTAGCAGTTGGATCAGTCTCCCTAACCAACTGGCTTTGAATTAAGAATAAATTGATAAAAAAGAATAAAATAGGCAGGATAAACAATAAAAAACGTTCTATTTTAACTGCTTTTTTCATGACTTGCCCTTCCCTAACAATCGTTTTAAGATATATTTGATAGCTCTTGCAGGTCCAATAAAGATGTATTTCATAGCCCCCTTGATTCCACCAATCTGGTTAAAATCTACAAAGGTATGAGGCTGTAAATCTTCTCGATTATTTAGTTGCTTGTTATCAATAAAAGCTGTTAGTCCAAGTTGATTATAAGAAATCTTAAAGTCATACTGCTTGTCCCAAGCAATATAAACCAAAAGTCTTTCAATCGCATGAAGAATGGAATTTTGCGGAAGTGGCTCACTCGGAACATCATTCTCCGTCAAGTTCAAATCAAATAAAGGAGACAAGGCGTCATATTTAAACCAAACAAAGGTTCCATAGCTCATGACAAAGGTGTTCATTTGCTTAAAGTCAACTTCTTTTTGACAATTCATGCGCTCCCACAGTTTGTGCATCTCAGGAGAAATCAGGGCTTCATTCCAGGCGACTACAATCCTGTTAAAGCGGAAGAAGCTAGGAATGTCAGCTATGACTAGCCCTAAGCGATCATCTTGTCCTAATTGACTAACTATCTGATCTGCTGGATGAACAAGCATGTTAATTAGCTCTTTACGCCAACTTTCTCCAGCCCAATAATCAGCTTCTTTAGATTTTTTTGTATGAAAATGCCCAATATAGTCATACTGAGATAGATGTCTCTTTAATTTAAGCATAGGAAGAACATCTCGCCCAACATTTCCTGTTACAAAAACTTCTGCTTTTGCTTGTTTTCCCTCTAAAATGCCAAGTATCTCGTTCTTTTTCTTTTCGCTATCTGTTGTAATGAATAAGTCGTAAGAGAAATGGAAAGATTCAAATGTATGAAGGAATTCACCTAGTAAATCTACATAAAAAACATGAAGGTGGACAGCTATTTTCTTGTCAGGTATAGAAATTGGAAGAGACAAATCTAAAATTTTCCTTCCAAGCAAGTAAGGATAATCAGGCAAATCAATACGAGACATATGTTTGACAATCAAATCAACTGGATAGTCCGTTGTATTTTCAATGTCCTTTAAAATATAAGGCGTCAATCCTTCATTTGCAGCTATCGTTTTTACTTTGATAAATGGCACTCTGTTTTTTAGAATAGAGGTCGGATTATAGTAAGAAAAATCCGGATAGAGCATGCCTGAATCATCAGCCTGAATAGTATTAAAAACAGTCTGATAATGAAATCCTGCTTGGACTAAATTGGTTGTAACCTGAGTTTCATAATGGTCTATAACATCTTGAACTTCTGTATAATCCTGAATGTTTTGCCAGAACAGTTGAAAGGTTTCTGAATTGACTACATTTTTCTTAAAAGATAGATAATAACTTTGGATATGCTCGTTAAAATCTTTGTCTTTACGATAATTCGTCATTCCCCAGAAATCAACATTTCTATCACCTTCAAAATCTTGGTATATAGGCTCTAAATCCCACAAAGGTCCAAAGCATGTGTCATTCATTAAAGTGACTGAATCATATTTTTTTAATTCTTCAAAGCCAACAGAATTCATTCCATCTCGCCAAGCAGCGAAGTCAAAACCACTATTCTTTCTCAAAAGAACCTCATCAACCAGTTCTTTCTTCAGTCCATCTTCCTGATCTTGACTTATCTTGCTGTTTGAAATGAAAATCACCTTCCTAAAGAGGGGACGCATTTTTTCAAGCTGATAGAGTACATGTTCACTAATCTGATTGAACTTATTAAAATGAACATATAAAAGTAATCGTTCCATTTTATTTCCTTATTCTTAAGAATTTCAAAATTTTTGTTGGGATAGTCCAACGTTTTGAATTGATAATTGTCTTGTAAGCTTCTTTCGTAGCCTCTAATTCAGCTTCAAGCTCTTTAACCTTATTACTACTGTCCAACATTTCAGCCGCAAATACTTTTCCAATATAATCGGGAGCAGAGGCATCATCCACAGAAAGCATCTTATAGCTCAATTGATAGATTGCTTCTTCTTCAACTTCATAGATCAACTGAGGATCAGGTTCGTTAAAGAAATACAAGCCGTCAGCAATAACACCGTTCGTATAGATAGGTGATGATGCATTCCCGTCAGGCCCCCTCAGTTCTACTTCAGAATAGTAACTTGGACGTTCCGAAAGATCTACTCGAATAACAGACGTTCCTTTAGGAATTTCAAATGTTAAGCTGTCTTCTTTTTGAAGTAGTTTGGCAAAAGTGCGCTCTTCTGAGTAAGCATTTTCACCATCCCCAAAATAAACTGTGACTGACTCCATACCAATATGAGACAAGGAATCCATGGGTTTGGATAGACGAATTTCATAAGTATTGTTTCGCTCAAGAAGAATCTTAGTCATCTCTTTAAAATCAGCATTAGGATATTTATCAAGATAGTCAAGTTGCGTTTGTAACAACTTTTGGAAACGACGTTCTAATTTTCTAAAATCACAAGGACGTGAATCTGACCCTTGATTAATTGTATACGCAACCGTCGGTTCATCTAGAAAAGCTAAAGAGGTCCGTTGGAAGAGCTCCATTTGCAGATTAAAGGTGTCATCTGATGTAGTTAAATCTAACTCTTGATTTACTTCTAGCATTAGATCCCTATCAACCAACCAGGTAGATGCCATAGTAAATCCACGGGTGGCCAACATTTTTTCATAGGTATCCGCAAGTGGGATTATTTTGTTGGCAAAGCCTGCCTTGGAAACAAAGTCTCCCTTTTCATCATAGATATCAAAATCTGTATTAGACCATTTACAGTCAGGCTTACTCTCCAATAAGTCTACTTGCTTTTGAAGTTTTAGAGGATCCAGCCAGAAGTCATCACCATCACATCGAGCAATGAAGTTCCCTCGTGCCTCTTTACAGATAGTAACCCATGTTTTGGCAATTCCTTGATTTTCATCATGATAAAAGGCACGAATCAAATCGGGAAAATTTGCTTGATAGTCTTGTATTATTTTGCGAGAGTCATCACTTGAGGCATCATCCACTAAAATAATTTCAAAGAAAAAACTTGTTTTCTGAGCCAGAAAACTATCGATTGTTTTTTTCAACCACGGTTCTTTGTTAAAAACAGTACAAATAATCGAAACAAAAGGCGTCGTTTCCATATCTCCCTCAGTCTAGTCCGTTATTGACCATGTTCCATTGCGCTGGATTAAGCCACTTGCTGAATCCATAGCAGACTTATCATCCAAATCTATATCATCTCGATTGATAAAAATCAGTGGAGTTTGAGTAGCGTCTGAGAAGGCCAGCATCTGCCCCTCAGCATCCCGCACCGTTACTTCTAATTTCATTTTCAAATCATTCACTGTTGGAAGTGAACAAGTGTAATGAACTTTTTTGTGACCAGCACCAGTCATTAATTGGTTCATCGAATTGTCATTATAAATCCAAATGTTCCGATCGATATCTGTTAAAGAAAGAGCAATATAAGTTTGAATATCCTCTCGAACATCAAAGTCAATCTGGAACTGAATTGGATCTTGTGGGCGTAACTTATTCGAACTTAACAACTGTAATTGAAAGTTTTCAACTAAAACTTGTTCATCCGAAGAAGCTTGTCCATCTCCAGTCGCTTCTCCTCCATGTTGCAAAGGTGCTGTATTATCAAAACTATATTGGTTAGCTACATTTTCTGGACTACCGATTGCTTTAACCAAGCCATTTTCAATCAAAACAGCCTTATTGCAATACTTCTTAACTGCTCCCATATCGTGGGTAACAAGAATGGTCGTTTTCCCTGATTTCTTCCGTTCTTGGAAGTAATCATTACATTTACGCTGAAAAGCCTCATCTCCAACTGCAAGAACCTCATCCAAAATCAAGATATCACCCTGCGCTTTAATGGCAACTGAGAAAGCAAGACGAACCTGCATTCCAGAAGAGTAATTCTTAAGTTTTTGATTCATGAACTCATGCAACTCAGCAAAGTCCACAATATCATCATACATGGCGTTAATTTCAGCTGTTGAGAAGCCCAGCATGGCACCATTCATGTAGACATTTTCACGACCTGTCAGTTCAGGGTTAAAACCGACTCCTAGCTCAATGAAAGAAACTAACTTTCCATCGATTGTGACAGAACCTTTTTCAGGAACGTAGATTTCAGAAATAATTTTTAAGAGAGTAGACTTCCCTGAACCATTTCGACCCAAGATTCCAAAAAAGTCTCCTTTTTCTACTTCAAAAGAAATATCATTAAGAACGTGCTGTTCTTTATAGCCTTTAATTCCTTTAAAGCGATTGACCATAGCAGTACGAAGACTGTTAGTTGCCTCAGTTGGTAACTTAAAGTACTTGCTGACATGGTCTACTTTTACTGCAATTTGTTTATCTGTCATTAGAGAATCTCCGCAAATTTCTTAGCATGTTTGTTAAAGTAAGCAAAACCAGCTAGGAAAATAAGAATTGGCAATACATAAGGAACAAGAACCAAAAACTTATTTTCAACCAAAAGCCAGACAGGTGTATTGGCCTTATCAATCAAGAAATAACGCATGTCTTGGATAATCTGAGCCAGAGGATTCATCATAACTAATTTGGCAGCCCATGGATTACGGTCCGCAATAAATGTAATGGGATAAATAATTGGTGTCGCATATAAGCCGGCTTGTAGCACTACTTCCCAGATTTGAGATAAATCACGGAAGCGGACAAAGAAAGTCGATAAGATCAGAGCACAACCTGTTGCCATCAAAAACAATTCAAAAAAGAGAGGGATTACCATCAAAGCCGACCAGCTGAAGGTCACTCCATTAAAGAATGAGAAAATCAAGACCACGACTAAATTGATAGCGAAGTTAATGGCAGCACCTGAAATAGCTGACAAGACAATAATATGCTTTGAAAAGTTTAGCTTACGCAAAAGATCGCCACGACTAACAACTGATACCATCCCCATAGAAGTTGCTTCTGAAAAAAATCCCCAAATAACATTGGCTAATAACAAAGCAACTGGGAAATGAGGAACATCTCCACCTAAGCGTAAGAAACGGATGAAGACGATATACATAATACTAAAGGTCATCAAGGGTTTCAAAATAGACCAAAGATAGCCGATTGCTGATCCTTGATAGCGTAATTTAAAGTCCGTTTTAATTAACTCTCGTAATAAAATACGATTTTTCTGACTAAAAACGTCAAACATTATTTTTTACCTCTATATGCAAACTTTGTCAATATCAAGGTTGTAAAAACACAAGTGTGAAAAGCACGATTCTTACGGTAGCCATGTTTGCGTATACGTGCTAAGCGTTCCCTAAACGTCACGTCCATGATAGTCACAAAGTTTTCAATTAATTCTTTATTTTCAGGGCTCAAAGACAGATCTAATAAATTTTTTGCTTGCTCTTGACTAGCCTTGATAAGTTGCCAATACTTAGCAAAAAGCACATGGGGCCGAACCCAGTTTTTCACCCTTTTTCTAAGAGTACGTGCTCCTAAAACGTTACTGCTATGCTGACGATAAAGCTCGGTTGGCTTATCAATATAGACAAGCTTTCCAAAAGCGGAAGCCAACAAGCCTAAGTACCAATCATGCATGAGAAGCTCATGGGCTTCTTGCCCCGTCCATAACTCAGCCAAGGCATGATTGATCATGGCTACTCCGCCTGTTACAGTATTTTCTGTCAACTCTTGTACCAGTTCTGTATTTGCATGATCTGACTGAGTACGAATCATACTTTCATGCCGAACAGTCAGGTTTTCATCCACTACTTTTAAATCAGTATAAATCAGTAACGGCTTATCTTGAGGATATTTCTCTGCTTCGGCCACTTGAAGTGCAATCTTATCAGGGAGCCAGACATCATCTTGGTCACTAAAGCAGTAAAGGTCTGCTTTCTCATATTTTAAGAGAGTGTGAAAACTCTTTATGACTCCAAAATTTTCAATCTGATTTTCATTGATAAAGTGAATACGTGGATCCTGAGCTACCAATCTTTGAATAACCGTAACAGTTCCATCCGATGACCCATCATCTCGAATAAAAAGCTGCCAATTTTGATAGGTCTGCTGCTGGATACTTTCAACCTGCTCTTTCAGATATTGCTCACCATTGTAGGTGGACAACAAGATATTTACTTTCATGATAAGAATAACTCCTCATATTCACCGACAATCTTTTCCCAAGTATAATTATCTTTCATGTTTTGCTTAGCTGTTTGGCCAAAATTAGAAAAGTCATTTTGGCTGTCCACTTGATTTAACAAATCAGCTAAGCTATTCTTTTCCTTTTTCCAATAAAGAGCCGTTTCTTTAGCTACTTGTCGATTAAAATCTACACCTAAAACTAGGTTGAGATCTGTTTGAGCCAAAGCCTCAAGTAAGCCTGGATTAGTCCCTCCGACTTCATGACCATGAAGATAAGCAAAAGCATGGTTGCGAATATATTTCAATAGTTCCTGGTCATAAACTGTCCCTACAAATTTGATCCTCTTATCTCGATCAAAGTTCGTTTTCTGACGCAATTCTTCAAAATAGGCATTTCCTTCATGATTGCATATGATAACTAAATCTCGCTTGGTATCAGAAGACATAAATTCACGAATAATAGTCTCATAGTTATTTTCCGGAACAAAACGACCAACAATCAGATAATACTCTTTCTCTTTGCTCTGCCATTTTCCGAAGAAATTTCGAACTTTCTCATCTTGATCAGTCAAGCTAGAAAGCTTAAGATCTGTACCATAAGCAATAAAAGTCGTCTTAGACCATGGATAGGCATTCTGGATGTAGGATTCAATACCTTGATTATCGCATATAACCAAATCTGCATGTTTTGTCATCAACTTTTCGGAGTACTTAAGGTAACCTTGAACAGGCTTAGGCCACTTGGCCCGTTTCCACTCAAGACCGTCTGGATTGATAAAAAATGTCCCGCCTGCTTGATGAATCATTTTGGCAAAAGGTGCAATAAAGGCACCAATCGTATTTCCTAAAATGTAGAAAATGGGTGATTCAATGTTTTGTTCTTTAACCATTTTTAAAGCATAGCGAATAGCCATCATATCATAGGCAATCACTCTAGCTGGGCCTAGTTTAGGTGCTTTAATACTAAAACAATCAACACCTTTATACATGGTATGCTGTCCTGTCTCATGCTCTGACAAACAAGCAACATGATATTGCAATTGAGAAGATACTTGATGTTCAACTAATTTTTCTACAAAGGTTTCAAAACCTCCGTATTTTGCAGGAAGACCTCGACTTCCAATAATAAAGATATGTTGCATATTCTTCTCCGATTCAAATTTATTGCAATCCAATCTATTATACCATTTTATCGACTTTTATGTGAGCTTAGACCTGAAAAAATAGAAGAATCCTAAGAGATTCTATTGATTAGAGGATCATCATTTGATAAATTCCAGGCTTTCTTTCATCATTATAAAAAAGACTGAAACACCTGTTTCAGCCTCTTCTTCTTATTTCTTTTCTTGTTTATAGAATTCTTTCAGGGCATCTTGCCAGCTTGGAATAACAAAGCCAGTCGCCTTTGCCTTAGTCAAGCTCATAGTTGAATTGAGTGGCCGTTTTGCTTTAGCAGGGAATTGGCTTGAGTCCACCGGTTTAACTTCTACATTCGTATCCTTTAGAATCTCAACTGCAAAGTCATACCAAGTAGTGTCTTCTGCAGCGTCATTAGACAGATGGTAATAGCCGAATTCCTTTTGATTTTCAGCCAAGTAGGTCATGAATTCAGCTAAGGTACGAGTCCAAGTAGGACGGCCATGCTGGTCGTTAACAACTGTCAAGGTTGGGTGAGTTTTAGCTAGATTTTGCATAGTAAAGACAAAGTTTTTACCATAATTACCAAAGACCCAAGCTGTACGAATAATGTAGAAACGACTAGAATACTTCTCTACCAACTCTTCACCCATGCGCTTGGTACGACCATATTCTGTCTTAGGATCTGGTTGATCATCTATTTCCCATTCTTCACCGACAGGCTTTTGACCATCAAAGACATAGTCCGTAGAAATATAAACTAATGTCGCTCCGTGTGCTTCAGCCGCTTTTGCTACATTTTCAGTTCCAGTCACATTGATAGCATAGTTAAGCTCTTTTCCTTCATCTTCTGCTGCATCGACAGCTGTATAAGCCGCACAGTGATATACCAAAGTTGGTTTAACTTCTGCAAAGACCTCTTCAACCATTTCAGCATTCGTAATATCCATTTCGGCAACGTCAACTGCAACATAGTCCTCATTGCGCTCATCTAAAAGATGACGAAGTTCTGTTCCCAGCTGACCATTTGAACCTGTGATTAAAATCATGTATTATTCCTCTCCTGTCATAAACATTCAATGAAAATATTATAACAAAAAAAGCAGAAAAAATCTGCTTATTTACTCTTCTCTTTGATGATGTAGACAGGCCGTTTTTTAGTTTCTGTAAAGACTTTGCCAATATATTTCCCCAAAATTCCAATGGTTAGTAACTGAAAACCACCAATAAAGAGGATAACTGTCATGAGTGATGGCCAACCTGATGTAGGATCACCGAATACCAGAGTTCTTACAATGATAAAAACAACCAAAATAAATGCAATCATCCAAGAAAGCAAACCTCCCAAGAAAGCAATGTGTAAGGGCGCTTCTGAAAAGTTGACTATCCCTTCTAAAGAATAGTTAAAAAGTTGCCAGAAATTCCAAGAGGTTTTTCCCGCCACGCGCTCAACATTTTTATATTCTAAATACTCTGTTTTAAAACCTACCCAGGCAAAAATTCCTTTAGAGAAACGATTGTATTCAGAAACCTCCAAAATAGCATCTACCATAGGTCGACGCATAAGGCGAAAATCACGCGCACCATCCACCATTTCTACCTGGCTAATTTTGTTAATCAGTTTATAAAAAAGATTTGCAAAAAAACTCCTAATAGGTGGCTCACCATCACGACTAGTTCGACGTGTCCCCACACAGTCTAGATCTTTCTGTTCATCCAACATGGTTTTCATTTCAACTAAAAGCTCTGGCGGATCCTGTAAATCCACATCCATGACCGTCACAAGCTCTCCTCTTGCATGCTGAAGACCAGCATATAAAGCCGCCTCTTTCCCAAAGTTCCTAGAAAAAGAAATAAAGTGAGCATTGGGATCCATCATATTAAGTTCATGCAAAACTTCCAAGGTTCTGTCTTGAGAACCATCATTGACGAAAATATATTCTATGTTATCACGAAGTCTTGGCTTTATTTTTTCCATTTCCGCATAGAAAAGCGGAAGGCTTTCTTCCTCGTTATAACAAGGAACAATTACTGAAATGGTCATAGTTACTCCTTTAAGTGTTAATTGTATAATAAAATATTTCACCTGTAAAGTTTGATTTCATTTTTTAAATCAGCTTTTCAATTCTTTCTTCTTTTTATTTGATAAAAAACGAAAATAATAAATCCCCATAACAGTCCTTCAACCAAGAAAAAGAAATGCTGAAGGAAAGTCTTATGATGACTAATTTTAACATGGCCACTAGAAAAAACTCTTAAAAAAATCTTCCCATTATGTAACGCCATTTTCTGAGTCTTGGGTCTATGGAGTTTCTGATTCTTCTCTTGTTCCTCTTGACTTAACTGACGATACTTCAAAGCAGGCTGACTACCTGAAGCACCATTAGTATAGTCAGCAATATATCCCTTATACCAAGGTCTAGGGACAAAGAAACTTGCATTTTTTTCAGTTAAGATAACATCAAATTCTAAAGAATTGTAAGAAGACTTTATATTTTTTATTTTTGCCCCTTCTACATCATCAAATTGAGTAATCGAACTGTCACGTATAGCAACTGGATCAACATCTAAATTATAATATTCATCACCAATAGTATTTGAAAACTGTTCTCTATCTCCTTTATAATAACTAAGCATTCTTTGATTTATTTCTGATATATAGTTCTTATGATCTGTCCTCAGGTTAACAACTGGGGAATAAGAAATTAAAACTGTCCCAAGATATACCAATGTTGATAGACTAGCAAAGCTGATAGACCAAATGTGACTAAAGTCGTTAACTAAAATCCAAATCAAAAGAAAAGGAACGAAAAAGAGCAGACGACCAGTATATTGGATAGCTCCCAAAAAACCAAATTTTAACAAACTATTCCAAGGTAAAACTGCTGTTGTAGAAATCGCCATAATGGCTATTAGTATTAATAGTTTCTGGCTAGCTTCACTTAAATATTTAAAACGATATACTAGATAAAAGAATAATATAATCGCTAGGATATCGATTCCCAAAAACAAAGATGTAAATGGTTCAAATAGCCCGCTAAATTTGAACTGTAAAATATTTGGAACATTAAACATTCGAGTGTTTTCAACAGGAAAATCACGAGCCGTCCAATTGAAATAGAAAATTTGTGAACTGACCTGTTCCAGATATTGAGCTAAGTAACCAATCGAAAGTAAAATGCCAATAAAGATAGATACTAGAAAAGAGATTATTTTTTTTACTGTTAATTTACGAGCACATAGCAAAACAAAAATCAGTGAATAGATGGCCAAAATCAAGGTAGATAAAATATGTGTTTGAATAAGTAAGGCAATGGTAATTCCTAATAAAGCCGGGCTATATTTATTTAAAAAAAGAACCTTGTATATGGTATAAAACAGAATAGGTACTAATGGCAAGACCATTGTCATACCATATCCAAATAAAGGAAAATAGAGAGGGATTAACAAAGCTCCATACAAGCTTTTAATGGAATCTTGACTGATTTTTTTAAAGCAATAAAAACTTGTCAAGGAAGTGGAAAGAACCAACAAGAATGCAAAAAAATCAAAAGCCAAATCAGCTTGCTGAACTAGCACAAATAAGAGAGCAGGTAAATAAAATTGCCAATTACCATAAAACATTGGAACCGCATATCCTGTACCAAAAGCAAATATATGATTTAAGTTAGGCAATAAATCAAAATGACTGATAGACTGTGATAATCCGACTATTCGAGTCAAATGAAAAACATGGTCAAACTCACGGCTTTGAGTATTAATCGCAACATGGGAAACGAGAACAAACAATAATGAATAGAAAAATAGAATCAAAGGATATCTATACTTTTTTATTAAATCTAAAATCATATTTCCCCCCAAAACCAAGCAAAATAACTAATAATCATTCTATATTCAAGGATAAAAATTTAAGTTATACCAAGTATAGCAACATGTTTAAAGACCGTCAAGATGACTGATATTAAAACAGACAGGACTTAGATTCCCGTCTGTTTTTATTTAAATATAAAAATATTAAACTACCGCATAAATGATTGCTAAAGTATGGATCATGGATAAGCCAACAATAATAACACTGCTTTCTACAATCCAGTGATCAGTTATAAAATCAAATTTTAATTGATTTTTAGAACAGCTAACAATTACTGGGAGCATTAGAGCTAAGACTCCCAAATAATATCTTCCCTGAACACCTAAGACAGTATAGGATCCTACAGGAGTCCATGTCAGGTAGAGAGTCAAAGAAATCAAACCAATAATTGCCAACGAAACCAGCACTGCTCCAATTTTTGAAATCAAAGGAATCTTAAAACGTCCAACATTAGCTAAAGCAATTAAAGTGTAAAAGACATAAATTGGAATAAGAACCTCATTCATTGATAGATCCAACCAACCAAAGTTAAATAGTTGATCAAGATGACTAACGGACAAAAGGATTTCTTTAAAAATAACTGGTAGGTAATCTTGTGGATGATGGATCAGGTTCATTAATTGACCACGTAAGTCAGCACCTTCTAATTGAAAATTAGCTAATTTCACTTGTTGGCTGAGTAAAAACCAAAATACAGTTACTGCTCCTACACAAAGAACAGCAGAAATAACCTTGCCATAAAAGAATCTACCATTAAACTTAGATTTTGGAATAAAAAGCAATAATCCAATTAGCAGAACATAAGGGAGCTTCATCGTGGCTAGAAGGCAACAAATGATGACATAAAGAATCAAATCTCTATTTCTTACCTTCTTCTCGCTATCACTAACCCAACTAATAAAGAGTGATACGATAATATAAGCCAATCCGAGTGATACACTGTCCTGATTATATGAGCCAGCTAGTACTAAATTCATTGGAATAAACGCAACCATCATTATAAGTTGCTTAGCTTTACCTGATAATCGAATGGCAATATAAGCCAAAACTGCATAAGCTAATGCGTTAAATATTCTCCCTAAATAATACGAGATACCTACACTCAAATGTAATAATTTACCAATTCCAAAGCCAATTGCCTGAGGAATATAACCAATGAACCAATATGAATTAGTAGCCCGGTAATCAGTAGTACGACCGAAATCAACTTTCTTATCTGTCTGACCTTCATTGAAAAGATTTGTTTTAGTTAATGGAGACTTTATTTGATCATAAATATCAAAAAAATCTTCTGAAATAAGAGGTTTACTATTATCTAGATTCAAATCTCCCTCAACGATATGAATCGTTCTAGCTAAATGAACTGGTTCGTCAGGAGTATTCAAAACCGGAGTTATCAAAGAAGTCAAAACTCCCGAAAAGACAAGGGCATAAAATATTGCAATATTTTTTTTAGGTAAAAATAATAAAAATACTGCAATAAGAAGAACAACTGCCAATCCTATCTTTGGGACATCCAAAAGATGTTTTGTATAAATTACAAACATAAAAGCGGATAAGACCAAAAAAGTAAAAATATATTTTATGTTAGCCTGATAGGCATCTTTCATGAATTTCATATTTATCTCCTAGTGGTTAGTATCCTGACTCTTGACATAAAACTTCATAATCACTTTTGAAAACCACTTTGGCCAAAACAGATTATACATATATAAATCTTCTTTTGTGCGAGTGTTATCTGAAATAGTCTTAGTCGTCTCAGATTCTTGATGGATTCGATGGCACATTAACGCGTCCGGAATATAAAGGAAACTTCCTTTGTATTCACTAATTTTATACCAAGCATACCAATCAAGACTAACTCTCATCTCTTCATCAAAACGGAAATTTCTTAATTTTTCAAGATTGTATGAAACTGCAGGACAACAGATGGGATTACCAAAAGCTAAAACACGATTTCTCCAAAATCGTGAGGCAGGAAAAATTGATAAGGTAGCAAGCATTAGACGCTTAATTTTTAAATTTGTATTCGCATCAATTTTACTTCCATTTTTTTCTTCAAAATAATCAGTGAAAGTAATCAATCCATCTTGGTAAGCCTCAAAAGCTTCCAGAGTTTTTTCAAGAAATTTGGGATCGTAATAGTCATCCTGATGGGCAATTGTAGCATATTTTGTAGTTACGAATGATAATGCTTGATTCCAATCTCTTCCAATTCCACCACCGGTTTTGTGATGAACTGGAATATCATACTTCCCACAAATTTCATAAATTGAGGTCAAAGGTGTGGAGGTATAACAAATTATCTTTGAAGTAAGAGTTTGATTTTTTAAAGACTGAATACACGCTTCTAGATACTGACTTTCACCATAGGCACAAATCACCCAGGTATGTTGAGAATTTAAGGGCATTAAAGCTTTCCTTTCCATTTTCTTACCTTGATATAAGTTAAGTAACTTCCGAATGAATAAATAAGCATTACAAACAGAAAACTATACGAAGCTCCAAGTAGACCTTTTGACATTACAAAAGGATTTGTAATAACAATTGAAACGATAAACATAAGTAGGTATACCACTAAGAGTTTTCGTTGCATTCTAAAAATAGTGAGGATATCTCCAAGAACAATTCCAGCTGAATAAAGAATCCCAGAAAAAACTAGAATTGTCAACGTCAGAGCGTCGCCAGCCAGATCCACACCAAAAACTATACTTAAAACTGGAGTTCCAATTAAAAAAGCTAACATCGTTAAAATAGCTCCACCTCCAAGCAAGTAGATACCGATCTGCTTCACTGTTCGATTAAACTTTGCAAACTCTTTTCTTTGCCATTGAATAGCTAAGCTTGTCGTTAATGGTCGAAGAATAAGAATAAATAAACTCATGAAGAACACTGGCATGAACAAAATATTGTAATTCCTTTGAAGCCCTTCTGCTAATTTTCCAAGTTGAATAGCTTTATCAATTGCTATCTTAGGTTCATTAAAGATATAAGCTAAAAGGAAACCGCTAATAAATAAAGGAATACAGCCTTTTAAAATCAAAAAGGCGTCTTTGACCTGCAACCTGATGGTACTCTTGTCAAAAGAAACTTTATCAAAGGATAGTGACTTGGGAAAATCATAAATCCAAACAAATACAAAATTAAAAAGAAACAAGATTAAAAGAGAAACTTCTAAAGATTTGAGAACAACTAGAGAGATAAGAAGAATAAAAATACTTGCTCCGTATCTCATTGTCATGGATTTACCAGCAATATCTAACCTCTCATGTTGCTGGAAGAGCCCCTGAAATAAATCAGATATAGCCTCACACATCCGAAACAGAACATATAAAACCACTACTGCTAGCTTTGATGTATCTGAAAAATCAAAATGAACTAGAAATAGATATGGAAATAAGGTAATTAGCATGAGAGTAATAGAAAATACTCTTGCAATCGTATAGCTGGTAAAACTATGTTTAAAAGTCACATCAGTTCCCTGATAGGTTCTAACTTGAAAAAGTCCAAGAACAACTAATATACCAGCAATACCATATGCTAAACTGAATACATCAGCCATTTTTGCAGAAGAAAGTCTAGAAACAATCATCATAAAAATAGCTGAGGAACCAGCAAACATTAGATTCCCCAGTAAATTCCAAAAATATATTTCTTTTGCTGACACTTTATTCTTCATCTTGATCACTTTTTTCCTTTAAAGCAATTTTTTGCGCCAATTGACGAATCTGAACTGACTGTTTCGAAAGATGTCTAGTTAAAGAAAAAGTTAAATAAAGCAGTAAGCAGATAGCAACAAAGAATATTAAGTTACTAGCCACTTGTATTCCCATTAGATGTGCAAAAAAAGTTAGAATGTCTGGAAACCAGACAAAAGGGAGAGAAATGATAGATAAAACAATCCATGAAATAACATTTTTCATCTCTACTTGCTTTTTAGCAACTAAACGAAGAATATTAAACAAAAATGCCAAAATGAGAATAGTAATTAAAAAAATAAGCATATTATTTCTTATATCCTCCACTAATCTTTGCAACCAGTATTGCTATAGATACTTTAATCATATAATACACAGACTTAGTCAAGGTAATCGAAGATGTACCATGTTCTCTTTCATTCATTAGAACAGGCATCTCTTCCACTTTAAAACCAGCCTCTAATAAGGAAACTATAGTTTCTGGTTCAGGATAATCACTAGGATAGTGCTCAGCAAATAATTCAATGACTGATTTATTAACAACTCGTAATCCTGATGTTGGATCCGTGATCTTCTTTCCAGTCAATAATTTAATTAATTTTTCAAAAAAAGTGATTCCAATTCTTCTAGCGAAAGAAGACTGAAATCCTTGATTCTCAATAAATCGAGATCCTATTACCATGTCAACTTTATCTTTTTTTATACGTTCAAGCATCATCTTAATATATTGAGGATTATGTTGACCATCTCCATCTACTTGAACAGCATATTGATAATTATTTTGAACAGCATAGAGGTATCCTGTTTGAACCGCACCGCCGATTCCTAAATTAATTGGCAAATCAATAACATTAAATTTATTTTCACGACAAATTTCCAAAGTATTATCTGTAGAACAATCATTGATAATTACGTAATCAAATTCTGGTGTATGTGTTTTTATCATCTTGATTGTTTTTTTTATATTACCACTTTCGTTAAAGGCAGGGATAATAATCAATAATTCCGAAGACTTCACTAACTCACATTCTCCTTAAAAGTCATATAGACTCATTATACTATAACCAAGCCCTTATTTCTACTGTTTCCATACAAGAAGGAGAGAAATCATAGAATGAAAAAGAAATATACCTTAGCTAATGGTATGTTCATGTGCTATAGTCAAAATTAATTCACCATAATATCCGTGAAAAAGATCATCTTTATTATATTAAGAAAGCTCTAAAATATTCAACTATTACAAAAAGCCTAACACATATTTATGCTAGGCTTATCTAAAATTTCTAAATTCCAATAATAACTATTCGTCAAATCCATTGGGATGTTTGCTCTGCCAACGCCAAGCATCTTGGCACATCCTCGAGATATCAAATTGAGATTCCCAACCAAGTTCTGCTTTGGCTTTAGCTGGATTAGCATATGAAGTTGCAATATCACCAGGTCTGCGTTCAACAATCTTATAAGGAATTGGTTTGCCAACAGCTTTTTCCATACTATGAATGATTTCTAAAACCGAATAGCCTTTACCAGTCCCTAAGTTATATATATTCAAACCTTGCTTGCCATCAAATTTTTTCAAAGCAGCAACATGACCTTTAGCTAGATCAACCACGTGAATATAATCTCGAACACCAGTACCGTCTACAGTTGGATAATCATTGCCAAATACCTGTACTTGTTCTAGTCTTCCAACAGCAACTTGAGTTACATATGGAAGTAAATTATTCGGAATTCCATTTGGGTTTTCTCCCAAATCACCACTTTCATGAGCACCAATTGGATTGAAATAACGAAGTAATACAATATTCCAAGTAGAATCTGCTTTGTATATGTCCGTCATAATCTCTTCATCCATTAATTTCGTACGACCATATGGATTAGTAGCAGAAACAGGGAAGTCTTCCAAAATTGGAACAGTAAGTGGATCTCCATAAACTGTTGCAGATGAACTAAAGATAATATTTTTACAATTTACTTCTTCCATTACTCTCAAAAGAGTTAAGGTACCTGCAACATTATTTTCGTAATAGGTTAGAGGGATTTGGCTAGATTCTCCTACTGCTTTTAAACCAGCAAAATGAATGACTCCAGTAGGTTTAAAGTCCTTAAAAACTTTTAATAAAGCTTCTTTATCACAAATGTCCACTTCATAAAAAGTAATGGTCTGTTCAACGATTTTTTCGACAGCCTCTAGACTCTTTTTGCTGCTGTTACTAAAATTATCCACAACAACTATCTCATGGCCAGCTTTAATAAGTTCGACCACTGTGTGAGTACCAATATAACCAGCCCCACCTGTTACTAAAATTTTATGTTTCATGATATAACTGCTCCTTTAAGAATCATTAAATTGTTTAAAATTATTTAATGACCTCTTGTGTTTTAGCATAATTAGCTTCTACTGCTTCTTTTTCAGATTTCCACCAGTCTTGGTTGTCTGTGTACCACTTGATTGTCTCTTTGAGACCTGCTTCAAAGTTAGTAAACTCTGGCTTCCATCCTAGCTCATTACGGAGCTTGCTAGCATCAATGGCATAGCGGAGGTCGTGACCAGCACGATCTGTCACATGGTCATAAGCATCAGCTGGCTGCCCCATTTCCTTAAGGATGAGCTCCAGTACTTCCTTGTTATTCTTCTCACCGTCAGCACCAATCAAGTAAGTTTCACCGATTTGTCCCTTGGTCAGAATCGTCCAAACACCTGATGAATGGTCATTGGTATGGATCCAGTCACGAACGTTTTTACCTTCACCATAGAGTTTTGGCTTGATACCGCTCAAGATATTGGTAATCTGACGCGGAATGAACTTCTCGATGTGCTGGTAAGGACCATAGTTGTTTGAACAGTTAGAAATAGTCGCTTTGACACCAAATGAGCGCACCCAAGCTTTGACAATCAAGTCTGAAGCTGCCTTGGTTGATGAATAAGGCGAGCTTGGATTGTACTTGGTTTCAGCGGTAAATTTCTCACCTGGTCCTTCGCCATGACCTGGCAAATCTTCACGCAGAGGGAGATCTCCATAGACTTCGTCAGTCGATACATGGTGGAAACGAATATCGTATTTACGAGCTGCTTCCAAGAGTGTGTAAGTTCCGATGAAGTTGGTGTGGATAAATGGGCTCGGGTCATTGAGCGAGTTATCATTGTGGCTTTCTGCCGCATAGTGAACGATAGCATCCGCTTCAGCTGCCAGCTTATCAACCAAGGCTGCATCAGCAATATCTCCAACAACCAACTCAACTCGGTCACCTAAAATCTCTTCAATATTGGCACGATTACCTGCGTAGGTCAGCTTGTCCAGCACTGTCACATGGACATCTGGAAAGTTATTGTAAACATAGTGGACAAAGTTAGAACCGATAAATCCAGCTCCACCAGTCACGATAATTTTTTTGTATTCAGTCATTTTTATTCCTTAATATTTTTATGATTACCTTTCATGTAACAAGATAGACATTCTATTATATACTTTATATCACTTAGGCAATCAATTCTTCCACTCGCTTCGCTAAGATAGAAGCTGAGCTAAATCGTATATTTTAGTATCAATTAATGGATCAGAAAAGAATTCTTTTTACAAATCTTCTTTTCTTAGTGGTTTTACATCCTTAAGTAGTGGATGGTTCTTGTCTGCTTCTGAGACTTCTGCTGCTTCTAGGTTTTCCCACTGGATGCCTAGAGCTGGGTCTGCATAGTTGACAAAGGCATACTTCGGTTTGAGCTCCAAAGCCCAATAGTCGTTTACCAGATAGCTATAAGAAACAGTGTCAGAAAGGACTTGGAAGCCGTTGGCTACGCCACGTGGCACAAAAATCCCCTTGCTAGCATCGATTACTGTCTGATAGGTATTACCAAAGGTCTCTCCCTCACGCAGGTCAACCCAAGAACCTAGAACCTTACCGTCATCTGTAACAGAGATGTACTTGTCCCATGGCTCAGCATGTAGACCACGCAACACATTTTTACGAGAAAAGCTGACATTATTTTGCAGTTTTCCTTCTGCAAAAAAACTTTCAGGAAAGCCTAGCGGCAGCATTTTTTCCTTCTGGAAATTCTCCTTAAACCAGCCTCGGTTGTCCCCGCGAACAGGGATATCAAACTCCAACATTCCTGGAATTCCAGGAACCTCACGAGCTGCTAATTCCTTATCAAAAAATTGTTCACTCATTTTCTTATTCTTCTCCAATCAAGCGCAAGAGATAGTGGCCATATTCATTCTTTTTCAATGACTGTGCCAATTCATGCACTTGCTCTTTAGTGATATAGCCCATACGATAGGCAATTTCTTCCAGATTTGCCACCTGAACGTTCTGCATACGCTGAACTGTTTCGATATATTGAGCGGCTTCTAAGAGACTTTCGTGAGTTCCTGTATCCAACCAGGCAAAACCACGTCCCATGAGCTCAACAGACAAATCACCACGATCTAAGTATGCCTTATTGACATCTGTGATTTCCAGTTCCCCGCGAGGACTTGGTTTGATGTTTTTAGCAATTTCAACAACATCGTTATCGTAGAAATAGAGTCCAGTCACTGCATAGTTAGAGCGAGGTTGTTCCGGTTTTTCTTCGATGGAGATAGCGTTCATATTTTCATCAAATTCTACAACACCAAAACGTTCTGGATCCTTAACATGGTAGCCAAAAACAGTTGCCCCTTTTTCTTTAGCAGCTGCTTTCTGAAGCATCTTACTTAAACCAGGTCCATGGTAAATATTATCCCCAAGAATCAGCGCCACACGGTCATCTCCGATGAAATCGGCCCCAATGATAAAGGCTTGCGCCAATCCATCTGGACTAGGCTGCTCTGCATAAGAGAGCTTAATACCAAATTCAGAGCCATCACCTAATAGATCCTCAAATCGAGGAAGATCAGTTGGAGTTGAGATAATCAAGATATCTTTAATTCCAGCCAACATCAGTGTTGATAATGGATAATAGATCATTGGCTTATCGTAAATTGGCATGAGTTGTTTAGATGCCGCACGTGTCAATGGGTATAAGCGAGTCCCAGATCCACCTGCAAGAATAATACCTTTCATATATGTTTCCTCTCTGTTATATATTGCTTTTATTCTACCATTTTTACAAGCGAATGTCACTTTTTAAGATATTAACTGTTTCCAAGCAAAAAGTCTCTGAATCTAACAACTCAGAAACTCTAAAGTCCTTTATCCTAAAGCAACATCTAAAATCATCATAAGAACAAAGCCCACCATGAGACCTAAAGTCGCCACATCAGTATTGCCATTGGTCTGCGAATCCGGTATCAGCTCCTCTACCACCACGAAAATCATAGCACCCGTAGCAAAAGATAGGGCATAGGGTAGAATAGTCGTCATAGCCATGACAGCTACTGCACCTAGTACTACCCCGACTGGCTCTACAATAGCGGACATAGAACCCCCAGTAAAAAGCTTTAAGACGAGACTTACCGTCCATCCGAATTGGAATGGACAAAGCCGCTCCTTCTAGGACGTTTTGCAGGCCAATTCCCAAAGCTAGGCCATTCGCGACGACAAAGGCCTCTAGACTAGGGTTGGCAGATAAAGCACCAAAGGCTACTCCGACTGCCAAACCTTCTGGAAAATTATGAATGGTAATAGCTAAAAAGAGCAGAGCAGTCTTGGACAGCTTCTTCTGGCTATGTTCAGGAACACTTTCTGCCTCTGAAATATCCTTACTCAGATGCAAGTGAGGCACAACCGCATCAATCAGACGTAGAAAGAAACCACCTGCTAAAAAACCTATTGCAGCTGGGAACCAAGAAAGCTTACCATAAGAGCTTTGCGCATACTCGATAGACGGTGCTAAAAGTGACCAAAAGGATGCCGCAATCATGACTCCTGCCGCAAAGCCCATCATAATATCCAGTAACTTCCTACTAATATATTTAAAGAAAAACACGATAGCCGAGCCTAGAATGGTACATCCCCATGTGAAAAGACCAGCCAAAAACGCCTGCATCAGAACTGGTTGCGATCGTAACCAGTCCATAATTTCTCCTTATCCTCTAAAATCAACCATACAAAATCGTCTTGGTTTCCCCGATACAGTGTTCTTCCTCATTCCAGTAATGAATCCGCTCAAAAGATCCTTTCCGCCAGTAGAGGGGCAAACGTTCACGTATGTCATTCTGCATATCTATCTGGTCAAGTTCCGAAATCTTCCACCATTTGGGCTCCCCTTCATGATCGTTTCCCCTAACTTGCCCTTCAAATGCAGTACAAAGAAAATCATAATACACATACCGTTCTTTTTTACTTGGATTAGTGAAGCCTGAAATCCCTTTCAATTCCAAGTTTAGAGCAGTCAGCCCCGTTTCTTCTTTTAATTCGCGCCTTGCAGCTTCGAAAAAAGATTCTGGAAACTCTTACGAAGGTAAAAAGCTTAGCTTTTTCCATCCCCAACCTTCACCAGTCTATCCCCAGACTGATGAAGCGCCTGGTTGTATCCACCCTTTAAAGTTATCATGCTGACGATTAAGCAATAAAATTTCATCATCTTTTTTCACACAAATATTGACCCAATTCAAAATAGTTTCTGTCATATCAAACCTTCTTCACATACCGCTCGATAGGATAGTCTTCTGGATTCAACAGCACCGCTTCTCCTAGAGCCATCTGAGCCAATTGGCGTCCGATGAGAGGGCCAGTTGTCAGACCAGAAGAGCCCAATCCGCTGGCAGCGTAAACATGCGACAAGTTTGGAACAGGTCCAAAGAAAGGCGCAAAGTCGCTGGTATAAGCCCGTGTTCCCACGCGCTCGCCTAGAATCTCTGCAGTAGCCAACCTCGGCAAGTAAGTTTCCGCTTCTTGCTGCAACTGATTCAATACCGTCTTATCAACTGTCAAATCAAAGCCCTGATCATTTTCATGGCTAGCACCGATGCTGACCTTTCCTGCTAGAAAAGGAATGATATCCAGCTCGCCCTCAGGCATAACAACTGGGTAGTCATCCGTCTGGTCAGCCAGTTTAAAATCACGTAGCTGTCCCTTTTGCGGCCGAACATCTGTCTTATAGCCCAGTGGCTGCAAGATTTCTCCCAGCCAAGCCCCCACAGCCAAGATCACACAGTCAAAGCTCCGACCTTCCACCAGAAATTGCTCTCCTTCTACTGCCAGGCTTACCTTTTTCTCAACCAGATCTGCCTTGCTGGCCTTCAGAATCGTCTCCGTCAAGAGCGCTCCATCTACACGAGCACCACCGGAAGCATAGAGAAGCTGCTCAAAGCCTTGCAAGTCTGGAAATTTCTCTTGGACTTCCTGACGGCTGAGAAGACTCAGTTTTCCTATCAAGGGCGACTCTTCCCGACGATTAGCAGCCAAATCATAAAGCTCCTGCAGCTTGCTCTCATCCTTTTTCAGCAGATAAACTCCTGTCTGTTGGTAAAAGTCTGTCTGGATTCCAGCATCTTTCAGCTCCGCAATCAAGTCCTGATAAAAATCAGCGCCCAAACGCGCCATCCTATACCAAGCTTTGTTGCGACGCTTAGAAAACCAAGGACTGATAATGCCAGCGGCTGCCTTGGTTGCCTGCCCCTTGCCGTCATCAAAGACAGTCAACTCAACATCTGGAGATTTGGACAGATAGTAAGCCGCTGTTGAGCCAACAATCCCAGCTCCAATCACTGCTACTTTTTTCATGTCGCTCCCTCTCAAATATGCCGGAAAGGATTGGTCGAAGCCTGACTAACCAAAATCTCAAGCTCCCATCCCTCTTCAGCCTTCCAAGTATCAAGCTTTTCTTTTATTTTTTCCGTAAAAAGAACCTCGATATGATGTCCAGGATCCAGCGCCAAAAGCCCTTCTGTCAGCATTTCCTGAGCTGTATGATAGTAAATATCACCTGTAATGTAGACCTGCGCTCCCTTGGCGATAGCCTCTGGATAAAAGGACTGGCCACTGCCTCCACAGATAGCCACACGCTCAATCACGCGTTCAAGATCCGCTTCTTCATAAGCTACCAGACGCAAGCTATCTAGTCCAAAACTTGCCTTGACCTTAGCCGCAAAGTCCCCAAAGGTCTGAGGAGCAATCTTCCCTACGCGGCCAATACCATAATCTGGCCCCGTCTGACTAAGAAAACTTGTCTCCTCAATATCCAATAGCTGGCAGAACCAGTCATTAAGTCCGTCCTCCACAACATCAATATTGGTATGACTGACATAGACAGCAATATCATGCTTGATGAGGTCTAAAATGATTTGATTTTGTGCCTTATCCGCCACTAGGTCCTTAAGCGGGCGAAAGATAGGAGCATGCTTAACGATAATCAGTCCAGCACCAGCCTCAATAGCCTCCGCCACCGTCTGCTCACGAATATCCAGCGCTACTAGAACCTTGGCTACTTCTTTATCCAAAGTCCCAATTTGCAGTCCTGAAATGTCACCCTCCATGGACAGTTCTTGCGGACAGTAGGCTTCATAACGGGCAATAATTTCACTTGCTAACATGAAGCACCTCCTTGATACTTTCGATTTTTTTGGACATAGCAGAGCGTTCTAGCTCATTTTTTTCTGGGATATGGGCTAGAGCTCCTTCTAGTTTTTTCAGTTCTTTCTGCCATCTTAGCTGAAAAGCAGGTGACTGTTCCTTCATCAGAAAAGGACCAAAACGCTTTTCTTGCTCTGTCAAAGTTTGCTGGCCAGCTTCTGCTACCAGGATTTCGTAAAACTTACCAGCCTCTTCTAAGATATCCTCAGCCAGCAAGAGAAAGCCGTTGGATACCAGCCAGCTGCGAAGCTCATCCTCTCGGTTATTGGGCTGCAAAATCAAGCGGGAAATAGACCCAAGCTTAGCTCTGCCATTTTCCAAAATCTCTGAAATCAAGCGACCACCCATACCAGCAATAACGATAGTATCAATCCGATCTTCCACTTCAAAAGCCGCCAGACCATTGGCCAAGCGAACCTCAATCTGCTCCGTCAGTCCTTGCTCAGCTACATTTTTCTGGGCAGACTGAAAAGGCCCTTCCACCACTTCACCGGCCAGAGCCTTTTCTATCCGTCCCTGCTGAACCAGGTAGATCGGCAGGTAGGCATGATCGCTCCCCACATCCAGCAACTTTGCCCCATCCGGAACAAAAGCAGCTACTCGCTCCAAGCGTTGGGAAATCATCTTTTTTTGCATGTCGTTCTCTTTTCTATTTATTCTTCAACTTAGCACATTTCAGTATATCATTTTTAAGAGTATAAAAAAAGCAACGAAAAAAATCAGCTTGTTAATAAGCTGACTTTGTCTCACTGCTTTATGAAGAGCTTTTTCTATCCCTTACAAATTATTTGATTTCTTGATACTCAGCAGCTAAACCACGCTGAACTGCTGGACGAGCTGCAATTTTCTCCGCCCAATCAGATAGATGTTTGTAGGATGTAGCATCCAAGAACTCAGCAGCGCCTGGATAAAGCTTATCCTGCACCAACTGCCCATACCAAGACCAGATAGCAATATCAGCAATACTGTATTCATCCCCTGCAATATAAGCTTTCTTGGCCAATTCTTTATCCAACAAATCCAGCTGTCGCTTGGCTTCCATGGTAAAGCGATTGATAGGATATTCTAGCTTTTCTGGAGCATAGTTAAAGAAATGACCAAATCCGCCTCCCAAGAAGGGCGCAGCACCTGTCTGCCAGAAGAGCCAGTTGAGCACCTCAGTCCGACCAGCCAAATCTGACGGAATCAACTTTCCGAACTTCTCTGCTAGATAGAGAAGGATATTCGCCGATTCAAAGACAGGAATCGGCTTATCAGCTGACTGATCCAATAAGGCCGGAATCTTAGAGTTGGGATTGATTTTCACAAAATCTGAGCCAAATTGGTCGCCCTCCATGATGCTGATCTTATAAAGGTCATAGCCAGCCTCTGTCACACCTGCTGCCACAAGTTCCTCAAGCATAATCGTCACCTTGACCCCATTAGGAGTCCCAAGCGAATAAAGCTGAAAAGGTTCTTTACCAACAGGAAGCGTCTGCTCAAAGCGTGCACCTGCAGAAGGTTGATTAATACCTGAAAATTTTCCTTGGTCGCTGTCCGCAGCAGACCAGACTTTTGGCAATTGATACGTCATACTTTTCTCCTTTTTTATAAAACCAAGGGCCTGTCATATCTAACAGGCCGCTGTATATCTAATAAAGTCAGTCCTTCCACAAATCCATTGCTCTAAGGAAATCATCTGAAACCGTAACATTCTGTGGATTAAATGCTTCACGTTCCTCTCTTTTGGCTTCA
This sequence comes from Streptococcus sp. HMSC062B01, assembly GCF_001811085.1. Lineage (NCBI taxonomy): Bacteria > Bacillati > Bacillota > Bacilli > Lactobacillales > Streptococcaceae > Streptococcus > Streptococcus sp. HMSC062B01. The sequence continues at coordinate 217,175 of NZ_KZ672766.1, forward strand.
ACTTGTGCTAAAGTCGTAATACCTTCTCGTCTCCAATTTCGTAAAATTGCTTGGATATACTTCCAGTTAGCCTTCCCATTGAAAACTGCTTCTCGAAGAGCGGCTTTTACCAAGTCAGGATTTGTTTTATCTTCTTGAATAGTTTTGGTCAAATCCTCAATCTCAAATGGTGTCAAAAGGCGACCTAATTCCTGTTGAAAGGTTTCAACTAAGTCTTTTAAAACATTTTGAGATGCTTTTGCAGTTGGCTGTTGACTAAGATTAGCTCCCAGCAGTTCATCTAACTTTTCCAAGGCTGGAGAGGCATCAAAAATCGCTTCAATCTCTCCATTTAATTCAATGGTTTTATACTGTAATAAGCCTTGTTCGGTCAAATGAGACATAATGCGATTGACCTCAGACACCGTTTTTCCAATGCTTTCAGCAATCTGACTCGGCTCTATCTCTTCCAATGCTGTTGTATTCTGCAAATAAAAGAATTGCCAAACAAGGAAATCTTCACTAGACGAGAAAATCTCTTGAAAATGAAAGTACAAGGCACTTGGTAATACTAAATTGCCTTGTTGAAAGGCTGATAAATAAGTCATAGTCCCTCTTATAAATAAGCAAAATAGGAAGCGTCATTTTCTGGATTCTCCCAATCAAATGGCGTTTCTTGATACACTGCATAGTTAATCCAATTATTGAAAAATAAAGCCGCGGCTGAACTCCAACGCAAGGCCGGTGTCGCATGGACATCATCGTTTTTGAAATAATTCTCTGGAATATGTGGATTCTTCCCTGCCTTCAAATCGCGGAAATACTCCTTGGATAGAGTATCGCGGTCGTATTCCATGTGACCGAAGCTATACACCTCTCGCAAGTCTCGGCTAGCCAGCACAGAGAGACCCGTATCTTCTCCATATGAGAGAATCTCCAGATTGGTTAGATTGACAATATCTTCCTTCAGAACCTCAGTATGGCGGGAATGAGGGGCATAAAACTCATCGTCAAAGCCCCGGAAAAGCAGATTGTTACTGTCAGCTGACTGGCTATAGACACCTGATAATTTGCGCGGCATCTGGTACTTGTCAACGCCATAGCGGGCGTAAAGTCCAGCCTGAGCTCCCCAGCAAATATGCAGAGTCGAAAAAACATGGCTCTTGGACCATTCAATCACCTGCTGGAACTCTTCCCAGTAATCCACCGCTTCAAAAGGCAGATGCTCTACTGGTGCCCCAGTGATAATCAAGCCATCAAAATAGCGATTTTTAATCTCATCAAAAGTCTTATAGAAAGTCTCCATGTGCTCTGCACGAGTGGTTTTAGATTGGTGCGAGCTCATATAGAGGAAGTCAATAGTCAACTGTAGCGGAGTATTAGCCAAATGGCGAAGTATCTGAGTCTCCGTCACCATTTTCTGAGGCATGAGATTGAGTACCAAAATATTCAGAGGGCGGATATCCTGATGGTCCGCCCTATCGTCATCCATGACAAAGATATTCTCAGAACTTAAAATTTCAACAGCTGGTAATTTTTTATCGATCTTAATTGGCATGAAAATATCTCCTATTCTCTAATATATTTATTATACTGAAAGGAGATATAGTTTTCAATTATATTTTATCTTTACCTAGGTATAGCCTGAAACTATGTATTAATAATGCATCAATACTTTATAGTCATATTCGCCAATAACTTCACGGCCTTTTAATTCATCCAATTCAATAAGGAAGGCACATCCTGCAACGATACCACCAAGACGTTCAATCATTTCAATAGTTGCCTTAACAGTTCCGCCTGTTGCCAATAAATCATCAACAATCAATACACGCTGACCTGGCTTGATAGCATCTGCATGCATGGTCAAAGTATCTACACCATACTCTTTTTCATAGTCAGCTGAGATAACTTCGCGAGGAAGTTTGCCAGGCTTGCGGACTGGAGCAAAGCCGATTCCTAACTCAAAAGCAACTGGACAGCCCACTATAAAGCCACGAGCTTCCGGTCCAACAATCATGTCAATCTTCTTGTCTGTCGCATATTGAACAATCTCACGAACAGCGTAACTGTATGCATTCCCGTCTGCCATCAAAGGGCTGATATCACGGAAGGTAACACCTTCTTTTGGATAATTCTCAATTGTTGCAATATAGTCTTTTAAATTCATAATGTTCTTTCTATATAAAAATTTTTTACTCTCTATTATACCATTTTTTTATTTAAATGTGCTTGAAATATTATTACTTAACCTTTATTTCTCCATCAAATAATCATAAATCTCCTGCACAGTGCCCAAAGCCATAAGTTCTTGTTCCTTGACTAGGCGCTTGAGGTCTTGGTAAATGTGACTGCTTTCGATTTCTTTCTTTTCAGCTTCCTTATTGACCTTCATGACGCCTTCTGTGATGCTGACAAAGCCCAACTCCTCAAAAATCTGAATCATTTTGACCAAGAGAATCGAGTCAATTTTCAGGTAAGCTGCCAGATCATTAAGCTTATAGCGAACGTCAAATTCGGGGAACTGATAGATGGTCTTGTAGAGTTTGGCAAATTGCTCACGGCTACCGTAACCTGTCAGATAGTATGGCTTGCCAATCTCATTTTTAAAGTAAATCGCTTCGAAATCTTGAGTCTGAAGAATCTTCTTCAAGGCCTGTAAATCATCAGGCAGGTCATAAACCACAACTGCTCTGCTATTTCCCAAATCCGGCAATTCCTCTGTGAAACGCAAAACTGGAACCTTGTCAGGTAGCGTCGCATTTTTTCCGCGGATATTGAAAAGCTGAACACCATCTACACGAGCATCTACCAGCATGAGCTGGAGACTGGTCTGTCCATTCCATTTATTGACAGAGAGGCTGACAGCTAGCTCCAGATTCTTGGTTTGTGCAAACTCTGTCGCCAGGCTTCCTTGGCCAAAAGCAACTACTTCAAAAGTAGCATCTTCCTGAGAAATCTTCAGCTTGAGATGGCTATTGCCAGCTCCCATAGTCCGAGCATTGTCCACTTTAAAATCCTTGAGGTAAAAAAGTGGCTTCTTATTGTCCATACCAAAAGGCGCCAGTTTTTCAAAGCTTTTGAGTGTATCCAGGGTCAGTTCTGGCAGATGCAGCTCCTCATCTAAATACAGAACAGTTTTACCAGTCAAATCCAAATCATTATCTAAAATGTAGGCTGTTAGGATATCAGATAGCTCCGCCAGCTTATCTGCCTCGAGAGTCATCCCAGCTGCTCCAGCATGGCCACCAAAGGCTACAAAGAGATCACGATGACTGTCCAAGGCCTCAAAAATATTGACCGCTTCAATACTTCGGGCGCTGCCCTTAGCGATGCCATCCTCAATATTGAGCACTACGACTGGCTGGTGTAGCTCTTCTAGCAAGCGCCCAGCGACAATTCCTAGCACACCAGGATTCCAGCCTTCCTTGGCTAACACCTGCACTGGTCTCCCAGTGTCCAGCATGGTTTGCGCCTCTTCATAAATCTGCTGGACAATTTCCTTACGCTCGTCATTTTTCTGGTTGATCATGAGCGCAATATCACGAGCTTCTTCATCGTCAAATCCTGTTAAAAGCTCAACCGCTGGATTGGGATCATCCAGCCTTCCCAAGGCATTGAGGCGTGGAGCAAGCTGGAAGCCAACTGTTTCTTCGTCCAGTTCATCTGGCTGAATACCAGCGATTTTGAAGAGTTCCTGAAGACCTACCCGCTGGGTATTTTTGAGGACGGAAAGGCCGTATTTGACCAATATCCGATTTTCCCCCGTCAGACTGACCATATCGGCAATGGTACCGATGGCCACTAAGTCCAAAAGTTCGACTTGGACTTCTTCTAGTAAGGCTGTTGCTAGCTTAAAAGCCACCCCACAGCCAGCCAGATGCTTGAAAGGGTAATCCGCTCCGCTATGTTCCGGATGGACAATCGCATAGGCATTTGGCAACTCCTCAGGCATGGAGTGGTGATCCGTCACGATAACATCCACGCCTAGAGAATGGGCCAGCTCAATAGCTTCAAGTCCCGCCACTCCATTATCTACTGTAATAATGAGCGAGATACCTTGATTTTCAATAAAATACTTGTAAACACTGCTATTAGGACCATAGCCATCTGTAAAACGATTGGGCAGATAGACCTGACACTCAGCCCCCAACTGCTCCAAGGCTTCCTTGACAATTGATGCCGAGGTCATCCCATCAGCATCATAATCACCATAGATCAAAATCTGCTCATAATTCTCAATCGCCGTGCGAATCCGCTCCACTGCCCGATCCATATCATGCAGATCATAAGGGTCGTGAAGCTGGTCTAAACTAGGCTCCAAAAATTCCTGCAGAGCTTCTTCAGTCTGCACACCTCTTTGGTAAAGGAGACCAGCAGCGGCAGGTTCTAATCCAGCTTTCTTAGCCTTTTTTAAAAAATTCTCGTCTGTAAAATTAGTGGCAAACTGCCAGTCGTATTTTGAGCTAATCATGATGAGTGAAACACTTTCTCCGTTCAATCTTGTCTGAATATTATAACATGAAAAGACTGGTTCAACCAGTCTCAAACTTTCTATCTACGAGCAAGGTCCTCAGCCTCACTCATCTAGGTAAAGCCCCTTAGCAACACTTTGGTCAATAACTTCTAAAGCCAATTCCCAAAGACTCTCAGAGGTTTCTTGAATAAAGGATTTCTTTGCGATGACCTGCGACTTGGTCAGGCCATGAGGGTTGTCATGGGGCTGAGCAACTTCCAAGTGATTGAGAAGGGGAACCAGAGCATCCAGCACTCGGGCATATTTAGCCTCTATGCTAATGCCAGTTTCAAATTCCTGCCAAAGCCCTAAAAAGGAATCCTGCTGATCTGATGGTAGCTTGTCTAAACTGATTTTCAAGGACTCAAGCTCTCTATGGTAAGAATCTCTCTTGCCAACATCGTCAAAGATAAAGGTATCGCCAGCATATATTTCGCCCAAATCATGAATCAGTAACATAGACATGACCTTTTCCAGATTGACCTCTTCGGGGATATATTCTCGAAAAACTAGCGCCATGAGCGCCCCCTGCCAACTATGCTCGGCAGAATTTTCAAAACGATAGGCGTCCAAGGTCCTATTGTTCCTATGAGTGGGTTTCAGTTTTTCCAGCTCATTGGTAAAAGCCAGCTGCTGTTGTAGACGTTCAAGCATGATAAGACCTCCAAAAAATCTTGTTACCTTAACACGTTTAGACTCTATTGATTTTTTTCTTTGAAAATACTGTCTTAGGGATTTTTAAAATAATTTCTGAAGTCAATTGAGTCAAAACTATAGTAAGAACAAATACAATTTGACCCTTATGCCATTTAGAAAAATTTGTCTCTTTCAAAAGATAAAAGGAAATTTCTATAAAAATCGGATGTAAAAAGAAATAGAGAACACTTAATTCCTTAAGATGGTATAGATTCCATTTCCTTCCAATCCTTGTCCTTAAAACACCATTGACCAGAAAAAGTGAGAAAGGAAGTAAGGCTAGAAAGAAATTTTTATCGATTCCCTGATTGACAAAAACTAACCAACCATCTAGAGCAAGTAAGATTGAAGCCAGCAGAAATTTTTTCCCTACATCTTTCTTAAAGAAATCACTATTCCAATAATCATAAAGCAAATAACCAAAGAGAATGAAGATTGGCGCGTAAAATAGACCATTACGGGTTGAGAAGAAAATACGTGCATAAACATCATATAAACGAGTCGGCCATGTATTAGCAAAGTAAGTGTAGTAAGTCTCAATTGAGCCAAGTAAGTAGAGGAGCAAGGAAACAAGAATCGCCCATTTAGGTCCTATTTTTTTGTATAAATGATGGACAATCCAAAGCCCCAGCAAAAAAGCAGGAATATACCAAAGCTGGTAACAAAGTCCAATATATAAAAATCCAGCGATTAAGGCAAATGGTGCATAATACTTCTCAACTGGAAGCGACCAAAAATAGATAAGTGCGTATGGAAGATAAAGAATACTCCAAAAAATATACTGTTTTAAAATCCTACTTACGTAAGTTCTCATACTCTTCTTTTTTGCAAGACTTGATTTAAGCATAAAGGCAGATGATATGAGAAAAAAAGGTACAGCCATTCGCCCAAACATACTCTTTTGAGTGAAATGCAAAATTTCATTAGGAAAGAGACGTTGACAATGCACCAAAATAACTAAGATAGATGCTACATATTGAAAAAGGCTGAGCATGGCATAATTAACTGATTGCTCTTGCTCTTTAACTTCTTTTTCCACCATCTAGTTTTCTCCAAACAAGGTCAAAAATTCATTCATACACAAAAAATCTAAGCTATTATTTTTTCACGAGCCAGTAATGCTGAAAAGCTGCAATATCGCGATAGGGTGACTGGTTATTAACAGCAAGTTCCATTTCTAGCATATTTTCACGCCATCCTGGATCAGTTTTTACATCATTGGGCTGTAAGCCATAAAAAATTCGAATTCCCTGAAAATCTAAAATATCGAAAGGATAAGGCTTAATGACCTCTGGCATCTCATAATAATTAGCTTGGCCCATGCTATGCGTCAGATAATCTTTTCCAAGCAAGAGTTCTCGAGCTTTCTTAATATCATTTTCAAAAATTACTGTATGCATAATGCGGCCCACGTGATTATGTTTAACAATCGATAGCTTCCCTCCCTTTTTGAGCAAGCGAGAGAAAGCCATGAGGTATGGATCAATATCCTCTACATACTCTAAAACATTATGGCAAATTATAAGGTCAAAGGATTCATCTTTAAAAATTTCTAGCACTTCTAGACTTCCCTGCAACTGCTCATAAGAATTCGTTCTTTTCCGATGAATAATCATTTCCATATTCGGTTCCAGCGCAGTGACCTGATTTTTTTCAGCAAGGTGGTTGGCCACAATCCCAAACCCACTACCAAAATCAAGAACTTTTAGCCCTTCAACATTCTTCAACTGATCAAACAGAATGTCATAATAGATTTTACCCCAAGGCTCTTCTAAATGATTTTTATAAGCTTGTAAATCCATTTTTTCATTTTCCTTTTCTAAAAAGTTGAAATTTAACTTTTATTTATAATTAAACATCTTAACCGCCAATTTATCAGCTATTCTTGGAAACAGGGTATAAAATTTATGAGCAAGATTGAGAATCCCAGGAAGATTAATTTCTCGCTTTTTTTTGCCAAAAACGTTGACGATTTTGCCAGCTACAAAGTCAGGCTCCAAGATATACTTATCAACAGCTTTAACATAGGATCCATCAGGATCGGCTAGATCGAAAAAGGCTGTTTTGATAGGCCCGGGATTAACCGTCGTAACATAAACACCAAAAGGCAGGAGTTCCAAGCGTAGGGCGTTGGAAAAACCAATAGCAGCAAACTTAGTCGCTGAGTAAAGACTGGACTTACTACTTGCAATGAGGCCAGCCATGCTGACGATATTGATGATATGTCCTTGTCCAGTCTTTTTCATACGACTACCAAAAAGTCTAGACAGGTTCATCAGAGCAAAAGTATTGACCTCAAACATGGCCTCAATATCACTGGAGCTGATTTTGTCAAATTCCTCAAAAATCCCATAGCCAGCGTTATTGACTAGAACATCAACGTGGCCGTACTGACTATCAATCTGCTCAGCAAATCTCTCCAAAGCTGAGCTATCTGTAATATCCAGTTCCACAAGGTCAATATTTTCGCTTTCTCCATATAGTTTTTCAAGCTTTTCCTTGCTACGTCCGACCAAAATCAATTTATCCTTAGACAAAAGCTTAACCATTTCCTGTGCTAGCCCTCCACTAGCCCCTGTGATGATGATTGTTCTCATTCTTTCTCCTTTTTTTACATTATAACATAAAGAAGACAGGAAAATCTCCCGCCTCTTTGACAATATTGTAATTTTTTCTTGTATTAAAAGTCCCTTTAATATCCTTAAATTTCAACTTCTTCCAAATCCTTAACCACATGAACCTTTTCGAAAACTTTACTAGCATCTTGTCGCATAACGCTGATATCTTTCGACAAGAACCGAGCACTGACGTGATTAAGAAGAAGTTGTTTAACTCCAGCTTCTTTGGCTACTTCAGCCGCCTGCATATTGGTAGAATGCCCATGCTTACGGGCCATTTTTTCATCTCCCTTACCATAGGTAGCTTCATGTACAAGAACATCTGCAGCCACAGCTAATCGTACACTAGAATCTGTTTTCCTTGTGTCCCCTAAAATAGTAATTGTTTTCCCAGGACGAGGGGCTGAGATATAGTCTGCTGCGATGATTTTGGTACCATCTTCTAGGACGATATCCTGACCGTTCTTGACCTTGCCAAAGAGGGGGCCAAAGGGAACACCCGCTACTCGTAGTTTATCGGCATCCAGAGTGCCTTCCAAATCTTTCTGCATCACGCGGTAGCCCACACAAAAAATCGTGTGATCCAGCTTATCTGCATAAACAGTGAACTTGTCCGTTTCCAAAATCTTTCCCAAACTATTTTCATCAAATTCATGAAAATCAATTCGATAAGGTAAACGAGAACCAGAAACTCGAAGACTGGACATAACAAAGTTCTTAATACCTTTAGGGCCATAGATCTCTATATCCGTCTGCTCTTCATTAGCTTGAAAAGAACGACTGGATAGAAAGCCAGGCAAACCAAAAATATGATCACCATGAAGATGCGTGATGAAAATCTTGCTAATTTTGCGAGGTTTGATCGTTGTCTCCAAGATCTGGTGCTGGGTCCCTTCACCACAATCAAACATCCAGACCTCATTGATTTCTTCCAAGAGCTTGAGAACGAGGCTGGATACATTGCGGGCCTTTGACGGCTGACCAGCTCCGGTTCCTAAAAATTGTAATTGCATATTTTTCTTTCTAAATGATATAAATCATGGCAGAACGATTCTGCGAGTGATAGTATTTTCTGCCAGCATAGGACTGAGCCAGATCACTGACTTCATCTTGATTGTAGCCCAAAAGTCTTTGGCTACCATCCGCCAGCTGTTGCCATTCAGTCAAAGCAGTCAGCTCCTTACTGTCCACGACTTGAAACTCAGCTTTGAAAGGTGTCATTTTTATTCTCCCAGCTTCTTCGTAGACCAAGTACTGTGGAAAGACTTGCGCGATTTCAAAGAGCAAATCAGCTGTTACAGGCTCAGGATTTTCAGGAAAGACCATGCCGACTTCCTTCTTCTCGTAGCAAAATCCATAGGACTTGCCAGAAAGGTTAAGCCGGACAAAAGGTTTATTTTCTACAAAGCTAGGCTCCGCATTCCATAAGTCCAAAGCCTGACTGATTTCTAAGAAGTACTCTGTCGCAGCTTCCGGACTTTTCTTTTGATAAAGCTCAGCAAAGTAAGCGTTGATAACACTGGGTGGTGGTGTAATAAAGCTACGCTTCTGCTCTTCTGTCAGACCAGTCAATACTTGTTCTAAGTAGACCCTATCTAGGCTTGTAAAACCACCGTAATTGAGGGCCAAGTCAATATAATCAGTCATAAAATTCTTCCAGTTTCCATTTGTTTTTCTCGGCAATCCAGCCTGAAATGACTTCGATATCGTCTATGTATTCTCGATTCCCCATAATCGCGACTTTCTCTAAATCATGAATCTTGTAAGCTTTAGCCGGAGCTACCTTGATGGTAAAAGGCAAAAATAACTCTTTCATCCGCTCCAGCAGGACTTGCTGTAAAACAGCTCTGCTATTATCCGCTTTAGCCGAAATCAAAGAATAAGGAGTCAGGGTCGGAGTAAAATCCTCAGCCTTATCTGCTTTGTTATAGAGAGTCAATCGGGGAATATCCAGCATGTCCAGCTCTTTCATAATGTCGAGGACAGTCTTTTCGTGCTCCTCATGGTGTGGATCACTAGCATCAATAACATGGACCAGCAAATCAACATTTTTACTCTCCTCTAGAGTAGACTTAAAGCTTGACACCAGCTCCGTCGGCAAATCCTGAATGAAGCCAACTGTGTCTGTCAGCGTGACATTTAGCTGGCCACTGAGATTGATGTTCTTGGTCGTGGCATCTAGCGTCGCAAAGAGTTCGTCAGCCTCATACTGACTCTTACTAGTCAAGCAGTTCATGATCGTAGACTTGCCAGCATTGGTGTAGCCGATGAGGCCGATTTTGAAAATACTGGATTCCAACCGTTTTTCACGAACGGTAGCCCGATTTTTCTCCACTGCCTTGAGCTGGCGCTCAATATCATGAATCTGATTGCGGACACTGCGTCGATTGAGCTCAAGTTGGCTTTCACCAGGCCCGCGGGAGCCAATACCACCTGCCTGACGGCTGAGCATAATTCCCTGGCCAACCAAGCGAGGCAGCAGGTACTTGAGCTGAGCCAGATGCACCTGCAACTTGCCCTCATGACTCCTAGCCCTCATGGCAAAAATATCCAAAATCAGCTGCATACGGTCAATGACCTTAACGCCTAAGCTTTCCTCTAGATTGACATTCTGGCGGGGTGTCAGACGGTTATTGACAATGACGGTCGAAATCTCTTCGGCATCAACCATCTGCCGGATCTCTTCTAACTTTCCAGAACCAACAAAGGTCTTGCTGTCATACTTTTCCCGCTTCTGGCTATAAGAGCCAACTACTTCCGCCCCTACCGTCTTAGCTAGACTTTTTAGCTCCTCCATGGATAAGTCAAAATTTTCCGTGTCTGCTAGTTCCACACCAACCAGAAAGACACGCTCTGTTTTTTTCTCTGTTTCTATCATCTCATATCCTTACTATGACTTGGTCAGCCAGCTACTTATCCAGAAAATTCTTGATGTCCCCCATAACCTGATTTTTGTAGTCTGGATTTCCCACCTGATAAAAGGTCACAGACATCCTATTGCGAAACCAAGTCAGCTGGCGCTTGGCAAAACGGCGGGTATTTTGCTTGAGCTTGTCCACGGCCTCTTCAAGACTTATCTGACCTTCGAAGTAGGGGAAAAGTTCCTTGTAGCCGATACCCTTACTGGCTTGACTGGTTGGAGCCTGTTCATAAAGCCAACGGGCTTCTTCTAAGAGACCATCTTCTATCATCAGATCAACTCGCTGATTGATTCGCTCATAAAGTCGCTCTCGCTCATCATCTAGGCAAATCAGCAGGGCTTCATAGTCTGGTTGATTGTTTTCTAACGAGCCACCCAGATGAGCAATCTCCAGCGCTCTCATAGCCCTGCGGCGATTTATCTGGGGAATCTCGATACCCAGCTCTGCTATTTTTCCAAACAAATCCTCATCTGACCAACTGTCCAGCTGCGCCCGATAGGCCAGAATCTCCTCGTGAGGAACGGAGCCGCCTAGATGATAGCCCTCGAGCAAACTCTGGATATAGAGCCCTGTGCCGCCGCAAATGATGGGAAGCTGACCTTGAGACTCAATCTCACGAATAGCCTGAGCCGCCTCAGTCACAAAATCATAGGCCGAGTAGCTCTCTCCAACCTCCCGCACATCCAACAGATGATGGGGAATGCCCTCTTGCTCCTCAGGACGAATCTTAGCCGTGCCAATATCTAAGCCACGATAGACCTGTTGACTGTCACCACTGACGATCTGACCATTAAAGGTTTTAGCAACCTCAATGCTCAGAGCCGTTTTTCCAACAGCTGTAGGCCCTACAATTACAATTATCTTAGTTTTCATTTTTTTCCTTGAAAAAATTTTGATTTTCCGTTACTATTAATTATAACATAAATAATTAAAGTTCAGAAAAGGAGAAATCTTATGGCTAAAGGATTTGGAAAAGGCGTACTTACAGGCGTTGCAGCTACTGTTGCTGCTGTAGCAGGTGCAGTTTATACTGTCAAGAAAAAAGTAATCGAACCTGAAGAGCAAAAAGCAGCTTTCATTGAAGAAAACCGTAAAAAAGCAGCTCGCAAACGTGTAGCACACTAAGAATAACCTTAAAACTCTCTATTTAAAGTAGAGAGTTTTTTACATGATCATAAAAAGACAAAGAATAATTCTCTTTGTCTTTTTTTATTTAATGGCTACGCTTTTTCTGCTTCAAGACCTTGACCTAAGTCTTGATAAATATCAGATTTCAAATTGCCGATTGTCCAAAGAGCAGCTAGACTGATTAGATACAAAGAGGCAAGAAAAATCATAACTGTTGAAACACCTGAGATATCCAAAATCTTTCCAATAATAACAGATGAAAATCCGCCAATTGCTCGTCCGACATTTAAGATAACATTATTAGCAGTTGATCGAATTTGATGAGGATAAAGACGAGTGATCATGGCTCCGTAACCAGCAAACATTCCATTCACAAAGAAACCAACAACTGCTCCACCTATTACCATAGTGGCCATAGAATTCGCAAACTGGAAGAGATAGACACAGACAGATGATGCAAGAAGAAAGCTAGAGTAAACGACCCTAGGTCCCCATTTATCCAAAATTTGTCCAAAAGTCAACATTCCTAGGCACATTCCCAAAATGGTTGCCACCATCCAAAGAGAAGAATCTTTAACAGAAATATTCAAACTAGTTTGAATAATCGTTGGCAACCAGTTCATCATTCCAAAGTAACCTGCAATTTGTACGGTCGTCATAACCATTAGAGCTATGGTTTGTGATGTCAGAGCTGGTGTTTTGAATAGCTGACTTATTTTAACAGGTTGTGTTGTTTCTTCTTCTACCTTGGCTCCACCGTCGTCACGAATATTCTGATCGTCAATAGCTAAAGCCATCCATAGTACTAGGGCAATGGGTGCTAGCCCAAAGAGGAAGAGGCCACGCCATCCAAGAGCAGGAGCTAGCCAGCCTGCAAGTAAAGCCGATGTAATCGAGCCTATCTGTCCCGCAATACCATTTAGCGATGAAATCCGCCCCATTTTTTCTGGCGGAACAATTCCTGCCATTATAGCAATGGCCACACCATATTCACCTCCGACACCCATGCCTGCAATAAAGCGCATAATATAAAGGTAATTGACGTCTTTCGTAAAGAAAATCAGGCCCGTCGCCAGGGAGAAAATGAGAATGGTCCATTTAAAGACCTTAAATTTGTGATATCGGTCAGCTAACAGACCGAAAATTAATCCTCCAACAAGCATTCCCAAATTAGTTATAGTAGCTATCCAACCACCCTGGGTACCACTAATCCCAAGTTCCGAGATAATAGAGGACATTGAAAAGGCCAGAAACATGACATTCAAGTCATCCGTACCAGAAGCGACAATCGCAGCGACTAAAGCCCGTTGATTGTTTTTGTCTAAAGACAATTTTGACATATGATTCTCCTTAATCGCAGCTCACAGACTGCATTTATTAAATTGAATATAGTTTAAAAAGAGGTTGGAAATCATGTTCCCAACCTCTAAAAGTTTACAGAAAATTAGAGCATAGCAATTGCTAGTCTCATTTTAGAACTTTCATGTCTCACGGAACATGTTTAAAGTCATATTTAATTTTTAACAGTATAAAACAAGTTCTACTATTTGTCAAATGAAACTTAAGAATTATTTGCCCTGCATAAACTCTTGGAAACGATGAGTATCAAAGTAAATGTTGGATGCTATCAATTTGTCTGATTCGTCAAATTTTAAAAATTCCGCCACATCCAACTCTAGTTGATTTCCTTGTGGCGACTGCAAGCGATAGCGATTTAAAGCCACTACTTCTCTTCCATCTACCAGCAACTTCTTCACTTCAAGATGCTGACTTAAAGCATAGAATTGACCTGCACCTTTCAGATAAACATCACGACCTCGCTTGATGTCCTGACTGTCACACATACCATAATCAAAGTTTTCAGCTACAAAATCTTCCCAGCCACCTTTATTGACTGAGGTAAAATAGCTTTCTGCTAATGTTCTTGTATCCATTTGGAACCTCCAAAAATAATTTAGGCAGTTTTCAAACTAATGAAAGCTTGAGCCCACTTAAGAGTATACAAAAAGCAATATGACTACAGTCTGTCATATTGCTGAAGATTTTTTTGAAGAGTTTCAATTAATTTATCCTGTAAGATTTTTGGTGATATGACCTTTACTTGCTGAGCAAAACTTAAAATCAATTCGAAAAAGGCCGGTGTCAATGCTCTGAAAGCATGGACTATTATTCTGGTTTGCTCAACAGTGATTTCTTCTTCTGTGAAGTGGTCATAAATTTTTGGAAGCGCAGACTCTGTGAAAATCAACGCTACTTCCTCTTTACTGCCCTCAACTTTATCTTTAGATGGATTTAGAAAAAGATCTAGCTTTTCTTGAGATAAAAGTGGGTAGTCACCAACTTCTATCCCCTCATCTACTATCAGCAAATCACGAATTCTGCTAAGCTTGAAAATACGAAAATCTAATTTTTCAAAGCAGTAGCCGATCACATACCAGGCATTTAGTTTAAAAATCAGTCGATAAGGAAGAATTGTTCGCAGGCTTCGTTCTTGTTTTTTAGAAAAATAAGAAAAGGAAACTTTCTTTCCAGTTTGTATAGCCTGCTCAATTTCAAGTAAATAATTTGTATTGAGAGACCATGAAGTAAGATCGAAGTAAACAGGATTAACATTATCAGTCACTTCTTGAGAAGTAAGCTTATGCTCAATGCTGTCAAAACTTGGACGACCGACAATTTTGCCAACATTTTGGCTCATATTGATGATAAACTGCTTTTCTTCTTCTGTGAAAAAGCTGCTGTCCATCTTGTAGTCATCTGGTATATAAAAGCCTCCCTTATCCCCACGTTCAGAGTAAATAGGGATTCCAGCTAAGCTGAGCGTATCCATATCTCGATATACTGTACGAGTAGATATTTCAAAACGTTCAGCAATTTCTTTAGCTGTTATCTGTCTCTTATTCAAAAGGGCTAATAAAATATAAATTAATCGTTCTAATTTCATAATCTTTATTTTTCTATAAAGTAGAAACCATCAAATAATCATCTTGCAACTCTTTATAATTAGGCCAGATAATCCTTCAACGCTTGAACTTTATCCGTTTTTTCCCAAGGCAGATCAATATCTGTCCTACCCATATGGCCATAAGCAGCTGTCTGACGGTAGATTGGACGTTTCAGATCCAGCATTTGAATGATACCTGCCGGACGCAAATCAAAAATCTGACGAACAGCTTCCTGAAGCTTGCTTTCTGCAACTACTCCAGTGCCAAAAGTATCGATACGTACAGAAACCGGCTGAGCCACACCAATGGCATAAGCTAGCTGTACCTCTGCTTTCTTGGCTAGTCCAGCAGCCACGATGTTTTTAGCAATATAGCGTGCTGCGTATGAAGCTGAGCGGTCAACCTTGGTTGCATCCTTACCGGAGAAGGCACCGCCGCCGTGACGAGCATAACCGCCGTAAGTATCCACAATAATCTTACGTCCAGTCAAGCCAGAGTCACCTTGCGGGCCGCCAATTACAAAACGTCCGGTTGGATTGATGAAAAATTTTGTCTTATCATCCAGATACTGGGCAGGAATAACAGCTTTAATCACCTTTTCAATCACGTCACGATGAATCTCTTCATTGGTCACTTCTGGGTCATGCTGGGTCGAAATAACCACCGTATCCACGCGCACAGGCTGGCCATTTTCATCATACTCAACAGTCACTTGTGACTTAGCATCTGGACGCAGATAGCCAATCTTTCCTGATTTGCGCAACTCTGCCAATCGACGGACTAGCTTATGACTGAGTGAGATAGGCAATGGCATAAGCTCCGGTGTTTCATCCACTGCGAAGCCAAACATAAGCCCTTGGTCGCCAGCACCGATCAAGTCCAATGGATCTTGATCTGCATTCCCACGAACCTCTAAAGCTTCATTGACACCCTGAGCGATATCTGGCGACTGCTCCACCAAAGATGGATGCACACCGACGGTCTCTGCCGAAAAGCCATACTCTGTATTGGTGTAGCCAATCTCTGCAATGGTATCACGAACCACACGGTTAATATCTACATAAGCTGTAGTCGAAATCTCACCAAAAACATGAACAGAGCCTGTATAAACAGCTGTTTCAGCAGCCACATGGGCATCTGGATCCTGACTCAAGACGGCATCCAAAATAGCATCGGAAATTTGGTCTGCAATCTTATCAGGATGTCCCTCCGATACAGACTCAGACGTGAAAAGTTTACGTTCTGACATAGAAATGTCCCCCCTTAAAAAATATTGTTATAGAGTTACAAAGTACTGATAGAAAAAACTACCACCTTATCGGGACTATATAACTTTTACATTATAACATAATTTACGCTAACACACCTTTGTTTAAAAAAAGAATAAGGTATAGACATAAACTATACCTTGTTGAAAATTATGAATCTGCTGATTTTGACGCACCACCCCATATTAGGACCACGACTACAATTGCTACAATCAAAAAGAGGCTAAAAGATGAACCAAGTGCCCATACATAAAAAAGCATATACATAATCATTGATAGATAAAGAAAGCTCTTTTGATTGCTTAATTTTTGAGAGTGAAAATAGTTGTACTAGAATGGGGATCGCATCCTTTATGGTTTCAAAAATTTCCGTAAAAAGATATGGCTTCGCGCCATATTATCTCTTTTCTTCTTTAGCCATTAGCGTTCCAACCAAAACAAGAACTGCGAAAACAAAAGGAGCTATTTGAAAAAGATGCCAATCAGGATCTCCTGCACAAAGAGCTGAAATCAGGTAAATACCTGAACTTGCATATAGTAAACCTTTCCTCCCATTAGTCATCCCAACCCTAGTTAAAAAAGTTGCAATAAAAAAACAAATTAAGCTAGGGCCTAGAAAAATCAACAAGACAATTCCCCATGGTAAAGCTATACTAAAAAGTGACACGAAAAGAATCAGATAAATGATCGATGAGAAGAAGGAAAATGAAAGAAGAGCCAATGTATACTTGATCTCTTTTGAATCTTTTACCACTTGTTCTGACCCATTTGCTTCATCAATAGATTGTTTTTCTTCAATCTTCTCCTTATTTTTTTCGTTATCTATCTCTGGACTTATTTCATTACGCCTTTGACTTAACTCCTGGTTTATCTCTTTATTTGACATTTGATTGATCCATCCTACTGTTATATTTCTTTAAAAAAACAAAATACTCTTTCATATTTTTCTATATCCATTATACTCTATTCTTTAATTATTTTCAGTATAAAAATCAAGTATATCCATCTTCTCTCAAAACAATCCAGCATCTAGACAAACATCTTTGTCTAGATCAGTTACTAAATTACAATCCTTTTGGCGGTCCTGATAAATTTTTTCTATCAGACCGATAAAATATACATATTATTCAAACAGTGTAATTGATGGTAAAATGACTCTATTATTATACCTATAAGTTCAGGAAGAAAAATGATTTCCTGACTTAAGGGAGGGGAGGAATTCATTTTTGGATTGGTCTATTATCGAACAGTACTATCCACTATACCAGCAGGCCTTCTTTTTGACCCTGCATATCGCTATTTGGGGGATAATTGGTTCATTTCTTTTAGGCTTGGTTGTTAGTATCATACGACATTACCGAGTTCCCGTCTTGAGTCAGCTAGCTACTGCCTACATTGAGCTATCTCGAAACACGCCACTATTGATTCAGCTCTTCTTTCTGTATTTTGGGCTACCTAGGATTGGTCTTGTCTTGTCTTCAGAAGCTTGTGCGACAATCGGTCTCATCTTCCTAGGTGGATCTTACATGGCTGAATCCTTCCGTAGTGGCTTGGAAGCTGTTAGTCAAACCCAGCATGAAATTGGTCTCTCTATTGGTTTGACACCAAGACAAGTTTTTCGCTACGTTGTTCTTCCACAAGCGACTGCTGTAGCACTTCCTTCCTTTAGTGCAAATGTCATTTTCTTAATCAAGGAAACCTCAGTTTTCTCTGTAGTAGCTTTAGCAGATCTTATGTATGTGGCAAAGGACTTGATTGGACTCTACTACGAGACAGATATTGCCTTGGCCATGTTGGTTCTTGCCTATCTACTCATGTTATTACCGCTTTCACTTCTCTTTGGTTGGATAGAAAGGAGATTACGCCATGCAGGATTCGGGAATCCAGGTACTCTTTCAGGGAAATAATCTCCTTCGTATTTTACAGGGCTTGGGAGTCACAATTGGTATTTCAGTTATTTCCGTTCTATTATCCATGATCCTTGGTACTTTTTTGGGAATCATCATGACTTCTCAATCTAAAATCGTTCGTCTACTAACTCGCTTTTATCTAGAATTCATCCGAATAATGCCCCAGCTCGTCTTACTCTTTATTGTTTACTTTGGGTTAGCACGTAACTTTAATATCAATATCTCAGGCGAGAGTTCAGCCATCATTGTCTTTACTCTTTGGGGAACTGCTGAAATGGGGGACTTGGTTCGAGGAGCTATCACTTCTCTACCCAAGCACCAGTTTGAAAGTGGTCAAGCGCTTGGTTTAACCAAGTTTCAGCTTTACTATTATGTCATCATTCCACAGGTTCTAAGACGTTTACTACCACAAGCCATTAACCTGATTACACGTATGATTAAAACAACTTCGCTAGTCGTTTTGATTGGTGTTGTTGAGGTTACGAAGGTCGGTCAACAAATTATCGATAGCAACCGATTGACCATTCCTACTGCTTCCTTTTGGATTTATGGAACTATTCTTGTTTTATACTTCCTTGTCTGCTTCCCTATTTCCAAATTAGCAGGTCATTTAGAAAAACACTGGAGGAATTAATATGCCTGAAACGATTTTAAAAATAAGGGACCTTCAAAAATCCTTTGGAGACAATCCTATCCTTCAAGGTCTTTCACTTGAAGTTAAAAAAGGTGAAGTTGTCGTGATTTTGGGTCCTTCTGGATGTGGTAAAAGTACACTTCTTCGTTGTATTAATGGCTTAGAAAATATTCAAGGAGGTGATATCCTCTTAGATGACCAATCCATCACAGGCAATCAAAAGAACTTTCACCTTGTCCGTCAGAAAATTGGCATGGTTTTTCAAAGTTATGAACTCTTTCCACACCTAGATGTTCTGCAAAATCTTATTTTAGGACCAACAAAAGCCCAGGGACGTAAGAAAGAGGAAGTCATTCAGGAAGCCGAACAACTACTGAAACGTGTTGGACTTCTAGATAAAAAGCATAGCTACGCAAGACAGCTCTCTGGAGGTCAAAAACAACGGGTGGCAATTGTTCGTTCCCTTCTCATGCATCCTGAAATCATCCTTTTCGATGAAGTAACCGCCTCTTTAGATCCTGAGATGGTACGAGAGGTGCTAGAATTAATTAATGATCTCGCCCAAGAAGGACGCACCATGATCCTAGTCACACATGAAATGCAATTTGCTCAAGCTATTGCTGATCGAATCATTTTCTTGGACCAAGGACAGATCGCTGAAGAGGGAGATGCTCACTCTTTCTTTACCAATCCTAAAACAAAAAGAGCGCAAGAATTTTTAAACGTATTTGACTTTAGCCAATTTGGCTCATATCTATAAAGGAGACGATTATGAAACTAATTAAATCAATTTTAACTGTAATGACACTTGCCCTTGCTCTAGTCTTTATCACAGCTTGTGGTGCTAGCAAAAACTCCAATGCATCAAGTTCTAAGGCTCGGACCATTGATGAAATTAAGAAAAGTGGCGAGCTTCGTATCGCAGTCTTTGGAGACAAAAAACCTTTTGGTTATGTTGATAATGATGGTTCTTACCAAGGATACGATATCGAACTTGGAAATCAACTTGCCAAAGATCTTGGAGTCAAGGTTAAATACGTCTCTGTTGACGCAGCCAACCGTGCAGAGTACTTGATCTCAAACAAGGTTGATATTACACTGGCAAACTTCACTGTAACAGATGAACGCAAGAAACAAGTTGACTTTGCGCTTCCTTATATGAAGGTTTCACTTGGAGTCGTTTCTCCTAAAGATGCCCTTATAAAAGATGTTAAAGAACTTAAGGGAAAAACTTTGATCGTGACCAAAGGTACAACAGCTGAAACATACTTTGAAAAGAATCACCCAGAGGTTAAACTTCAAAAATATGATCAATACAGTGACGCCTACCAAGCTCTGCTTGATGGACGTGGTGATGCCTTCTCAACGGATAACACTGAAGTCCTAGCTTGGGCTCTTGAAAACAAGGGTTACGAAGTTGGTATAACTTCTTTAGGTGACCCTGATACTATTGCTCCAGCCGTTCAAAAAGGAAACAAAGAACTTCTTGACTTTATCAACAAGGATATAGAAAAGCTTGGTAAGGAAAACTTCTTCCATAAGGCTTATGAAAAAACTCTTCACCCTACCTACGGCGATGCAGCTAAAGCTGATGATCTTGTTGTAGAAGGTGGTCAAGTCAAATAATCAGTAAGATCGTAAAAAGACTCTATCGAAATGATAGAGCCTTTTTATCTTAAACAATAACTAGGATAGTCACTTTTTAAATAAAATCTGTTTCCGCTATGGCTGACTTCACTTCCTCTAAAGGCAGGTGCACTAACTCCACTTCTTTCTCTCGATACAAGTACTCAGCATACTCGTCAATCCGATACTGATTGATATATACTACGCGCTTGCATCCAACCTGGAGCAACTGCTTGGTACAGTTGAGACAGGGAAAATGAGTTACATAGGCAGTAAATCCTTTTGGAACACCTCGTTCAGCGCCTTGTAAAATAGCATTCACTTCAGCGTGTAGGGTCCTTACGCAGTGGCCATCGACTACCAAACATTCGTGATCAATACAATGTTCTGTTCCTGATACGGAGCCATTATATCCCGTAGAAATAACCTTGTTGTCTTTGACCAAAACCGCTCCTACTCTTGCGCGCTTACAAGTCGAGCGATTGGCAATCAAAAGAGCCTGTGCAGCAAAATATTCATCCCAAGCTAATCGTTTTGTTTCCATTTCTTTCTCTTTTCTTTACTAGATATTTTCTTGAACCATTAAAGGCAAACCAAGAGAAGCAATCTTTTCAGCTGGCACTTTCATGCCTTCTTTGATCCATTTTGACAGGACAGAAACCAAAGCTGAGCTCCAGAAAGAATTAACGTAGGACGAAGCATCTTTCTTGGACTCTTGACCTTTCTCTAAAAAGTTAAAAACTGCTTGCGTCAAGTGTTTCTCTAAATTATACTCAACAGCTAAACGAATGAGATGCGCTTCCTTCTGTGCCTCTTTAAACAGAGCAAGCCATACTTGGTAAAGCTCCGTCTTAAAATCAAACTGAGCCATTTTTTCCATAATATTATGCACAATCTGGCCGAAAAGCTCCTCTAGAATCTCTTCTTTTGAGCTGTAGTTTCGGTAAAAAGACGCTCTGGATACACCAGCACGGTTTACTAACTCAGAAATAGTGATTTTAGCCAATTCTTTTTTTTCTAATAACTGTAATAGGGAAATTTCCAAAGATTCACGAGTTAAACGATTGGATTCCCGATTGGAAATCGTTAGGTTTTCAAGAGATTTTTTGGATATTTTACGTTCAGGCATAACAGTTTCTTCCTTCTTGTCTCATCGGATATCAATAGCTTTCTGGAAAAAGTCTTTCATGATATAATTGTAAAAAAAGACACAATCTTTGTCAATGTATAATTATAGGAACAAGGGGATTAAAAATGACTTGGAAAATCGTTAGTGACTCTGGATGCGATTTTAGAGAATTAAAAGACCTGGCTTTAGACACAAATTTTGAAAATGTCCCATTAACCATTCAGGTAGGCCAGGAAATCTTTATTGACAACGCAGAACTAAATATTGACTTAATGATGGAAAAAATGTATGCCACATCAACTGCTTCTAAATCTGCTTGCCCAAGTCCAGATGACTATCTAAAAGCATTTGCAGGAGCTGATAATATCTTTGTTGTCACTATTACTGGAACCTTATCTGGTAGCCATAACAGCGCTCAGGTTGCTAAAAAGCTTTACCTTGAAGAGCATCCGAATGTCAATATTCATGTGATTGATAGTTTATCGGCTGGAGGTGAAGTTGACTTGCTTGTTCAAAAGCTCAATCAGCTAATTAGTAACGGCCTTTCTTTTGACGAAATCGTGCAAGAAATTACAAACTACCAATCAAAAACCAAATTACTTTTTGTCCTGGCCAAAGTGGATAATCTGGTTAAGAATGGGCGATTAAATAAGCTGATTGGAGCTGTCGTAGGCTTGCTCAATATTCGCATGGTTGGGGAAGCTGGGCCACAAGGAACCTTAGAACTATTGCAGAAGGCTAGAGGCTATAAGAAGTCGTTGTCTGCTGCTTTTGAAGAAATCATCAAGGCCGGTTATGCAGGAGGTGAAATTATTATCTCTCACCGCAATAATGATAAATTCTGTCAGCAATTCTCTGACTTAGTCAAGGAAAAATTTCCTAACGCCCAAATTCAAGCTATCCCGACATCCGGCTTATGTAGTTTCTATGCAGAAGAAGGCGGATTATTAATGGGATATGAAATCGGCTAATAATGAATCAACTTCCTAATATTTAAATCAAAAGAGACCCTAGTCTGAACCGCACCCCAAAAGTTAGACAGAAAAAATC